>CAMBRI010000254.1 GCA_945870205.1 Sulfuritalea hydrogenivorans sk43H | reverse complement strand
TCGGGCTTGCCGCTGCGGCCCATGCCGCGCTGATCGAAGGCCAGCACGGTGAAGCACGCGGCGAGGCGGCGGTCGAAGTCCGTTTGCGGCCGGCGCAGGTCGCCGCCCGTGCCCCAGATCTTCAGCAGGCGCGGGCCATCGCCAGAAATCTCATAGCAGATATCGATGTCGCGGACGCGGGCAAGCGGCATGTGGGTTCCGGGATTACGGCCTTGGCGGATTCAGGGCGTGGCGAGCGCCGCCACGCTCTGCTGTGTTCCCGCCCTCAAACGCGCAGGATTTTCAGGAGCGGCGCGTTGCGTGCCGCGTCGTCGCTGAAGCCCGCAACCAGCAGCACGCTGTGGCCGGTGCGGGTCAGATCGCAACTGCGCGCGATGCGCCGGCACAGGGCTTCCCAGTCGCCGTACTCGGCTTCGCTCGCGGTCATCGGCACGATGCCCCAGTTCAGCGACAGGCGCCGGCATACAGCGGCGTCGGTCGACACCGCCACCAGCGGCGCGGTCGGGCGATGGGAGCAGATCACGCGCGCCGTCGTGCCGCTCTGCGTCGGAATGATGATGCCCTGCAACTTCAGGTCGTGCGCCAGCGAGGCGGCGGCATTGGCGACGCCGTCACGCATGCCGAGGTCGATGCGGTTGGCCGCCTCGCCGCCGAGGAAGCTGCCCTGAGCCCACTGATAGCCTTCCACTTCGCGCAGCACGCGGTCCATCATTTCCACCGCCCGCATCGGGTACTTGCCGCTGGCGGTCTCGGCGGACAACATCACGGCGTCGGCGCCGGTCAGCGCGGCGTTGGCCACATCGCCTACCTCGGCCCGCGTCGGCCGCGAGTGGTCGATCATCGATTCGAGCATCTGCGTCGCCACGATCACCGCGCGGTTGTGCTGGCGCCCGAGGCGGATCAGCTCGCGCTGGATCAGCGGCACCTGCTCGGCCGGCATCTCGATGCCGAGGTCGCCGCGCGCCACCATGATGGCGTCGCAGGCCTGCACGATGGCCTCGATGTTCTCCATCGCCTCCGGCGTCTCGATCTTGGCGATGATCGGCGTGTCGGCGCCGGCGCGGGCGATCAGGCGGCGCAGGCCGGCGACGTCCTTGGCGGTGCGGACGAAGGACAGGGCCAGGTAATCGACGCCGAGTTCGATGGCGAACTTGGCGTCGGCAATATCTTTCGGCGGCAGCGAAGAGGCCGAAACCTTCGAGTCTGGCAGGTTGATGCCCTTGTGGTCTTTGAGCAATCCGCCGAACACCACGCGGCAGCGCACCCGGTCGCCTTCGATCGCCAATGCCTTGAGTTCCAGGTTGCCGTCGTCGAGCAGAATGCGGTGTCCCGGCTGCACGTCGCGCGCGATGGCCTTGTATTGCGAGGCGATCAGGCCCGGCCCGCCCTTGTCGATGCGCGGATCGATCAGCACTTCCTCGCCGGGGGTTAGCAGCAGCGGTCCATCGGGGAACTTTCCGCAACGGATCTTCGGCCCGCACAGGTCGGCAAAGATCGCCACATGCCGGTCGAGCTTTTTCGCTGCGGCGCGCACATGACCATAGACCTCGCGGTGCGCTTCGTGGGTACCGTGGGACATGTTGAGCCGGACCACATCGACCCCGGCCTTCAGCAGGTCCTCGATGATCTTGCGCTCGGAACTCGCCGGGCCCAGGGTGGCCACGATCTTGGTGCGACGCCAGCGCAGCGCGATGCGGTTTTTGAGCAGGTCCATGCTTGTACCCTTTCCTGGCAGAAGGCAGATAGCCGACCGCTATGCTACGCGAGGTGGGGTCTTACTTGAAGCATCGCATGACGCCACTATCGCTGGCCGGAACATCGCGGTGTCTCTCGCCCGGCTGTTGTGTGACAGGAGTGGCGTCAGTGGCGACATGGCCATGCGCCTGCCGTAGAATCGAGTCAACATGCTTTCCGTCATCACCACCTGCCATCGTCACTTCGCGCGACTCGTCTTTGCGCTGGTGCTGCTCGGCGCCATCGCGCCGGCTCACGCGCAGGACAAAGCCGCGGTCGTCGAAATCGGTCTGGTCCATGTCAATGACGTCTACCAGATTGGCCCCATCGACCCCAAGGCACCGCGTGGCGGGCTGGCGCGGCTGGCGGGGCTGGTCGACACCCTGCGCCGTGAGCATCCGGCGACGCTCTTCGTCTTCGGCGGCGATACGCTTTCGCCCGGTGTCGAATCCGGGATGTTCAAGGGCGCGCAGATGATGCGCGCCTGGAATGCGATGCGCCTCGACCTCGCCGTGCCCGGCAACCATGAGTTCGATTTCGGCGATGACGTGGCGCGCGAGCGGCTCGGTGAATCGCGCTTTCCCTGGCTGGCCGCCAACCTGCATGCCGAGCCACCGCTGCCGGCGGTGAAGGCGAGCGAACTGCGCAACGTCGGTGGCGTGCGCATCGGCTTCTTCGGCCTGATCACGCCCGCGACCGCGACGCTGTCCAAGCCGGGGCCGCGCATCCGCTTCGAGGACCTGCTCGCCGCCGCCCGCCGCGAAGCCTTGGCTTTGCGCGCCCAGGGGGCTGAGGCCATCGTTGCGTTGACCCACAACACGCTTATCGAGGACCGCGAGATCGCCGCGAGCGGGGTGGTCGACCTCATCCTCGGCGGCCACGACCACCACCTGATTACGGAGATGGCGGGGCGCACCCCCATCCTCAAGGCCGGCTCGGACGCGCGCGACGCGCTGCATGTGCGCCTGCGCTTCGTACGCGAAGGCGAGCGCCACCGCCTGCTCGGCATGCGCTGGGACATCCTGCCGGTGGATGGCCGCTGGCTCGAGGATGCTAGCGTCAAGGCGATCGCCGACGATGTCGAACGCCAGGTCGGCGCGCGGCTGGGGGAACGCATTGCCGAAACAACCGTGGCGCTTGATGCGCGAGGAGAGACCCTGCGCAGCACCGAATCCAATCTCGCCAGCTTCGCCGCCGATGCGGTGCGCGAGGCGCTGGGCGCAGACATCGCGCTGCTCAACGCCGGCGCCTTTCGCAGCGACCATGTCATCGGCCCCGGCCCGCTGACGCGGCGTGACATCCTGGCCCTGCTGCCCTTTCAGAACCCGCTGCTGGTGCTGAGTTTAAGCGGCGCGCAATTGCGCGAGGCGCTTGAGCACGGGCTGGATCGCCGCGTCGTCAACGGCCAGAGTGGCGCCATGCCGCATGTCTCCGGCCTGCGCATCGTGTATGACCCGACCCGGCCCAGAGGCAGCCGCATCGTTGAGCTGAGCGCCGGCGGCCAGCCCGTCACGGCGGAGTCGCGCCATCGCCTCGCCACCACCAACTACCTCGCCGGCGGCGGCGACGGCTACGCGGTGCTCAAGGGCCTGCCGGTGCTGCGCCCGGCCGAAGGTTCGCCGCTGGAGACCGAAGTTGTGATGCAGGCCATGGAGCGCGCCGGCAGCATCGCGCCGCAAACCGACGGCCGGCTGCGCGAACTGTCACCAGCGCGCTGATGGAGGCGCTGCAAGGCATCTTCGGCTACCTCGTGTTTCTCGCCCTGGCCTGGGCGATTTCGGAAAATCGCCGCGCCGTGCCCTGGCGCACCGTGGCCGGCGGCGTGCTGCTGCAGGTGGTGCTTGCCGTCGTCATTCTCAGGCTGCCGGGCGCGCGAGCCCTGTTCGTCGCGATGAACGACGCGCTGTTGGCGCTCGAAGCCGCCACCCGTGCCGGCACCTCGATGGTCTTCGGCTACCTCGGTGGCGGCACGCTGCCCTTCGCCGAGACCGCTGCGGGCGCCAGCTTCGTGCTGGCCTTCCAGGCCCTGCCCATCGTCCTGGTGATGAGCGCGCTCTCGGCACTGCTGTTCCACTGGCGTGTTCTGCCGCTCCTGGTGCGGGGCATGTCCTGGCTGCTCGAGCGCACGCTGGGCGTGGGCGGCGCGGTGGGCATCTCGACGGCGGCCAATATTTTCGTCGGCATGGTCGAGGCTCCGCTGCTGGTCAAGCCCTACCTGTCGCGCGTCAATCGCGGCGAGCTGTTCGTGATATTGGCTGCCGGCATGGCCGGCGTGGCCGGCACGGTGATGGCGCTTTATGCCGGCATCGTCGGTCCGCGCGTGCCGGGCGCCCTGGCCCACATCCTCGCCGCCTCCTTCATCAGCGCGCCCGCCGCCATTGTCTTTTCGGTGCTGATGGTGCCGCCCGTGGGCGAGCCCACCGGGCGCAATCTCAGCCTGCCGCAAATCGACGGCAGCAGCATGGATGCCATCACGCGGGGCACGTCCGAGGGCCTGCAACTCCTGCTCAACATCGTCGCCATGCTGGTCGTGCTGGTGGCCCTCGTGGCGCTGGCCAACCAGATTCTCGGCCTGCTGCCGCACGCCGGCGTACCCTGGTCGCTGCAGCGCATCCTGGGCTGGATCATGGCGCCGCTGGCCTGGCTGGCGGGAGTCAGCTGGAGCGAGGCCGCCACCGCCGGTGCCCTGCTCGGCACCAAGACCGTGTTGAACGAACTGGTTGCCTACCTCGAATTCGCCGCCCTGCCGGCCGAGGCCTTGTCCGAACGCAGTCGCGTGATCATGACCTACGCGCTGTGCGGTTTCGCCAACCTCGGCAGCCTCGGCATCATGATCGGCGGCCTCACCACCATGGTGCCGGAACGCCGCGCCGAGATCCTGCAACTCGGCCCGCGCACCCTGATCGCCGGTACTTTGGCGACGCTGTCCTGCGGGGCTGTGGTGGGAGTGCTGCTGTAACGCTCATGGGACCGAGCGGCAACCGCCGAAGATGAAACACGCTAAAGGCGAATTGAAGGCCCGCCCCCCATCCCCCCTCGCGGGGGGCTACTCATCGGCTCGCTTCGCTCGACTGTCATCAGTCGCTCCGAACGAGTTGTTTCACGTTTACGCTCATGGCAGCGAGCGCCACCCGCTTTGGCCGGCTGGTCTGCGATCGGCGGCATTCAGGTAGACAGCTTGCGTCCCAGCTTCTTCTCGATCGCGTCGACCTTGGCCTTGATGCGCCCGCCGGGGCCGGCGCGGTAGTCGATCTTGATCTGCGTGCTGATGCGCTCGCAATCCGTACTCATCGCTTCAAAGCAGGCCGTGACCACCGCCATCACCTCGGCCCACTCGCCTTCGATGATGGTGCCCATGGGAGTGAGTTGGTAGGGCAGGCCGCTCCTGTCGATGATGTCGAGCGAACGCGCGACCCAGGGGCTGAGGCTTTCGCCCCGGGCAAACGGCGACATTGAAAATTCGAGCAGTACCATGGCATTTTCCTTTGTTCAGCGCGCCACGGCGTCGATGGCGATGACGCTTGCGTCTGCCGCACCGTGGCCGGCGGCCAGCAAATGGTCCATCCGCGCCGCGATTCCGGGCAGCAGCGCCAGGGGCCGCGCGCCGGCCGTCTCCAGCATCAGCCGCACGTCCTTGCGCGCCATGGCGAGTTCGAAGCTCGGGGTGAAGTCGCCGCGCGCCATGTTGGCGCCGCGCGTCGCCACCATCCCGTTGAGGTCTAGCAGTTCCATCAGCTTGATCGCGTCCCGCCCTGGCACATTGCTGGCCTGGGCCAGGGTCAGCACATCGGCCATTGCCGCCGACAGGCTGATGATCAGGGCATTGCCGAAGAGCTTGTTCGCCGCGGCAAGGTCACCACGCTCACCCTGGTATTCGAGGCGCCCGGTCATCGCGGCGAGATCGGCCTTGACCGCCTCGAACGCCGCCGCCGGCCCGGCGGCCAGCATCGAGCCCTTGGCGTTGCGCGCCATCAGCGGCGTCATGAACACGGGGCAGTGGAGGAACTTCAGCCCCGCTGCAGCCAGTGCCGTCGCCCGTTGCGCGGTAAGCGCGGGCAGGGTGGTGCTGTGGTCGATCAGCACCGC
>CAMBRI010000253.1 GCA_945870205.1 Sulfuritalea hydrogenivorans sk43H | reverse complement strand
ACATCAGCAGCAATCCGGCGGTCGTGAAATCCTCGCTATGAATTTCCTGTCGACTATCGCTGTGTGTCATTGAACGGCAAGCTCACGCAGCAACCGTCCAAATTCATCGGAACGGCGGAGTATCGTTTTGGCGGCGGCAATCAGTTTGTCCACCTGATTGTGCTGCAGCGAAAACGCAGTCGGAATGGCCTGAAGTTCTTCGCGAAGCTTCGGATCGGGATGGGCCTGCAGGCTTACGTCGATTACGTAAAGATCTATGGATGAAGACAGCGCGCGGCTACCACTACGCGACGCGCTGCGAAGCTTTTCGCGCCATTGAGCCGTGCTGCTCGCCAGAATCTCCCTGGTCTCGCGCGAACGCCGAGCAAGACTCGCCGACGAGACGGCCTCGATCACCTCGGCAATAGACGGAGTCTTGTCGCTGCCGTCGAGGGAAAAATTCGGATCCTGTTCGGCGTTCACGTTGATGATGACCAGCTTGTCGACGTCGCGAAAGCCATTCCGCTCCATCGGCTTGGTCATCCCGCCGGAGCGCGTAATGTTGTCGATGATCCAGCGCACCGCCAGGTTGTCCGACAATCCACCGTCGACCAGATGAATGAACGGACGCTTCGTCGAGTCCAGATAGGCTCCTGCGCTTGCGGTGACTCGAGAGCTTGCGCTCCGGGCATCCGGCAAGAGGCCGTCCGGGCTGGCCGGTGATGGTGCGCAATTCGTCGCGTAGTTTTTTATCGTGATCGGGCTCAGAACCAGCGGCACCGCACTGGACGCGGCCACTGCGATGGCGAGCGGAACCTGGTCGAAACGAGAACAGAGAATGTCGAACTGGTCCTGCGAAAACTCGAAACCGGTGCCGAGGGTGAGATCGGTTGCGGTGATGAGTAGAAACGGTCGGGTGCGTCGTCTGGCGAGATCGCCATACGTGGCTCCGCGAAACAAAGTCTCGTCAAATTGTTCGGCGAGCAGGTGCCCGCGACCGAACCACGGGGAACTCAACTGGAGCGCGTTGCCAGGGCTTCGCGTGCGCGACATCAACGCGCCCTGAAAATCGGATTTCAGGAACGCAGGCTCGAAACTCTGGAAAATTCCATCGCCAAACGCGGCGAAATAGGCCGCCGTGATGCTTCCTCCGGACACGCCGGCAACGACATCGACTTCGTCGAGCAGCGTGGTTGGCTCGCCCTTCCGATGGATCGGCGTGTTCTTGAGTTCGTTCAGCACACCGTAGGCAAAAGCGGCGGCGCGAGTACCTCCGCCGGAGAAGGTCAGGACAACGATGAGACTGTCGCTGTTGCCGCGCTGCGGGGGCAAATTCTGCAGACGGTACTCTGCGACGCGCGGCTCGGAGGATGTGTGCTGGTTCAGGGGCTGGTTCAATGGCGGCCGCATCGTCGAGCAACCGGACAATGCGACGCCGATAACCAGCACCCCTAGCCACATCAGCGGTTGCGTCCGCCACCCGGCCCCATGCCACCCCCACCGGGACCCATCCCGCCGCCACCCGGACCCATTCCGCCGCCTCTCGCTGGCGGTTCGTCGGCAAGGGTTACCCCGCGCTGCTTGGCGCGCTCCTTCATGCGCTCATGATGTTCCAGGCGAATTTGCTCCCGCTCCTCGGCGGTCTTTGCGGCGCGCGTTTTGGAACGATACTCGACGCGATCCTGCTGCGTCATCAATTCGCTGCCGTATATCTGTTCCTGCTTTTGCGCTTGCGGCGGGGCGCGCTCCTGATCGGCCGCCAAAGCGAAGCCGCTGGTAAGTATCAAGGCGCCGGAAAGTGCTGACATCATCAAGGTTTGTTTCGACATGATTGTCTCCTGCAAGTATGGGTTGTCGGAAAATGGCGGATAAGCAATGCAACCCGTTCATTGGCTACGCCAAACGTAAATCACCGACGGCTTTCCGCCTTCCCATGGAAATGCTCGACGAACGGCTTGCGAAATGCCTGATGACAGGCCAGGCAGGAAGACTGGAGTTTCTGGAAGGCTGCGATGGCCGCCTCCCCGTTGCTGCTCCTTGACGCATGGGCCAGCGCCATCGCGGTGTCGTGGGTTTCGCCGTCGAAGGCCTTGAACCGGGCCATGTCGCCGCCGACGAAGCTCAGGATGCGCATTTTTTCGCCCAGCGGCTGCTGCGGATGATCGGCGATCGCCAGCGCCGCCTTTTCAACCATCGTGTAGTCCTCTTGCGACAGGCCGTCGACGACCACCTGCATGTTCCTGCCCATGTCTTTCATGACCCGTTGCAGGGCCAGCGGCTCCGCCGCCAGCCTGGCGCCAGGCGAACCAGGCGATGGCGGCCCACAGCGCCGTGCGCAGTGTCAGCGCGCCGACGGTGCGCATTTCGAACGGTGCGCCGCTCAGGACGAACAGGCCGAAGTAGACAAACACGAAAGCCGTGGCGGCGGCGATGCCGAGCGCCAGCCGCCCAGCCCATGGTCGACCACGTGCCAGACCGACCGCCGCCGCGACGTAGGCGAAGCCGGCGAGGAAGTTGAAGCCGACGACGAAGGGCATGTAGTTGCCCGCCGCCTCGCGCGCCGCCTCGCCCCCGAATAGCACCTTGCCTCCGGAGACGATGGTGACCAGACCGAAGACCAGGGCGACGGCGGCGATGCCGGGCGAGATGAAACGAGAGAGCTTGTTGTTCATGGCCGCGTCAGAAACGGTATTTGATGCCGACGCTGGCCGAGACCTGATCCCTGGCCCCGAGAGTCGCCACGATGGGGCTGTCGGCCGCATCGCCCAGCAGCCGCTTGTAGCGCAGCGTGGCAAAGCCTGCCCACTCGCGGTTTATCGAATAGTCGGCCATGAGGCTGGCGCCGACGTGCTTGAAGCCCGACCCGGCATCGTATTGGGCGATGCCGGAGTTTGCTGACTGTGTCGCGTCGATGCCGAAGAAGGTCTTCATGTAATCCGATGACGCCCAAGTGGTGTCTAGGCTGGTGCGCAGGCGCAGCTTCTCGGAAACCCGCATACCATGGCCGGCGGTGAAATTCACCGTCGCGCCCTGATCGGTGTTGCTGAGGTTCTGCCTGACATCGACGGACGCCTGCCAGCCTTGCTTGCGGAAGCGAACAAAACCGCCCGCGTCAAGCGCCCGATCGATATCCCCCAACCCGTTCAGCGCGGCGTTGTCATCCTGGTCGCGGCCATGGCGCAGGGCCAGCAGCGGTCCGGCCGTGATGGCCGCGCCGTGCTCGGTCTGGTAACGCAGCAGATTGGCGCCCGCCGTCATGCCGGTGAGAAAGAACGTGTCGCCGTAGAAGAGATTGATGTTCGGCGTGAGCCGCGTCTTCCTGTCCTGGGCGCCTTCATATTCGGGCCTTGTGCCCACGCCGATGCCGATGCTGCCATGCAGGCCAGCGCTTGAGGTGGCCGGCATGTCCTCCGCCGCCGCGGCCTGGCCAGTGGCAAGCATCAGCAATGCCATTCCCATGGTTGCGGTACTCGTCATAGTGGTGAATTTCATTGGGTGCATCCTCCGTAACAGGGTGTCGTGTTGAATCATGGCTTCGCGCGATCAGCGACCGCGCCCGCCACCACCACCACCGCCCATGCCGCGGCCACCACCGCCACTACCACTGCCGTCACCCCGGCGCGACTCGTAGCCCTGCCCGTAGCCACCGCCCTGTCCGCTACCGTCCCGGCTGCGCTGGCGCGTTCCATCGGCTTGCTGGTTCTCCACGCGATTACGTCCGTCGGAACGGGTTTCGCGCATAAGCTTCTGTTCCTCCGGCGTCATGCTGCGCACGCGCTCCTGCATTTGGTCGCGATTCTGTTCGCGGTAGGCGGTGCGATCTTCGGAGCTCATGCCTCGCATCTTCTCGCGCTGTTGCGCGGGATCCGCGGGCAAGGGCAGATCCTCTGCCAGAACACTGCCTGCGCCGAGCAGGGCGATGCCGATTACGCCGGCCTTGAAATACTGTGCTGCTTTCATCATTTTCTCCTGTGCTTGAATGCTGATACCGAAGGCGCCGCGATCTGCGATCCTGGAACTGAACTTCGGTGTGAGGATCATCGCCGTAAGCGGTAACAGCGTCATATCTTCACGGCATCGATGTGTTTCCCGTTCTTTCCGGTATGTTTCCAACTGTTTCCGAAGCGCGAGCTCAGCCGTCTGTTGCGCTAGACTCAAGTGATGACTTCATCCCCCGTCGAACGCGTCCTGGTCGTTGACGATGACCCCGCCCTGCGCGAATTGCTTTCCGACTATCTGACGGCCAATGGCATGGTGGTCGAGGCGGTGGGGGATGGCGCCGCCATGCGGATTGCGTTGCTGGCCGGCATGCCGGGCGCCATCGTGCTCGATCTGATGCTGCCCGGCGAGGATGGCCTGAGCTTGGCACGCGAACTGCGAACCCATTCCGCCGTGCCGATCCTGATGCTGTCGGCACGCGGCGAGGAGATCGACCG
Source organism: Sulfuritalea hydrogenivorans sk43H (assembly GCA_945870205.1). GTDB lineage: Bacteria > Pseudomonadota > Gammaproteobacteria > Burkholderiales > Rhodocyclaceae > Sulfuritalea > Sulfuritalea hydrogenivorans_A. The sequence continues at coordinate 1,410 of CAMBRI010000253.1, read as the reverse complement.
GGTGATCGGCCTTGAGGTCGGCGCCGATGATTACCTGGCCAAACCTTTCGGCCCGCGCGAGCTGCTGGCCCGGCTGCGGGCGCTGCTGCGGCGCAGCCGGTCGGTAGCGACGGCGCCCGATACGCCCGATGCGTCCGAGACACCGTCGCTGCTGCCGCGTTTCGGCCCCTTCCAGCTTGATCTTGCCGCCCATCGACTGCTGCGTGACGGCGTCGAGGTGCGCCTGACCGGCGCCGAATTCGATCTGCTGCGTATCTTTGTCGAACGCCCCAACCGCGTGCTCTCCCGCGACACTCTGGTGAGTCAGTTGAAGGGCTACGAGCGCGACCCGTTCGATCGCAGCATCGATATCCGCGTGACCCGCCTGCGGCGCAAGATCGAGATCGACCCCGCCGCACCGGTCTACGTGCGCACGATTCGGGGCGAAGGCTATCTGTTCAATCCGCGCGGCGAACAGACATGAAGATCGTGTTGCTGGGGAAACACACCAGCCTTGCTCAGCAAAATGCGATACTGCTGGGCTTGGTGTTCATCGTTTTCGAGTTGCTGGCGGCAGCGGCCGTGGTCGCTCTCGTGATGGTGCCGATGGCGCGCCGCTCGACGGATGATCTCGCCAACCTGATGGTGCTGTCGGCCCAGACCTGGAGAGAGTTGCCCCCCACAACCCGGCCGGATTTCGAGCTGGAACTGGCGCGGACCTATTTGCTGGCGCTGCGCGCCGAGCCGGCCAAGCTCGGTCGCGACGAGTGGCATGGCGCCTATCTGTACTTTCTGGAAGCGGCCCTGGCCGAGAAAACCGGGCGGGTGCAGCATCTGGTGCGCGAGACCATCGACGGCGAGGCCTGGTACTGGGCCTCGCTACCGTCGGCGGCTACCAGCCTCTCGGTCGGCTTCCCCGCACGACGCCTGGGGGCCCAGCCATTTACTGCCATTCTGGTGTCCTCGGTCATTGGCCTGATTTTGGCGCTGCTGGCCGCGGCCTGGCTGGCGCGACGCTCGGTGGTACCGCTGGCGCGCTTGGAAGAGGCGGCCGCGCAAGTCGGGCGCAACGAGGTCATGGAGTTGTTGCCGGAAACCGGGCCGCGGGAACTGGCCACCCTGGCGCATCGCTTCAACGAAATGGCCCGACAAGTGCGCGGACTACTGGCCAACCGCACCACCTTGCTGGCCGGGGTTTCCCACGACCTGCGCACTCCGCTGGCACGCATGCGCTTGGCCCTGGCGCTGCTGGAGGAAAAGCCGACGCCCAAGCTGATTGCCCGGCTGGAAAAGGACATCGAAGAAATGGACCGGCTGATCGGCCAGGTACTCGATCTGGCGCGCGGCATGGCAAGCGAAGCCGCGGCGGAAATCGACGTGCCGGCCTTGCTCATCGACATGGCGGCGGGTGTGCCGGACGGCCGGGTGCGC
>CAMBRI010000252.1 GCA_945870205.1 Sulfuritalea hydrogenivorans sk43H | reverse complement strand
TACACCCGCACCATGGTCTACACGCGCGGTGCCATCGGGGAAATCGCCGTCGTTACCCATGAGAGCCCGGCGCCGGAGGATGAAGCCTGGGGCCACGTAGACCACTCCGAATGGTTCTACATCGTGCGCTTCAAGCAGAAGGATCTGTGGCCGGAGTATCCCGACGACTTTCCCAACGACACGCTGCAGACCGAGTTTTCAGAGCGTTGGCTGGAGTCGGTGTGACCGACTGACAGACCGATACAGAACACAGAGAAGAAAGGGTAGAGCAAATGTCAAACGATCACGATCACGACCATGACCACGGTCACGGTCACAAACCGCCGGCACCGATGGTCGAGGAAATCAGCGACTTCGAGGCACTTGAAATCGCCGTTCGCGAACTCTCCATCGAGAGAGGCCTGTTCACCGCGGAAGACCATCGTCGCTTCACCGAGTTTGCCGAGCACATCGGACCGACGCCGGCCACCCGCATGGTGGCCAAGGCCTGGCTGGACCCCGAGTACAAAAAACTTTGCCTCACCGATGGCATCAAGGCAAGCCTGGCGGTAGGCGTTGACTGGCTGAACCCGACCGGTTTCGGTACCCCGAGCGACTATACCGACCTGCGTGTTCTCGAGGACACGCCGACCAGGCATCACGTCGTGGTATGTACCCTGTGTTCCTGCTATCCGCGCCCCATCCTCGGCTTCCAGCCGGAGTGGTATCGCACCCCGAACTATCGTCGTCGCCTGGTTCGCTGGCCGCGCCAGGTGCTGGCCGAGTTCGGCCTGATGCTGCCGCCCGAAGTGGAGGTCCGCGTCGAAGACTCCAACCAGAAATGCCGCTTCATCGTGATGCCGGTGCGGCCTGCCGGAACCGAGGGCTGGACCGAGGACCAACTCACCGAGATCGTCACCCGGGATTGCCTGATCGGCGTCACGCTGCCGAAGCCGGGGAAGACGACCAACATCAAACTGCCCGTGCATCACGCGGTCAACCCGGCAAATCACTAGGAGTTCGCCATGACTGAGGCAGCCAAGCCGGAAGCGGCAAAGACGGAATGGACGACGGTTTCCTTGCTGGAGGGCATCAAGGAAAACGGCCGGGTCTGGGAAGACCTCGCGAATCAGTATGGCGTAACCAACCCCGATCCGCCCTGGAAGACCAGTCTGGACGGGATGTGCGAAGCGCTGGGGACGACGTCCTGTTCTCCTGCGATGGCGGTCGAGAAACGCTGGCTGGATGGCAGCATCGACCGCGCGGAAGTCGGCGGCGCTGTCCCGCTGCCTTTGCTGGAACGCCGCTGGGAAGAGGATGAATTGTCCGAGACGCTCTATCAGGACGTTCCTTTCCCCGAGCGGCAGCTTCTGGCGCTGACCCATTCCCTGATAAAGCGCGGCCTCGTTAGTGAAGAGGATCTTGCACAGCGAATGAAGCAGATCCATGAGCGGCTCACCGCGACCTAGTCGCGAAGCATCCGCTGATTGACATTGAGCGATGCGACCAACAAGCCGGCACGAAACAAACGGATCGGTCATCGTCGCACTAACGAAGTGAAGTATTCATCGGCAAGCGACTGCCCGGCGCGCCTGCGGTCATGTTCGGCCGCTCTGGCACAGCCTGTGTCGGGAGTCCTTGCCGAAACTTGTTTACGGAGAAATGATCGGTGTCGATTCGCGGTGTAAACATCAATATCCAGGGCCTCGGCTACCGCTACACCTCGCGCGGCAAGCCGACCTTCAGCAACCTCATGCTGGAATCAAAACGCGGTGAGGCGCTGGCCATCATCGGCCGCTCCGGCTGCGGCAAGTCGACCCTGCTGCACATCATCGCCGGCCTGAATCGTCCCACCGAAGGCACGATGCATTTCGACGACAAGAAAATCGAAGGGCCGTCGTCGCGCTGGGTCATGATGTTCCAGGCTCCACATCTCTTCCCGTGGATGAAGGTATCGCAAAATGTCGGCGTCGGCCTCGGCTTCGCCGGCTGGCCGGAAAAGGAAAAGCGTGAGCGCGTCGATGAGGCGCTGCGACTGGTCGAGTTGCAGGATTACGCCGACACCAATGTACAAGATCTGTCGGGCGGTCAGCAGCAGCGCGTGGCGCTTGCCCGTTCGCTGGTGATGGAACCCGAACTGCTGTTGCTGGACGAACCTTTTTCCGCGCTCGATGCCTTTACCCGCGCATCGCTGCAGCGCGACGTCCGTTCCATCGCCAAACGCCTCGGCTTCAATCTGATCATCGTCACTCATGACATCGACGAGGCGGTGCTGATGGCCGACCGCGCGCTGATCATGGCCGGAGCGCCGGGCAAGATCGTGCACGAGTTCGAAGTTCCGCTCGACGACCCCCGGCAACGCCAGGATCCCGCGGTCCAGGCCATGCGCGCGCGCCTGCTGGACGCCTTCCACAGCGCCGCGCAGGTCGCCGGCGCTCCGGCAGAAGAAAACCCGGACCAGGCAGACACCGAATCAAGCAGTGTTTCGCAGCATGCCTGACCTCGACTAGGCCAGGACACCACCACCCCACAGGAGGAGACCGAGCATGTGCATACTTTGCGACCTTAAGATCGTCGGCAATCACCACCCGTCCGAAACCCCGCACCTCGATTACAAGAAGCACGGCGACGGCATCGAGGATCACGGCCTGGCGATCGAATACGATCCGCTGTTCAGCAGCGTGCTGGGCACCGGTGTCAATCGCCGCGAGTTGCTCAAGTGGGGTGGCCTTGGCGCCCTGAGCAGCCTGATTCCAACCTCGGCCACCTTCGCCCAGGAAAAGAAGTGGGATCCGACCATCCGCATCGGCTATCTGCCGATCACCGATGCCTCGGCCTTGCTGGTCGCACACGAGATGGGTTTCTTCAAGAAGGAAGGTCTGGACTCCGTGCCGCCGACCCTGATCCGCGGCTGGTCGCCGCTGGTCGAGGCCTTCTCGTCGCACAAGCTCAACCTTGCACATCTGCTGATTCCGGTGCCGATCTGGATGCGCTACAACAACAAGTTCCCGATCAAGATCACGGCCTGGAACCATACCAACGGCTCGGGCGTGGTAGTCGGCAAGGATTCCGGCATCAACTCCCCCAAGGACTTCGGCGGCAAGCAGTTCGCCGTGCCCTTCTGGTACTCGATCCACAACATCATTTCGCAGAAACTCATGAAGGACGCAGGGATTACGCCCGTGATCCGTCCGCAGGACGCGAAACTGGCGCCCAACGAGTGCAACTTCATCGTGTTGAACCCGCCCGACATGCCGCCCGCGCTGGCCGCCAAGTCGATCGACGGCTACTGTGTGGCGGAGCCCTTCAATGCCCTGGGCGAAGTCCGCGCCGGTGCCAAGATGCTGCGCATGACCGGCGACGTCTGGAAAGGCCACCCCTGCTGTGTGGTGGTGATGCACGAAGCCGACACCATGGACCCGGCGCGCGCCGCTTGGGCGCAAGGGGTGCACAACGCCATCGTCGCCGCCCAGATCCATCTGGTCGAGAACCGCGAGGCGATGGCCGAAATGCTATCCAAGGACGGCAAGGGCTACCTGCCCTTCCCCAAAGAAGTGGTCAAGCGCGCCATGATGCTCTACGAGATTCCCTATCCCGGAAACGCGGCCGCGATCAAGCACAAGGACTGGGGCATGGACCGCATCAACTTCCAGGGCTGGCCCTATCGCTCCGCCACAGAGCTTGTCGTCAACGACATGAAGAAGACCGTCATCACCGGCGATTCGGCCTTCCTCGAAAAGCTGGATGCGAAGTTCGTCGCCAACGACCTGGTCAATTACAACTTCATCAAGAAGGCGCTCGACGCCAATCCGAAGTGGAAGAACGACCATAGCGTGCCGAAGACCGGCGATCCCTTTGTCCGCACGGAAGTCGTCGATATATGAGCAATGACGCCGCACCCGGCGCAGCCGCTGCGGCCGCCGGCTTGACCGGCACCCGAACCTCCCGCGCCGCCGAAGCGGCGGGGCGGGGGGTGGTGAATTTCTCGCTGGGTCTGCTTATCCTCGCCGCATTCTGGTGGCTGGGCGGCTACATGATCGCCATGAACCCGCAGACGCAAAGTTTTGCGGGCTTCGGTCTGGTGCAGACACTTCAGTCATTTCCGGAACTCTGGCAACTGGGCAAGTTGCAAAAAGCGATTGTCGCCAGCGGCTACCGGCTGGGCGGCGGCATGCTGATCGCGATCGCGATAGGCGTGCCGATCGGCATCATCATGGGTCGCAGCAAACGCTTCCGCGACCTGAGCAATTCGGCATTTCAATTCCTGCGCATGATCAGCCCGCTGTCGTGGATGCCGATCGCCGTATTCGTCTTCAAGGCCTGGGATGATTCGATCATTTTCCTGATCGCCATCGCCTCGGTCTGGCCGGTCATATTTTCCACCGCGGCCGGTCTGTCCAAGGTTGATCCGGCCTGGTTCAAGGTCGCGCGCAACCTGGGTGCGACGCCGCTCCAGATGCTGACCCGGATTATCCTGCCGGCGATCAGTTTCGACATCTTCACCGGCATCCGGCTGGCCCTCGGCGTGGCCTGGGTGGTGCTGGTTCCGGCCGAACTGCTGGGCGTCACATCCGGTCTTGGCTACGCCATCAAGGATGCGCGGGAAACACTGGCTTACGACCAGCTAACTGCAATGGTGCTCACCATCGGCGTGATTGGCTACGCCCTGGATACCATTTGCGCCCTGCTGATCAAGCGCTTCAGCTGGCATCGCGGAGACGCTTGAGCCATGAGTGATAACACCGCTCTCATCGCCGGAAACCCGGCAACCGCTGCTGTCGGGCAGTCGCGCTCCGCTGCAGCCTTCAGTGGCACGGTCTATTGGGCATGGAATTTCTTTGGTGGCCTTGCCATTCTTTTTACCCTGTGGTGGCTGGCCATCTATGTAACCACGCTAAACCCGGCGATGTCGCACTTCGCCAGTTTCGGCCCCGGCCCGGCCCTCAAGGAAATCGGCCACCTCTGGAGCAACGGTCTGATCCCCAAGGCCCTGCAAACCAGCGGCGCTCGCCTGGGTGCCGGCTTGGGCATTGCCATCGCGATCGGCGTGCCGGTCGGCATCCTGATCGGCCGCAGCAGGCGTTTTCGCGAACTGAGCAACTCGCCCTTCCAGTTGATGCGGATGATCAGCCCGCTGTCCTGGGAGCCGATCGCCGTCATCGTGTTTGCGGGCTGGGATCAGGCAATCGTCTTCCTTATCGCCATCGCGGCGGTCTGGCCGGTGATGTTTTCCACCGCGGCAGGATTGTCCAAGGTCGACCCGGCCTGGTTCAAGGTGGCGCGCAACCTGGGCGCCAAACCCTGGCATGTCGTGACCCAGATCATCGTGCCGGCAATCGCCTTCGACGTCCTTACAGGAATCCGGCTGGCCCTGGGCGTGGGCTGGATCGTGCTGGTGCCGGCAGAGTTCCTCGGCGTGACGTCCGGATTCGGCTACACCATCGAGGATGCCCGGGAGTCGCTGGAGTACGACAAACTCATGGCGATGCTGCTTGTCATCGGTGCCGTCGGCTATGTGCTCGACAGCGTCTGCCGGGCGCTGATCACGCGCTACAGCTGGCATAAATAGCAGTATTCGGCCACAAGCAATTCCCGCATAGCAAACGCATTGCGGCCACAACGGAGGCGAAAGCTCAATGTCAAGAAAGATCCACATAGTTTGCGTTTCGGGCACTCGCGAAAAGCTGCAGATGGCATCGATGATCGCGTCGGTCGCGGCGACATTGGGCGACGAAGTTTCGGTGTTCTTCTCCATGAATGCCCTGCTGTATTTCGTCAACGGGCGCAATGAAGAACCGCCGGTGGAAGGTGAGTTCGGCACGCTGATAGCTCAGAACAAGGGCGTACCGCCCTTCAGGCAACTGTTCCAGATGGCCGTCGAACTCGG
>CAMBRI010000251.1 GCA_945870205.1 Sulfuritalea hydrogenivorans sk43H | reverse complement strand
CGCGTGACGTCCTTGCCGCCGATGTATTCCTCGACGGCGCGCCAGGTCAGGGCGCGCAGGGCCTCGACCTCGGTGCGAAGTTCGGCGAGGCGGAAATGCACCACCTGGTTGTCGAGGATGGGCTTGCCGAAGGCCTGGCGTTCGCGCGTGTAGGCGATGGTCTGGTCGATCGTGTTGTCCATCATGCGCAGGCTACTCGCCGCGCCCCACAGGCGTTCCTCCTGGAACTGCAGCATCTGGTAGGTGAAGCCCATGCCTTCCTGGCCGATGACATTGCGCTGTGGCACGCGCACCTCGTCGAAGAAAATCTGCGCCGTGTCCGAGGCGTCCATGCCTATCTTGATGATCTTCTGGCGGCTGATGCCGGGGCTGTCCATCGGCACCATGATCAGCGACTTGTTCTTGTGCGGCGCGCCCTCCGAGGTGTTGGCCAGCAGGCAGCACCAGTCGGCCTGCATACCGTTGGTGATCCACATCTTGCTGCCGTTGATCACGTAGTCGCCGCCGTCTTTCCGCGCCGTGGTCTTCAGCGCGGCGACGTCGGAGCCGCCGCCGGGTTCCGAGACGCCGATGCAGCCGACCAGGTCGCCGGCGATGGCCGGGGCGAGGAACTCGCGCTTGAGCGCCTCGGAGCCAAAACGCGCCAGCGCCGGGGTGCACATGTCGGTCTGCACGCCGATGGCCATCGGCACGCCGCCACAGGCACAGTCGCCGAGCGCCTCGGCCATCACCATCGAATAGGAGAAGTCGAGTTCCTGACCGCCGTACTCGGCCGAATACTTGAGGCCCAGCAGACCGAGTCCGCCGAGCTGCTTGAATACCTCGTGCGATGGAAACTGCTCGGCCTCTTCCCACTTGGCGACATGCGGATTGAGTTGCTCGCGCACGAAGCGGCTGACGGTGTCGGCGAGTTGGCGGTGTTCGGCGGTGAATTGCATTTCTTCCTCCTTTAATGCGAAAACACTGAACCACAGAGACACAGAGAACTTCAAAAAATGCTTCCTCGCTTTTTCCTCTGTGCCTCTGTGTCTCTGTGGTGAAGCCTTTGCCTTTACATCCTCGCTACGCCGAAGGTATTGGGGCGCAGCTTGCGCGCCGCGCCTTCGGTGACGATGTCGAGGCAGAGTCCAAGGATGCGTCGCGTATCGCGCGGGTCGATGATGCCGTCGTCCCATAGGCGCGCGGTGCCGAACAGCGCCGTCGATTCCTTTTCCAGGCGCAGGCGCAGGCCTTCGCTCATGGCGGCCAGCGCCGCTTCGTTGGCCGGCTGGCCGGCGCGTTCGAGCTTGGCGCGGCCGACGATCTCCATGACCTTGGCGGCCTGCGCGGCGCCCATCACCGCGGTGCGCGCCGAAGGCCAGGAGAAAATGAAGCGCGGGTCGAAGCCGCGCCCGCACATGCCGTAGTTGCCGGCGCCGTAGGAGCCGCCGAGCACGATCGTCAGCTTGGGTACGCGCGCGTTGGCTACGGCCTGGATCATCTTCGAGCCGTGCTTTATGGCTCCGGCGCGCTCGGCCACCGAGCCGACCATGTAGCCGGTGGTGTTCTGCAGGAAAACCAGCGGCGTGCCGCTCTGGTCGCAAAGCTGGATGAACTGCGCGGCCTTGACCGAACCATTGGGCTGGATCGGGCCGTTATTGCCGAGAATCCCGACCGTGTGTCCATGCAGGCGGGCATGGCCGCATACCGTATCGCTGCCGTAAGCCGCCTTGAATTCGAGGAAGTCGGAGGCGTCGACCAGTCGGGCGACGACTTCGCGCACGTCATAGGGCTCGCGTTCGTCGGCGGGAACCAGGCCGAGCAGTTCCTCCGGCGCATAACGCGGCGGTGGTGCGTCGCGCGGTGGCGAGGCCAGATCCCAATTCAGCTTGTCGAGCACCTCGCGCGCCGTGGCAATGGCATGCGCATCGTTCTCGCACAGGTACTCGCCGAGCCCCGTGACGCTGGCATGGGTTTCGGCGCCACCCAGCGATTCCTCGTCTACGTCCTCGCCGATAGCCGCCTTGACCAGCGGCGGCCCGGCCAGATAGATGCTGGAACGTTCGCGCACCAGGATCACGTAGTCCGACAGTCCGGGCAGGTAGGCCCCGCCAGCGGTGGACGCGCCGTGCACGATGGCGATCTGCGGAATGCCGGCGGCGGAAAGCCGCGCCTGGTTGGCAAAGCTGCGGCCGCCCTCGATGAATATCTCGGCCTGGTAGATCAGGTTGGCACCGCCGCTCTCCACCAGGTAAACCAGCGGCAACCGATTGTCGCGGGCGAGCTCCTGCGCGCGCAAGCTCTTCTTCAAGCCCATTGGCGGAATGGTGCCGCCCTTGATCGCGCTGTCGCTGGCCATCACCACGCAGCGCTTGCTGCTGACCGTGCCGATGCCGATTATCGAGCCGCCGCCGAGCACCGCCTTGTCGCCATCGTCGTCGTGCATGCCGAGGCCCGCCAGCGTGCAGAACTCGATGAAGTCGCTGCCGCGGTCGATCAGGCGGGCGACGCGTTCGCGCGGCAGCAGCTGGCCGCGCTTCTCGAACCTGTCGCGCTTGGAGGATGACTCGTCGCGAACCTTCTGTTCCAGCGCGCGCACCTCGGCCAGACGCTCCGTCATGCGAGCGGCGTTGGCGGCGAAGGCTGGCGAACCTGGATCCACGGATGAGGTCAGTAGCGGCACCTCAGGACTCCTTCAATACTTCCGGCATCACACCGCGGTGGAAGCCATTGAAGGGCACCGAGCGCTGGTGGTCGGGTATGGGAAACAGCGGGGTGTCGAGCGGCGCGCCACCATCGATCGCCAGCGTCGTCCCCGTGATGAAGGCGGCGCCCGGGGACAGCAGAAAGCAGATCGTGGCACTCACCTCGGACTCCGTGCCGAGCCGCCGCAGCGGCACATGGCGCTTCAGCTTCGGAATCATTTCGCGCACCGGCCCCTTGTAGCTGTCCATGCCCGACGAGGCGATCCAGCCTGGCGCGACGGCATTTACGCGCACGCCGCTGGCTGCCCATTCGACGGCTGCCGTCTTCGTCAGGTTGGCCATGCCGGCGCGCGCCGCGCCCGAATGGCCCATGCCGGGCATTCCATTCCACATATCGGCCGTCATGTTCACGATGGCACCGCCATGGGCCTGCATCGATTGCAGGTAGATCTCGCGCATCATCAGGAAGCCCCCGGTCAGATTGGTGGCGACCACCGTCTCGAATCCTTTCCGGGTGATGGCCGCCAGCGGCGAGGGGAACTGCCCGCCGGCGTTGTTGACCAGACCGTGGATGCGGCCGTGTCGGGCGACGACCTCGGTGACGGTGGCGCGCACGGCATCCTCGTCGCGGATGTCCAGGGCGATGGCCTCGGCGTGGCCGCCGTCTTCGGCGATCTCGACGGCGACCCGCCGCAGCTTTTCCTCAGTGCGGCCGCTGGCGATCACCGTCGCGCCGAGTGCGGCCAGTTCATGGGCAACGCAGCGGCCGATTCCGCTGCCACCGCCGGTAACCCAATGCACTTCGCCGGCAAACAGGTCCGGGCGCAGCACGCTGACGTAGCGGGGAAAGGCATCTCCTTGCTTGGTCTGGGAACTGCTCATGCGCTGGTCTCCTCGCCGGTTCGGATCGAGGCCATGCTACCCAGTGCTTACGTTAACGTCAACAACATGTCCTTAAGGGGATATTTACCTTGAAAGCCGCACGTCGGCTTGCTAGGATGGCGCGATGCACAACGCCCGCAAGACATCCAGGCCGAGCCTCGCCTCACCACCGATTGACGATGAGCTTTACGGCATCACCGAGCTGGCGCAGGAGTTCGGAATTTCGCTGCGCGCGATCCGTTTCTATGAAGACAAGGGGCTGCTGGCGCCGCGCCGCATCAATGGCGGCCGCGCCTATACGCGGCGCGATCGGGTGCGTCTGGGCCTGATCCTGCGTGGCAAGGCGGTCGGCATGTCACTGGCCGAGATCGAGCACATCCTGTCGCTTTATGGCGACCACGGCGAGGGGCATGCAAAGCAGCTCGAATACCTGGTCGACCGGATCGATGCGGCGATGAGGGAACTCGACATGCGGCGCTGCAATATCGAGGCGATGTGCGCCGAACTCGGCGAGGTCAAGCGACAACTGCAGCGGACCCTTGCGGCGAAGCGCCGCGCACGCAAGGCCTGATCAGGCCTTGGCGAGTTCGCTGCGTAGCGCCGCGATTACCGTATCGTAATGATGCGGGTCGCTTGCCTTGGCAGCACCGAACACCGCCGAGCCGGCGACGAAGGTATCGACTCCTGCTTTTGCGACTTCGAGGATGTTGCCCGGTCCGACGCCGCCGTCGATTTCCAGGCTGACGTCGAGGCCGCGCGCATCGATCATCTGGCGAACCGTGCGAGCCTTGTCCAGCACGTAGGGAATGAACTTCTGGCCGCCGAAGCCGGGGTTCACCGACATCAGCAGCACCATGTCGAGCTTGTCCAGGGTGTATTCAAGAACGTCGAGCGGCGTTGCCGGGTTGAACACCAGACCCGGCTTGCAGCCGCATTCGCGGATCAGCGCTATGGTGCGATCGACGTGTTCCGAAGCCTCCGGGTGGAAGGTGATGTAGGTGGCGCCGGCCTTGGCGAAATCCGGAATGATGCGGTCCACCGGCTTGACCATCAGGTGCACGTCGATCGGCGCCGTGACGCCATGCTTTTTCAGGGCTTCGCAGACAAGCGGGCCGATGGTCAGGTTGGGTACGTAATGGTTGTCCATGACGTCGAAATGCACGATGTCGGCGCCGGCGGCCAGCACGTTATCGACTTCCTCGCCCAGCCTGGCAAAGTTGGCGGAAAGAATGCTGGGGGCAATCCTGAAAGTCTTGGACACGGCGAACTCCCGAAAGTGGATGCGAAGATTCTACCGGCGGCGCGCTGCCGCAGATTCAGGATTTGTGATGGCGGCCATAAGCGCGGCTAGAATCCCGGCCATCCATCGACGGGAAGATACGCATGATTCTGCTGACAGGCGGTGCCGGTTACATCGGTCTGCACACGGCTGCGGTGCTGATCGAGGCCGGGCATCAAGTGGTGCTCTTCGACAACTTCTGCAACAGCAAGCCCAGTGGCCTGAAACGGCTGGAGGCCATCGTCAATCGCGCCGTGCCCTGTGTCGAGGGCGACGTGCGTTCGCGCCACGACATGGACGGTCTGTTCGACCAGTACCCGATCAGTGCCGTGATCCACTTCGCCGGGCTCAAGGCTGTCGGCGAGTCGGCTGCACAACCGCTGCGCTACTACGACAATAACGTGACAGGGACGCTGGTGCTGCTCCAGGCCATGCAGCGGGCGGAAGTCAGGCGAATGGTCTTCAGTTCCTCCGCCACTGTTTACGGTGATCCGGATTTCAGCCCGATTCCCGAAACGGCGGTGCTGCGGCCGGCCAATACCTATGGGCGCACCAAGTTGATGGTCGAGGAGATCCTGCGCGACCTGCACGTCGCCGCGCCCGGATGGTCGATCGCCCTGCTGCGCTACTTCAATCCGGTCGGCGCGCATCCAGGCGGGCTGATCGGCGAAGATCCGAATGGCATTCCCAACAATCTGATGCCCTTTGTTGCCCAGGTGGCGGTCGGTCGCCTTAAGGAACTTCAGGTATTCGGCGGCGACTACCCGACGCTGGACGGCTCGGGCGTGCGCGACTACATTCATGTCATGGACTTGGCGGAAGGCCACCGAGCGGCGCTGGATTGGGCCTTGCGTGACCCGCGCGAGGTGCTTGCGGCCAACCTCGGCACAGGTCGGGGTTACAGCGTACTGGATCTGGTCAGAGCCTTCGAGAAGGCCAGCGGGCAGGCGATCCCCTATCGCATCGTGGCGCGCCGCGCGGGCGATGTGCCGGCCTACTGGGGCGACCCGTCATTGGCCGGGCGGCGCCTGGGCTGGACGGCACGGCGGAGTCTTGATGACATGTGTCGCGATGCGTGGAACTGGCAGCG
>CAMBRI010000250.1 GCA_945870205.1 Sulfuritalea hydrogenivorans sk43H | reverse complement strand
CATCTCTGGTCGATAATCTTGTCGAGACTGGAGAACAACATGCACGATCTGGCAAAAAATGTTTTGGGCGGCGTGCTGCAGCCATGCAGCACCGACCCGATGACGGGCTTCTTCCGCACCGGCGACTGTCAGGTGACCGAGGAAGACGTCGGCAACCATGGCGTTTGCATTGTGGCGACGGCGGAGTTTCTGGCCTTCTCGCGGTCGCGCGGCAACGATTTGTCCACGCCGCATCCGGAATTCGAATTCCCCGGCGTGAAGCCGGGTGAGCGCTGGTGCCTGTGTTCTGCGCGCTGGCAGGAAGCGCTGCAGGCGGGCAAGGCGCCACCGGTGGTGCTTGAATCCACATCCCTGGCTGCGCTGGAAGTCGTCCGCCTGGCGGACCTCAAGCGTTATGCCGTGAAACTTGACCAGGAGAAATGATGAGCGCGCTCTACAAACTGTCGGCCCGGGCACTTGACGGGTCCATGAGGTCGATGAAGGACTGCAAGGGCCGGGTCCTGTTGTTCGTCAATGTCGCCAGTGGCTGCGGCTTCACGCCGCAGTATGCGGGTCTGGAGGCCTTGTGGCGGAAGTATGGTGAGCGAGGGCTGACGGTGCTGGGTTTTCCCTGCAACCAGTTCGGCGCGCAGGAGCCGGGCAATGAAGCGGCCATCGGCGAATTCTGCAGCCTCACCTACGACGTCAGCTTCCCGATGTTCGCCAAGGTCGATGTCAATGGCGACAACACGCATCCGATCTTCGCCTTCCTCAAGGCTGGTGCCCCAGGCTTGCTCGGTACGGAAGGCATCAAGTGGAATTTCACCAAGTTCCTGGTCGACCGCAACGGCAAGGTGGTCGGGCGCTACGCCTCGGCGCACAAGCCGGAGGACATGGCCGCCGACATCGAAAAGCTGCTTTAACGTAACAGTTCGTTCGTAGCGACGGGTGATACCCGAGCGAAGCGAGCCGACTGGTAGCCCCGCCCTGGGGCGGGGATGGGGGCGGGGGGCCTTCAATTTGCCGTTCGCGCGTTTCATCTCCGGCGGGTGGTACTGGGTGCCATGAGCGTTAGTCGACAACGCCGTCGACGTAGTACCAGTAGCCATCCTCGCGCACGAAACGGCTGACCTCATGCAGCCGCTGTGCGCGGCCGCCTTGCTTGCAGCGGGCGACGAATTCCACGCTGGCCGTGTCACCCGACCCGGACTTTGACTTGAGCTCCAGCCCTAGCCATTTTGGTTGCGGCGTGACGTCCAGATTCAGCGCGGCGGGGCGCGTCGAGGCGTGCCAGGTGGCCAGCAGATAGGCTTCCAGCCGCAGCACATAGGCGCTGTAGCGCGAGCGCATCAGCGCTTCGGCGTCCGCCGCCGGGCTTCCGGCGTGATGGCGGGCACAGCATTCGGCATAGGGCAACGGCCGGCCGCAGGGGCAGGGCAGCGGGATTGTCGGTGACGTCGGCTCCCGGCGCATTCAGGGACGGGAGCCCGCTTCGGGCGGCAAGGCGCACTTCGGGCAGTCGCGGCCGAAGGGCGAGATGTAGCGCCACCAGATCCAGACCAGTACCGGCAGCAGCGTGATCAGCGCGATGTCGTCCCAGCCCGGTTGCGCCAGTTCACCGTGCCACCACGCCACGGCGGCGCGCAGCGCCTCGATCAGCAGCACCATGTAACCAAAACCGGCGGCCAGCAGGGCGGCGCGTTTCATGCCCCACCCCGCTCATAGACCCATTGCAGCAGCGCATCCTGCGCCGCCTGTGCACCGCCGGCATTGGCGTGATTGACGAAGAACACCACGATCCAGCGTCGCCCGCTCTTGTCCAGCACATAGCCGGCGATGGCGCGCACACCCTCCAGCGAGCCGGTCTTGATATGGGCCTGACCGGCGACGCCGTTCTGCTTGAGGCGTTTCTTCATCGTGCCGTCGGTAGCGGTCACCGGCAGGGACGCAATCAGTTCCGGCATCACCGAACTTTTCCACGCCGCCTGCAGCAAGCGGCCCAGGCCTTCGGCGGAAATCCGTTCGCGGCGCGACAGGCCGGAACCGTTTTCCAGCACCAGTTCCGGCACGCTCAGGGCTCGCGCCTCAAGCCAGGAACGTATCGCCGCATCGCCGTCTTCAGCAGTGGCCGGGCGCCGCCCGGCTTCCATGCCCAGCGTGAGGAACAACTGGCGCGCCATGACGTTGTTGGAGTACTTGTTGATGTCGCGCACCACCTCGGCAAGCGAGGGCGAAGTCAGTATGCCGACCGCGCGTGCTTCGGCCGGAGCGGCGCCGTCGCGCACGCCGCCACTGAGCGTTCCGCCGAGTTCAGCCCACAGTTGCCGGAACACGCCGAGCACGAACTGCGGGTGATCCTGCACCGCGATGTTCCAGCGCTGCTCGCCGCAGCTTGCCGGCAGCACGCCGGTCAGTACCAGCCGGGTGGTCGGCCCGTGACTGAAGACGTCGGCGCGCAGCCGTTCCTTCCAGTCGCCGCAGCCGTGGCCGTTGCCCAGCGTAATCTTGTTGATGAGGTCGACTCCGGTCGGTGCCGGCTCCATGCTCACGTTGACGGTCTTCAGTTCCGCATCGGGAACCAGTTGCAGCGTGACGGCCTTGAAGTTGACCATCAGGGCATCAGGGGCGACGTTGTAGGGCCGCATCGGCTGCGCGTCGAAGCGCGCCGGGTCGGCGGCGCCGAGGGCAAACGCACTGCGATCGAGGACCAGGTCGCCGCGGATTTCGCGGATGCCGCGCGCGCGGATCTGGCGCAACAGGCGTCCGAACTGGTCGTAGGTCAGCTTGGGGTCGCCACCGCCCTTGAGATGCAGGTCGCCCGCGAGTACTCCGTCGTTCGGCGTGGCGCTGGCATAGGCCTCGGTCTTCCAGGCATAGGCCGGACCCAGCAGATCGAGCGCGGCAAACGTGGTGACCAGTTTCATGGTCGATGCGGGATTCATGGCAGTGCGGGCATTGACTGCCAGGCGCGGCGCGGCGGCATCAACTTCCCTGACCCAGACCGCAGCGGCGCCGACCGGAATGGCGGCATTGCGCAGGGCCTGCGATACGGTCGGCGGAAATTCATCGGCGTATGCGCTTGCGGCACACAGACACAGCAGGACAATCAACATATTTCGCATGGACGTGATCTTATAGAATCCGGGGCATAACAAGGGGGAGAAAACCCATGGGAATTCCGGCCTGGCAGCCATCGGCGGCCACGATTTCTGCGGCGAAAATCACGGCGTTCACGACCTGGCTGGCGGTCGAGCGCGGGCGGCAGTTCGCCGACTACGAAGCGCTGTGGCGCTGGTCGGTGGATGATCTCGACGGCTTCTGGGGCGAGGTCTGGGACTACTTTCAGATTCCCGCCGCCGCGTCGCGCACCGCTGTTCTGGCCGACGCGCGCATGCCTGGTGCGCAATGGTTTCCCGGCGTCACGCTGAACTATGTCGACCAGGTCTTTCGCCACGCCACGAACGAACGTCCGGCCGTGGTTTCGCGCAACGAAGCGGGTGATGACCGCGAGTTGAGCTGGGACGAGCTCGAGCGTCAGGTCGGCGCGCTGGCGGCCAGCCTGCGCGCGATGGGCGTTTCACGCGGCGATCGCGTGGTGGCTTATCTGCCCAACATCCCGGAAACCGTGGTGGCCTTTCTTGCCGTTGCCAGTCTCGGCGCCATCTGGTCCGCCTGCTCGCCCGACATGGGGCGCATTGCCGTGCTCGACCGCTTCCGCCAGATAGCCCCCAAGGTAATGATCGCGGTCGACGGCTATCGTTACGGCGGCAAGGCCTACGATCGCCGCGAGCTGCTCCATGACTTGCTGGCCGAATTGCCCAGCATCGATCATCTGGTGCTGCTGCCTTGCCTCGCGCAGGAGGTCGCCGCGACCGGGTTTGCCAACTGCACCAGTTGGGCCGCCGCCACAGCAGGCAAGGCGCCGCTTCAAGTCGAGCAGGTGCCCTTCGATCATCCGCTGTGGGTGGTCTATTCCTCCGGCACCACGGGGCTGCCAAAGCCCATCGTGCATTCACAGGGCGGCATCGTCATCGAGCACGTCAAGATGGGCGCGCTGCATCTCGACCTCGGCCCCGAGGATCGCTTCCACTGGTATTCGAGCAGCGGCTGGATCATGTGGAACTGCCAGCTTTCCGGCCTGCTGCTGGGCAGCACCATCTGCATCTATGACGGCAATCCGGGCTGGCCCGACTGGAATGCGCTGTGGCGCTTTGTCGGCGAAACCCGCGTGACGTTTTTCGGCGCCGGCGCCGCATTTTTCCTGTCCTGCCTCAAGGCCCAGGTCGAGCCGAACGACGTAGCCGATCTGTCTGCATTGCGCGCCGTCGGCTCGACCGGTTCGCCGCTGCCGCCCGAAGGCTATCAGTGGATCTACGAGCATGTGCGACAGGACATCTGGCTCAACGCCATTTCCGGCGGCACCGATTTCGCCGGATGCTTTGTCGGCGGCGTGCCGACCCTGCCGGTGGTTCTGGGCGAGATGCAGTGCCGCTGCCTCGGTGCACGGGTCGAGGCCTGGGACGAAGCCGGCAAGTCGCTGATCGACGAAGTCGGCGAACTGGTCTGCAGCGCGCCCATGCCCTCGATGCCGCTGAAGTTCTGGAACGACCCCGGCGACGTGCGCTACCTCGAGAGCTACTTCGACATGTACCCCGGCATCTGGCGTCACGGCGACTGGCTGCGCATCACGCCACGCAGCGGTGCCATCATTTACGGCCGCTCGGACGCCACCATCAACCGCCACGGCATTCGCATGGGCACCAGCGAACTCTACCGCGCCGTCGAGGAACTGCCGGAAATCCTCGACAGCCTGGTGGTCGATCTCGAGTTCCTCGGCCGCGAATCCTGGATGCCGCTGTTTGTCGTGCTGCGCCCGGGCCACGACTTGACCCCGCCGCTCGAGGCGATGCTGCGCGAGCGCATCAAGCTGGCGCTGTCGGCGCGCCATGTGCCCAACGAGATCTTTCATGTCGCGGAAATTCCGCGCACCCTGTCGGGCAAGAAGATGGAACTGCCGGTGAAGAAACTGCTGCTCGGGCACGCCCTCGACAAGATCGCCAACCCCGATGCGATGGCCAATCCCGGCAGCCTGCAGTGGTTTGTGGACTTTGCCGCGAGGCGGGCGGAAGCGGAGCCGGCGACATGAGCGAACGGGTAGCAGTACCGCTACCGAAAGCCTATCTGCTGCTCAACCATGGCCCGGTGGTGCTGGTTTCCAGCGCCCACGCCGGATAAACAGCGGCGCAGCGTTCACTATCAGGCCGGCGGCAGTTTTTTCGCCACCGGCGACGCCTTCGAGGCCTAGCCGAAAGGCCGCACGCCGATCAGCCAGGCGTGGCCGTAAAAGGCGAACAAGGCCCATGCGAGCAGGCCGATCGCGACCACCGTGGCGTCGCGCGTCCAGCAACACACCGGATAGGTGCGCCCGGCAATCCGGTCGCGCCGTCGCGACGAGACGAAATCGACAACCGCCCAGATCAGGAAGGCACCGAACAGGGTCGCATCGGCCACACTGCCGTTCGCCAGCAGATGAGCCAGCGCCCAGATCTTGACGCCCGCCACCATCGGATGGCCGATCTTGGCCTTGATGTGACTACCCGGCAGGTAGGCGGCGACCAGCAATACGAAGGCCGGCAGGGTCAGCAGGGCCGCCAGGTGCCTGGTCCATGGCGGCGTCGGCCACAGTATTGGCGCATCGGCGCGGGCCATGCCGTAACCCCAGACAATCAGGGCAAAACCTGCCAGGGACAAGAGTGAGTACACGCCTTTCCAGCGCATTTCGCCCAGGCGCGCGACCTGCGCATCACGCCAGTCGCTGGCGAAGATGCGTACCGAATGGACACCGAGGAATATCGCCAGACCGAGAACCAGGTAAGTCATGAGGGTGCTTTCTGCAACAGTGAAGTCCGGCAATCTTACTTGCGATTTGAAGCATTCGGGCCCATCTTGACGGCATCG
>CAMBRI010000249.1 GCA_945870205.1 Sulfuritalea hydrogenivorans sk43H | reverse complement strand
CCGCCGAGGATTCCCCCCGCATTGTTGCCGAGGAAGCCTTCGGGGGTCAGTTCATCGCCATGTTCGCTGCCTTTTTGCGTCACCGACTCGAATCCGGCGCCGATCTCCACTCCCTTGACGGCATTGATGCCCATCATGGCGTAGGCGATGTCGGCGTCAAGGCGGCCATATACGGGATCGCCCCAGCCTACCGGTACGCCACGCCCCACCACGGTGATTTCCGCGCCCACCGAATCGCCCGATTTGCGCAAGGCATCCATGTAGTCTTCAAGTTGCGGCACGATCCCGGCATTGGCGACAAAGAAGGGATTGGTATCGATTGCCGCCTCGTCCTGCCAGGGAATCGGAATGCTCCCCAACTGGCTCATCCAGCCGCGCACCGTCACGCCGTAGCGCTGCTGCAGCCATTTTCTGGCAATCGCGCCGGCAGCCACGCGCACCGCCGTTTCACGCGCTGATGAACGGCCGCCGCCGCGATGGTCGCGGATCCCGTACTTTTGCCAATAGGTGTAATCGGCATGGCCGGGACGAAATGTTTCGGCGATGTTGCCGTAGTCCTTGCTGCGCTGGTCCTCGTTGCGAATCAGCAGGCCAATCGGCGTTCCGGTGGTACGCCCTTCAAATACGCCTGAAAGGATCTCTACCGTGTCGGATTCGCGACGCTGGGTCACGTGACGTGACGTGCCGGGCTTGCGCCGATCGAGCTGAAGCTGGATGTCGGCCGCTGATATCTCAAGCCCGGGCGGGCAGCCGTCGACGACGCAACCGATCGCCGGCCCGTGGGATTCACCGAAAGATGTGACGCAGAAAAGCGAACCGAAAGTATTGCCGGACATGGCTACGAAATGACACCGGAAAAGAGGCAGAGGAGAAGCAGAAGCTTACCATGCTGATCCTGCAGCCTGACCCGCCGCCAGCATTGCTGGTTGATGCAGGCAGCAGCATGCGCTATCCATCAGCGCCTTGCCACCAAGCCTTTTCAGCGTTCCAGCAATTCCAGCTTGCCGGGCTTGCCGGCCCACTCGTCAGCGTCGGCTGGTGGCTCCTTGCGCTCGATGATGACCGGCCACTTCTTGGTCAGTTCTGCATTCAGCGCAGTAAAGTGTTCCTGTCCGGCCGGAACGTCATCCTCGGCGAAAATTGCCTCGACCGGGCACTCGGCAACGCACAGGGTGCAGTCGATGCACTCGTCGGGGTCGATCACCAGGAAGTTCGGGCCCTCGTGAAAGCAATCCACGGGGCAAACATCAACGCAATCCGTATATTTGCATTTGATGCAGGATTCAGTGACAACGTAGGTCATGTTCAGGCTCCAGTTCTGACGCGCAATGTACCATCGCCGCAGCCCATTGGCACGAAGCAGAGTTCGCCATGGCCGATTTTTTTTGCTAGGATTCGAACATGCATGCGGCTGCTTCGCTGCAATCCATCGCGCCACCCCGCCACAGATGCGGCAGACGGTGCGCAAATCTCCCCGAGGAATCCATGAGCGAACACATTCACCATGTCACCGACAGCACTTTTCAAGCGGAAGTGCTCGACTCCACCACGCCGACCCTGGTCGACTTCTGGGCCGAATGGTGCGGCCCCTGCAAGATGATTGCCCCTATTCTCGATGAGGTGGCCAAGGACTATTCCGGCCGGCTGCGCGTGGCCAAACTGAACATCGACGACAATCCGAAGGTGCCCGGCGAGTTCGGCATTCGCGGCATCCCGACCCTGCTTCTGTTCAAAGGCGGCGCCGTCGAAGCGCAAAAAGTCGGTGCGCTGTCCAAATCGCAACTTACTGCATTCATTGACAGCAATCTCTGATCCCGTTACATTTCGGCCCGGAGCCTGATTCCGGGCCGCAGCAAAGCAAGACAGGCGCCCAAGCCTTGATGGCGCCGATCCGGTTCCCTTCCTGATCGAATTCATTCCTGAATTCATCCCCTACACCCCCCTGTTCCGGCGCATCCCGCCGGGATTACCGCACAGGTAGTCCATGCACTTATCCGAGCTAAAAGCCCATCATGTCAGCCAACTGCTGGAGATGGCGGCCGCCAACAATATCGAAAATGCCAACCGGCTGCGCAAACAGGACCTGATGTATGCGCTGCTGAAGAATGAAGCCCGGAAAGGCGAGACCATCTTCGGCGACGGCGTGCTGGAAATCCTGCCAGACGGCTTTGGCTTCCTGCGCTCGCCCGAGGCCTCCTACCTCGCCAGCACCGACGACATCTACATCAGCCCGAGCCAGGTGCGCCGCTTCAACCTGCGTTCCGGCGACACCATCGAAGGCGAGATTCGCTCGCCCAAGGAAGGCGAACGCTACTTCGCTCTGGTCAAGGTGGACCGCGTCAATGGAGAATCGCCGGAGGCATCGAAGCACAAGATCCTGTTCGAGAACCTGACGCCGCTGCATCCGACCGAACACATGCTGATCGAGCGCGACATCCGCAGCGACGAGAACATCACCAGCCGCGTCATCGACATGATCGCGCCGATCGGCAAGGGCCAGCGCGGCCTGATCGTATCGCCGCCCAAAGCCGGCAAGACGGTGCTGATGCAGCACGTTGCCCACGCCATCACCACCAACCATCCCGATGTGACGCTGATCGTCCTGCTGATCGACGAGCGGCCCGAAGAAGTCACCGAAATGACCCGCACCGTCAAGGGCGAAGTCGTTGCCTCGACCTTCGACGAGCCGGCCACGCGCCACGTCCAGGTCGCCGAAATGGTCATCGAAAAGGCCAAGCGTCTGGTCGAACACAAACGCGACGTGGTCATCCTGCTCGATTCCATCACCCGCCTGGCGCGCGCCTACAACACCGTGCAGCCAGCCTCGGGCAAAGTCCTGACCGGCGGCGTCGACGCCAACGCGCTACAGAAGCCCAAGCGCTTCTTCGGCGCCGCGCGCAACGTCGAAGAAGGTGGTTCGCTGACCATCATCGCCACCGCGCTGATCGAAACCGGTTCGCGCATGGACGATGTGATCTACGAGGAATTCAAGGGCACCGGCAACATGGAAATCCACCTCGACCGCAAGATGGCCGAGAAGCGCGTCTACCCGGCGATCAACGTCAATCGTTCCGGCACGCGTCGCGAGGAATTGCTGCTGGTCCCGGCCGTGCTGCAGAAAATGTGGATCCTGAGGAAACTCCTGTACAACATGGACGACATGGAAGCCATGGAGTTCCTCCTGGACAAGGTCAAGGCCACCAAGAACAACGGCGAGTTCTTCGACGCCATGCGCCAGCGCTGATGCCCGCTGATTCCCGCTGATTTCCGCTGATTCCAATTGCGCGACACTGAAAATTAGCGGATAATGCCCGGCTCTGTCGGTTCGCCAAACCCACGACCCGCGCCTGCAACGAAAGGACCATGAAATGAAAGACGCCATTCACCCGAAGTATGCCGAGATCGAAGTTACCTGCAGTTGCGGCAACAAGTTCACCACCCAATCGACCAGCATCAAGCCGCTGCATATCGAAGTCTGCTCCGCCTGCCACCCGTTCTATACCGGCAAGCAGAAGATCGTCGACACCGCCGGCCGCGTCGAGCGCTTCCGTCAGAAATACAGCAAAAAGGCGGCCTGAGCTGCACCAGCGCAGCACGCCGCAACAAACGGGCAGCCTGCGGGCTGCCTTTTTTTGTGGCGCCTGAATCTTGGGCGCGCAGCAAATTCGAGACTGAGCACCCTTGCCCGATCTGACTGACCGCAACCATAGCCCCGCACCTGTCCTGGCGCGGCGCGGCGCGCTGCTGCTCTGCGGCATCTGGCTGTTGGCCGGCACCGTCGGGCATGACCCGTGGAAAGTCGATGACGTCCTGCACCTCGCTGTCGCCTTCGGCATGAGTGGGGGCGATTGGCTGGTGCCGCGTATCGCCGGCGATCCCTGGCTGGTCTCGCCGCCGCTCTACCACTGGGTGGCCGCCCTGTGCGGCAAGCTGTTCGGCAGCGTGCTGCCCTGGCACGATGCGGCACGCCTCGCCACGCTGGTGTTTGGCGCGGCCTTCCTTGCCATCCTTTCGCGCATGGCGCAGGTGCTGCTCGGGGCCAGCGCCGCCCTGGCGGCCCCGCTGCTGGCCATCGGCACTCTGGGCCTGCTGATACCGATGCACGAGGCCCAGCCGGCAGTGGTCGCCCTGACAGGCTTCATCATTTCGCTGTGGGGCCTGTCCGTCTGGCGCGTGCGGGCGCTGCAAGGCGGGCTGATCTTCGGCGCCGGGATCGGCATCGGCTTCCTCGGTGCGGGCATGGACAGCGTGGCAATCCAGCTGGCCACCGGGCTGATGATGGTCCTGCACCCAGCCTGGCGCCAGCGCGGCAACCTGGTCGCCTGGCTGGCCGCCGCCGCCATGGCGCTGACGCTTATGCTGCCCTGGCCATGGTTGCTGTGGCAGCAGGCCCCGGCCCTGTTCGACGTCTGGTGGACCGCGGAAAAGGCCAGCGTGACCATTCGCGGCGGATTCAGTCGCGACCATCTCGAACTGCTGGCCTGGGCGAGCTGGCCGGTGCTGCCTCTGGCCCTGTGGAGCCTTTGGCTGGAGCGCCGGCATCCGTTCAAGCCCGAAACCGCATTGTTGCTGGCGGCCACCGCAGCGGCGTTGTTCATGTTCTTTGCCGATGTACCGAAGCCAACCGCGCTGCTACCGGCGCTGGCACCGCTCACGCTGCTGGCCGCGGCCGGCGCCGGGCGCTTGCGGCGCGGCGCCGCCAACGCCTACGACTGGTTCGGCATGATGACCTTCACGCTGATCGCGGCCCTGATCTGGCTGGGCGGCATCGCCATGCTGACCGGCGAGCCGGCGCGGGTCGCCAAGAACTTCAGCAAACCGGCGCCGGGATTCATCGCCGAAGCATCCACCTTCGCCATGGTGATCGCGATAGCGGTCACGGTAGGCTGGATCGCCGTAATGATGCGCACGCCGCGCTCGCCCTGGCGTGCGGCGGCGCGCTGGAGCGTGGGGTTGACGACCATGTGGGTACTGCTGGTGGCGCTCTGGCTGCCGTGGATCGACTACGGGAAAAGCTATCGCAGCGTTAGTGCCGATTTTCGACATGCGCTGGGCAACCATCCCGGCTGCATCGCACGACGCGGACTGGGCCTCACCCAACGCGCCTCGCTCGACTACTTCAACGGCATTCGAACCGTCAGCAGCAGTCGCGCCAAGGACTGCCGGTACCTGATCGCCCAGGCCACACCGGGCGCCGAGCACGACCTGCCGGGCTGGACCCTGATCCGTGAAACCTCGCGCCCCGGTGACAAAGGCGAACGCCTGCGGCTATATCGCCGCACCGAATGATTGCGCGAGCACTGCCTATGTCGTCACCCCGGCGCACGACGGGGTCCAGGCTTCTGGGGCGGCGATCCGGGGACCAAGCAAAACCCGGTCGGTCTTTTCCTAGAGCTTGATGAAATGCTCCCGGTAATACTTCAACTCCTCGATCGATTCGAGGATATCCGCCAGCGCCTCGTGCTTCCCGTGCTTCTTGAGGCCCTTCGCCACATCCGGCTTCCAGCGCTTGCACAACTCCTTGAGGGTAGACACGTCGAGGTTGCGATAATGAAACCAGTCCTCCAGCTTCGGCATGAAGCGCGCCATGAAGCGCCGGTCCTGGCAGATCGAATTGCCGCACATCGGCGAGGTCATGCGCGGCACGTGGCGGCGCATGAATTCCAGTGCCTGCGCCTCGACTTCGGCTTCGCTCAGGATCGAATCCTTCACACGCTGGATCAGCCCGGACTTGCCGTGGGTATTGCGATTCCACTCGTCCATGCCGCCGAGCACCGCGTCCGATTGATGGATGACCCAGGTCGGCGCTTCCGCAATGATGTCCAGATTCGCGTTGGTCACCACCAGTGCCAGCTCGATGATGCAATCGCTCTCCGGATTGAGACCGGTCATTTCCATGTCCAGCCAGACGAGCGAGTTTTGATCCTGTGCCATAATTTT
>CAMBRI010000248.1 GCA_945870205.1 Sulfuritalea hydrogenivorans sk43H | reverse complement strand
AATCCTTGGGCTCCTGGCGAACGGCGGCTTCCGGTTTTCGCCACAGGCCGGTTAGGGCACTCAAGAGACCGTCGCCTATCGGGATTCGCCGCCGGAAAGCGGACGTACAAATTCTGATTCCCGAGAGCCATGAGCCGCTGCGCAGCGTCAGCAGTGCTAACAGCGATCTGACTTCGCAGCAACTTGACCTCGCCAGGTTTAATTCCTTTCCTCCATTTGCTGCCCCTATATTTCTGTCCCTTTCCTTCTTCCCTTTGTTCCTGTCCTTTGTTCCTGTCCTTTGCTCTGCTGCTGGTGTGTGAAGCCTGTCCGGTAAGTGTTTCTGTCCGTCCCGAACGCCTAAGCGTGTCGGGAGTTTCGAGGGACCCGGGACACCACTCCCGTTTCGTGCCGTTTGTTTTCTGCTTGCCACCGCGGCACGCGGCATTGGCGTCGATGGCGCTTCCTGTGGGAAGTCGATTCATCGAGATGAGCCCTTGACCCAGGGCTCGGAGGTGCGCCTCTACGGCGCTGCTTCGGACTGAGCCCGCGGGGAGCGGGCAGGTAGAAGGACCGCATTGCACGGTCCAGCAGGGCGACGGGTCAGGGAGCCCGTCACTTGGGGTCGTCACTTGCGCCAGCGACCGGAATGCCTTGTCGGCTGGGGCATTGAGCGCGTC
Organism: Sulfuritalea hydrogenivorans sk43H; assembly: GCA_945870205.1. Classification (GTDB taxonomy): domain Bacteria; phylum Pseudomonadota; class Gammaproteobacteria; order Burkholderiales; family Rhodocyclaceae; genus Sulfuritalea; species Sulfuritalea hydrogenivorans_A. The sequence continues at coordinate 5,296 of CAMBRI010000248.1, read as the reverse complement.
GTCACTACCGGCTCGCGCCGCGGTAGTGACGACGCGATTGGCGCAGGGGTGCTGCCACTTGAAGCGGACAGCTTTGCCGCAGGGATCGCACTGGCTGGCGCCACTGCGGCCTGGTCGGCGCGAAAATGCCTCGCGTATGTCAAACGCGGCACGCTTGGCGCAGAACCGTGCTGCTTGAAACAGAGGGTGCCGCTAGGGCAGTTGAGTAGGGCTGCCAGGCGCGAATGCGGGCGTAGCCTGATTGCGTCGCTGCCACCGTAGATGACCGCGGCAAAACGGCGCTCGTTGCTTGTTCGTTTGCTGCAGGTTTACGACTATCTCCGTGCCTTGCGGCTGCCGGCTTCCAGGAGATGAGTCCGGCTTTGGCGCTCGATGTTGCGAGCAAGGGCGATGCGCTTACGGGCATCAAGCGGGCTGAAGGAGCCACCTTTACGATCACCGGTGTGACCGAGTCACCTCTGGAGAGTTCCCGGTCACCCGCTTGAGAACCGCGAGCATGCAGCGCCACTCAGATCCTTTGTTGCGTGTTGCACTTCGAATTGGTGCTCCAGCAATGCCTCAAATCGGCTTGCAGCATTCGCCAAGATCTGCTCTCTGTACAAGGCTCGGACGAGGACTCATTCGATCAACCACGGTTACCCACCGCCCGATCCGCGCGTGCCAGAGAGGGGCCGCACGCATCGGCCCGTGGATAACCGGGAATCTCGCCGCTGTGATGGCTGCGGGAGTTCCAATGCCGAGAACCAACTGCTTCCCGTTGTCAATGGGTTTTCGGGGCCTCAGCGAGGCTCCGATTCGGGCCCGCACGTGCCGCGTGGGGTGGAAGGATGTTGCTGTCTTCCACTACCTACCGCGAGGTTACTAAAATGACGCAAACAATCCAGCGTGAGCCTGCATTCCTTCGACGCAGGCAGGTCCAGACGCGCACAGGACTTTCGCGCAGCACCATCTACCAGTACATCAAGGACGGCGTCTTCCCGAAGCCCGTGCCGCTCGGGCCACGCGCCGTGGGCTGGCTCGAGTCGGACGTGACCGAATGGATCGCCGCCCGGGTGAAGATCGCCCGAGCCGGCGGCCGGCAGTCGACCTGATGCCGCGAAGGCATGGCTGCCGGTACGATTGCAACGGCCAGGCGGCCGCGCCTGGCGCCCGTCCTGGCAAGGATCGAGGTCATTGACCAGTTTCGGGCGGCACTCGCCGCGCGCGACATCGTTCCGCCCGAGAACCTCATCGCCGACGGCTGCATTCACCGCTGCGATGCAGCGGGCAAGAATGGCAAGGGCGATGCGGCCTACCTGCTCCACCTGGACGGCATTCCTGCCGGCGGACTGGAGAACTGGCGCGACGGCAAGGGCTGGGAATCCTGGCGCGTCGACATCGGGCGCGCGCTGACGCCGGCGGAGCACGATGCGCTGCGCGCAAAAGCGAAGACCGCCAGCACCCGACGGACGGAAGAAGCGGTCAGGCGCCACGCCGCCGCGCGTGAGGTCGCCGCACGGATCTGGCACGCCGCGCAGCCGGCGGGCGATGAACATCCCTACCTGGCACGCAAAGGGGTCGTCGCGCACGGGCTACGCGTGTTCAAGGGGGCGTTGGTGGTCCCGATCTGCGACGAGGTTGGCGAACTGCACAGCCTGCAATTCATCGGCGCCAGCGGCACGAAGCGATTCCTGAAGGGCGGGCGGGTCGCAGGCCTGTACTTCCTGATCGGTGTTCCCGGCAAAGTGGTCTGCATCGCCGAGGGTTACGCCACGGGCGCCAGTATTCACGCGGCAACCGGGTACGCCGTCGCCGTTGCCTTCAACGCCGGTAACCTGGCCCCGGTCGCCGCGGCGATCAGGGAGAACCATCCCGAAGCGCAGCTTATCGTGTGCGCCGATGACGACGAGGGCACTCCGGGCAATCCGGGTCTCGCCCATGCGCGTACTGCCGCAGCTGCGGTCGGTGCGTGCATCGCCGTCCCAACGTTCGGGGCGGATCGGCCGGTCGGCGCCACAGACTTCAACGACCTGTGTCGGTTCCGAGGCCTTGCGGCCGTGCGCGATTCGATCGCTGCCGCCAAGGAGCCCGCGGATGGCGTTCTCGATATGCGCGGCGTCGCCAAGGCGAGCGCCAGGGAATGGCCGGAGCCGGAACCGCTGACCGAGACGCTGGACGCGCAGCCGTATCCTGACGAGGCGCTGCCGCACATCCTGCGTGAAGCGGTACGTCAGGCGCAGGCCTTCGTGCAGGCACCGATGGCGCTGGTGGCCTGCTCGGCCCTTTCCGCTCTTTCGCTCGCGGCCCAAGGCTTGGCGAACGTGCGCCGCGATCATCAGCTCGTGGGTCCCATTTCCCTTTATCTACTTGCGGTGGCCGACTCCGGGGAACGCAAGACCACCTGCGATGCGATTTTCTGCCCGGCATTGCGCGACTGGGAAATCGGGCGTCGGCAGGAGATGTCTCCCGAGATCGCGAAGCTCGAAGCGGCAACGGCGGTGTTCGAGGCGAAGAAGGCCGGCATCCTTGATGCGATCAAACACAAGCGGCGCCGAACGCAGGACACGGCGGCCGAGGAAGGCGAACTGGAGGCGTTGGTAGGCCATGCGCCGGTGCCGGCGCTCGTCCCGCGACTGCTCTATGCGGATGCGACGCCGGAGGCGCTTGCCCATGCGCTGGCCACCGGTTGGCCGAGCGGCGGGGTGCTCTCGGCCGAGGCCGGCGCGGTGTTCGGTGCGCACGGGATGGGCCAGGACACGATCCTGCGCAACCTGGCGCTTCTCAATGTGCTGTGGGACGGTGGCGAGATGGCGATCGACCGGCGCTCCAAGCCCTCCTTCGTGCTGCGCGGCCGGCGGCTCACCTTCGGCCTGATGCTCCAGCCCGAGGCGTTGCGCGGCTTCCTGGAGCGTGCCGGCACGCTGCCGCGCGGCACCGGATTCATCGCGCGCTTCCTGATCGCCTGGCCCGGCAGCACGCAGGGCACGCGCGCCTACCGCCCGGCGCCCGAGGCGATGCCGCAGGTAATGCTGTTCCAAGCGCGCATTCGCGAGCTGCTCGCGCAACCGCTTGCCACCGACGTGCAGGGCTGCCTCACCCCGGCGGTGCTGGATCTGTCGCCGCAGGCACGTGCCGAGTGGATACGCTTTCACGATGAGGTCGAGGGCGAACTCGGCGCGCGAGGTGCATTCCGCAGCGTGCGCGATGTTGCGGCCAAGGCGGCGGAGAACGTGGCGCGGCTGGCCGCCTTGTTCCATGTGCTGGAGCATGGGGTGAGCGGAACGATAACGTCCGGGGAAATACGCGCTGCGGCCTGCATCGTGGGCTGGCACTTGAACGAAGCACGGCGCCTGCTCGCCGATCTGGACACGCCGCCCTCGCTGGCGGCGGCGATCCGTCTCGATTCCTGGCTGCGCAGCGAAGCGAAGGCCAGCGGCACTGATCGCGTACCGACGAAGCGGATCTACCAATACGGTCCGAACTGCGTCCGGGACAGCCGCGACCTGCGCGCAGCGCTTGCCATCCTCGCCGAGCGCGGGCGGGCGCGGATGGAGGAATCCGGGCGCCGGCGAAGCGTGGTGATCAATCCGGCGTTGCTGACTGAGCTGGATTGAGCGAGGACCATTGGATTTCGACGTCAGAGGGTGTTGCTACTGTTGCTACTCTTGCTACCGACACCCTACCGACACCCGGCGCAAACGCTGATCGGTAGCAAGAGTAGCGAGAGTAGCAGGGGGTGCCGGGTCGGAAACGGCTTCGTTCCAAATAATATGTGCCACCTTTGAGGATCTGCCCCGCGTCCTGTCCTGTGCAATCCGCCACTGCTGACTGAGCGGGAGTGAACTTGGAGCATTGTGTTTCGACATCAGACGGTGTTGCTATTGTTGCTATTCTTGCTACCGTCGCCCTGCGTGAACGCTGATCGGTAGCAAGAGTAGCAAGGCTAGTTTGTTTTCTACATGCCGCTCGATGCAGGATCGATGCCGTCCGTGTGCTGCATGGTGCGCGAGACATCGACGCGGTCTTCAATTCAGAGCAGTAAGGGTTGGCGCGCGGAGTCTGCGGCCGATGCCAAGCCGCCTTGGGTTTCGGCGGTATGAGTTGCAAGCTCTACCACACGCACTATTTCTCCGTCGGCGTCCGCTGGTGGTGATCCCTTGATGCGGCTGTTCCAGTGGCCTTATACCGATGCGGCCTGCAGACGGATCGTGTCCCGAGGTGCCGCCGCTTTCCCATGGTTACGGATGGTGATGTCGACGTCGCAGCCGAGCCGAGTCAGCAGACGCATCAGGCGCTCGACCGACACATCTCGGAATTGCCCATTGAGCAGCCGCGACACGTCCGGCTGGCTCAGGCCCATGCGTTTGGCCGCCGCTACCTGGGTCAGATCTTGAGCGTTGATGACCCCCTGAATTCGAGTCACCAGTTCCGCTTTGAGAAGATGGGTTTCGGCATCGGGGAATCCGAGATCGGCAAAGACATTCTTCGTGCCGCGCGTGATGCGGGTATCCGGGTCTTTCTTCATGATGCTTTTCCTTTTTCAAGCTGCGCCTTGTAATCGGCCTCGGCTGCTTTGAGGCGCCGCTGGATCAACTCCATGTCTTCGGTCGGGGTCTTGATTCCCGACTTCGACTTCTTCTGGAAGGCGTGCAGGACATAGACCGCCGTCGCGAACTTCACGGTGTAGACCGCCCGGAAGGTGTCGCCCACATGGTCGGCAACAAGTTCCAACACGCCCGCCCCACCGAAGCCCTTGAGCGGTTTGGCGCTGCCATGCTTCAGACCGATCTGTGCCTGATAAAGCGCGTACCCCATCGAGTCCTGCACGGGATCCGGAAATTCCCGGAAGTCCTTGTAGCTCGAACCGATCCATGAGACGGGCTTAACCGTGGCGCCAGACATTTTTAGAATATGGCGGAAACACCATATAAAGTCAAGCCATTCTCACGCGGGGGAATTGAAGCGGCGCGGGCTTTTGCACCGGAGGGTGCTGCTACTGTTGCTACTCTCGCTACCGTCGTGCCGGCGTGACCCCTGATCGGTAGCAGAAGTAGCAAGGGTAGCAGGGGGTGCCGGGGATCGCAGGCATGATCAGCTACTCCCTCACGCTGCTCAAGCGCAGCATGAGCGTCATCGGATGCGTCGGCGAGGGCTGAAACCCGTAGTGCTCGTAGAACTGCTTGGCCTTCTCGTGAAGGGCATGCACGAGCAGGGCTCTGACGCCAGCGTTCTGCGATACGGCCACCGCGCGATTGACCGCGTCCTGGAGCAAAGCGGCGCCCAAGTGCAGTCCCTGCGCCCTGCGATCGACCGCGAG
>CAMBRI010000247.1 GCA_945870205.1 Sulfuritalea hydrogenivorans sk43H | reverse complement strand
CGTCCGATCGTGATCGGTACCGGCCCCTGCGGGCTGTTTGCCGGCCTGATACTGGCGCAAATGGGCTTTCGCCCCATCATCCTGGAGCGCGGCAAGGCGGTACGCGAGCGCACCCAGGACACCTGGGGCCTGTGGCGCAAGGGCCGCCTCGATCCGGAATCGAACGTGCAGTTCGGCGAAGGCGGCGCCGGCACCTTTTCCGACGGCAAGCTCTACAGCCAGATCAAGGACCCGCAATACCGCGGGCGCAAGGTGCTTACCGAGTTCGTCAAGGCGGGCGCGCCGCCGGAGATCCTCTACGTCGCCAAGCCGCACATCGGCACCTTCAAGCTGGTGACCATGGTCGAGAACATGCGCGCCGAAATCCAGTCCCTGGGCGGCGAAATCCGTTTCGGCAGCCGCGTCGAGGATATCGACATCGAAGGCGGCCAGGTGCGCGGCCTGCGCCTGGCCGACGGCGAATACCTCGCCGCCAGCCATGTGGTGCTGGCGATCGGCCACAGCGCGCGCGATAGCTTCGAGATGCTCCACGCGCGCGGCGTCCATGTCGAGGCCAAGGCCTTCTCGATCGGCGTGCGCATCGAGCATCCGCAATCCCTGATCGACCGTGCCCGCCTTGGACCCAACGCCGGCAATCCGCTGCTCGGTGCCGCCGACTACAAGCTGGTGCATCATTGCGGCAACGGCCGCTCAGCCTACAGCTTCTGCATGTGCCCGGGCGGCACGGTGGTCGCGGCCACCTCGGAGGAAGGCCGCGTCGTCACCAACGGCATGAGCCAGTATTCGCGCAACGAGCGCAACGCCAACAGCGCCCTGGTGGTCGGCGTGACCCCGGCAGATTATCCGGGAAGCGCTACGGACCCGCTGGCCGGCATCGCCTTTCAGCGGCATTGGGAAAGCCTTGCCTTCGAGGCCGGCGGCGGCAATTACAAGGCGCCCGTGCAACGGGTCGGCGACTTCCTCGCCGGACGGCCGTCGACTGCGCTTGGAGCGGTGGTTCCGTCCTACACACCCGGCGTGCATCCGACCGACCTGGCGCTGTGCCTGCCGGACTATGTCGTCACCGCACTGCGCGAGTCGCTGCCGGCCTTCGGCCGCGAAATCGCCGGCTTTGCCATGGAAGATGCGTTGCTGACCGGCGTCGAAACCCGCACTTCGTCGCCGATCCGCATCACGCGCAACGATCAGTTCGAGAGCCTCAACACGCGCGGCCTCTATCCCGCCGGCGAAGGCGCCGGCTACGCCGGTGGCATTCTTTCGGCGGCGGTCGACGGCATCAAGGTCGCCGAGGCGGTGGCCTTGAGCCTGATCGCAACGGTGACGCGCAAGAAGTCATAGCCACTCCAGTTCCCAGCGCACGCAGGGATCGAGCGCCGCCACGGCGCGTGCGGCGAAGGCTTCCACCGCCTGCCGGTCGACGGCATCACGCCCCATGAGCCAGCCTGCCAAGGGCCCGCGCGGATGAAAATTCCATTCGGTGGGGGCGACGATGAAGTAGTCTGCGATGCGCTCGCCGTCGAGCGCGATCTCGTGCATCAACAGGCCGCGTGCCGTTTCGACCAGCGCCCGACCTCGTCCCGTAGCCACCGGCACGGCGCTCGCCGTGCCGCCGGCACCGACGCCTGCCTTGCCCTGCGCCCAGTTCTGCAGTTCCTCAAGGCGCACCAACCAGCGCGCGGCGAATGCCTTTTCACTGATTCCTGGCCTGCCCCGTCGCCGCGCCAGGGCACCCGTTTCCGCGGCCTGCCCTAGCCATTCCGGTTCGCGACAAAAACCGGCATTGAATTGCGGCCACAGCGCCAACGACGCTTGCGCATCCAGCGACGGCAGGCAACGCGGTGCGGCATCGGCGACGTCCTCCATGTCGGCCAGGCGTCGACACAGGTTTTCCATGCGCGGATCGCGGAGGAGCGCGTCAAGTCCGGTGCGCTGCCCTGAGGCTATCTGGCTGGCGGCAGCGACAAACTCCACTTTCAGCGCGGATTCGCCGAGCAAGGGCGGCAGATCGAGCAGCCAGCGCCACAGATGCTCGCGCATGGCCTCGGCTTCAATCGTGGCGTCGAGATGCGGCGCGCAGGCCTGGCCGCGCGCCGCTGCCAGGGCAAGTTCTGCCGCTCGCCCCTGCGCCTTGCCACACAGCGCAAACAGCAGCGGTACCATGCGCACGGCCGCGTCCGCCGCCCGGCCGCGCAGGGCCTGCGCGACTGCAGGCCGTTCGCTGGCGACGCTGACCGCGCTGATTTTTCCGTCCGTTCTGGCCAGCCGCAAACGGACGCAGCCGGTGTCGATGCCGGCACCCGTGCCGGCGCTCATGACAAAGGCAAGCGCAGGCAGAACAGCGCGCCGCCTTTCGGATGGTTGTCCGCCGTGAGCTTGCCGCCATGGCGTTCGACGATGCCGTAGCTGATCGCGAGGCCAAGGCCGGTGCCGCGCCCTACCGGCTTGGTGGTGAAGAAGGGATCGAACAGCTTGTCGAGATTGGCGGCCGGAATGCCCGGGCCGCTGTCGCGAAACTCGATCACCGCCTGGCCCTCCTCGCTGCGACCGGAAATCTCCAGGCGCCGTTCGCGCGCATTCTCCGTGGCGTCGGCGGCGTTCTGCACCAGATTCATCACCACCTGCTGCAATTGTCCCGGCGAACCCGTCACCTCCAGCGTAGCGGGAAGGTTCAGGCTCACCTCGAACTCCTTGGCCGCGGCCTTGGCCACCCATTGCACGGCACGTTCGACCACTTCGACCAGGTCGAAGGCGCGCCGCTCGTCGCGATCCGTGGCCGAGAAGCGCTTCAGCGCATCGACGATGTCGCGGGTGCGCTCGGCGCCTTCCACGGTGCCGTCGATCAGCGACGGCAGATCGTCGAGCAGGCGGTCGATGCGCAGTTCGCCGCGCAGGGCTTCGCGTTCGTCACGCGGCATGTCGCCGTGCACCGCCGCCAGGTAACGGGTAATTCTTTCGGCATAGCGCTTCATCGCCACGGTATTGCCGTAGACAAAGCTGATGGGATTGTTCAGTTCGTGGGCGACACCGGCCACGAGGCGGCCCAGCGAAGCCATTTTTTCGGAATGGATCAGTTGTTGCTGCGTGGTCTTGAGGTCGTCGTGGGCGCGGCGCAAGGCCTGATAGGCACGGCGCAACTCGCCCACCGGGCGGCCGGTGATGACCAGACCCAGCATCTTGCCCACGCCGTTGTAGCGCGGCGTGCAGTTGAGCGAAACCGGAATCGCGCTGCCGTTGGCGGCCTTCAGCTGCATTTCGCAGTCTTCCACGGCCTCGCCGCTATGGTCGGCGAACAGCTGCCCTGCGTGCAGGCGCGATTCTTGGTCGGCGAACAGGTCGAACACCGTTCGCCCGTGCAGCGCGGCGGCATCGACGCCGAGCAGGGAAGCCAGCGCCTCATTCACGCTTTCGATCACGCCGGCCCGGCTGCAAACGATCAGCAGATCGGACATCGAGGTCAACACCGAGGATATGAACTGCTGCGTGTCTTCCAGCGTGGCGTTCTTTTCCTCCAGCGCGACTTCATACTGCAGCAGGTCGTTATAGACCTCGTCCATCTTGCGAATCACGTCGAGCCAGATGCCGTCCTCGGCCGAGGCGCCGGCGGCAGCGGCCAGCATTTCGACGGTCAGCGCCGAGCGCGGGTCGTCGGACAGCGCGGTGCCAACGGTAGCAGCGCCCCCGGTAGCGGCGTCTCCTGGCAGTTGGGCAGAAGTGCTTTCTTTGCTCATCCTTGAAATGTACCTTACCCCAAGCGCGGAAGGTTAGCGATCATGCGATGAACCGAGGCCGATCCTTGAAATTGCAGCATCGCCTCGCAGGCCCCAGAATAGCCCGCTTCCCAACATGCAAACGCGCCCATGGCATCTCATCGCATCCAGCAGGCGTCCTGGTTCCTTGCCGCTCTCGCACTGCTTCTGATACTCCACCTGCATCTGTTGCCGGCACTGCTGGCGGGACTGCTGGTATACGAACTGGTGCACCTGACTGCGCCGCTGCTGGAAAGAAGGCTATCTGGCCTGCGGGCGAAACAGACCGCGGTGGCTTTCCTCGCGGCGATTATTGTGGGCAGCACGGCACTGGGAACGGTGCTCGCCATAGCCTTCATCAAGGGCGACTCCAGCAGCTTGGCTGCGCTCGCGCAGAAAATGGCCGCGATCCTCGAAAACTCGCGCCAGTCGCTGCCGGACTGGCTGGTCGGTGCGCTGCCAGACAGCGTCGACGGCATCAAGATCGCCATCGTGCAGTGGCTGCGCGAACATGCCGGCCAGGTGCAAAGCGTCGGCAAGGAAGCCGCGGTGGTCCTTGCCCATGTACTGATCGGCATCATCATCGGTGGCATGTTGGCACTGCGAGAAGTCGGCGGCCAGCGTCTGACGCAGCCTCTGGCGGCGGCTCTCACCCTGCGTGCGAGCCGCCTGGCCGATGCGTTTCGTCGCATCGTGTTTGCCCAACTGCGGATTTCTGCCATCAATGCCGCATTCACGGCCATCTACCTCGCGGTGCTGCTGCCCCTGCTGGGCATCCACCTGCCGCTGACCAAGACCATGATCGCCCTGACCTTCGTCGTCGGCCTGATCCCCGTAATCGGCAATCTGGTCTCCAACGCCGTGATCGTGGTCGTCAGCCTTTCTCACTCGCCGCATGTCGCCATGGGCTCGCTGGGCTTTCTGGTGGTGGTGCACAAATTCGAATACTTTCTCAACGCCCGCATCGTCGGCGCGCGTATCTCCGCCCAGTCCTGGGAACTGCTACTGGCCATGCTGGTGATGGAGGCGGCCTTCGGCCTGGCGGGCGTGATCGCCGCACCGATCTATTACGCCTGGCTCAAACAGGAACTGATCGACGCCGGACTGGTGTAGGGGTCGCGCCTTCAGGATTTTTCGACGGCTCGGTAGACGGCACGAAACCGCGCATCCCGGGCAATGCCGAAATCGCCCGGACCGTACTGCAACAGCCAGTCCTGCGCGTCTCCCTGCAGCAGGTCGCCGCCCGCGGAACGCGCCAGCGTGAATGCTTCCGCCATCTGCCTGGCCAGAACCGGCACGGGCCGCGCCCGGTAGGGGCCGTCTTCACCCGGCGCAAGCGGCGCCATGGGCAGATACTTGGCCTCGAAGCGTTCCCGCGAAACGCTCCAGCGGTCGCCGGTCGAGCCCGTGATCAGGGCGTCGCCCACCTCGAAGCGGTTGGCGCCGACACCACTGGTCAATTCGCCTGCGGTTCCGGCAAAAACGACCTTCACCACCTCGTCCTTGACGAAGAGCGAGGCAGCGATGTCACTGGCGAGGTCAATGTTCCTGAGTACGAGCATGGCGGCGCCGATTTCGAATGGGGGCTGCAGTCTCTCACAAACCGGGAAGGTGGATCACCGTTGCGGCTGCGCATCCGGAATGGCCCAAAATCCTCGCCCAAATATCAGGTAGGCTGTGCGCATGGACTTGCTTGACCTACTCGGACTGCTGCTGCTGGCTGCCATCGGCTGGCTATGGCTGGACAGCCTCAAGGCGCGCGAGGCCGCCGTCCTGGCCGCCAGAGCCGCCTGTCGGTCCGAGGATTTGCTCCTGCTGGACGACACCGTCACTATCTCGCGGCTGCGCCTGGCCCGCGACGGCGAGGGCGTGATGCGCATTCAACGCATATACGGCTTCGAGTACAGCGACACCGGCAACGATCGCCAGGCCGGAAGCCTGGTCATGCTGGGCAGTCGCGTACTGACCATCAGACTGAAACCGCGGTCGATACCTTCACTGCGAGTGATTCACTGAGCGCATCTTGGCCTTCAATGCGGCGTACAGACCATGCAGGTCGGGATTGAACCTTAAAACCTCAGTTGAACCACAGAGGCACAGAGGACACAGAGGAAAAACAAGTGCTTGCCGTGTTTCATGCACTCACCCGTGGGGTGATTGGTATCGAATCGGCAAGCCATTGATTCTTTGACTTTCTCTGTGCCTCTGTGTC
>CAMBRI010000246.1 GCA_945870205.1 Sulfuritalea hydrogenivorans sk43H | reverse complement strand
AAGATCCCCGTTTCAAGCAGGCTGCCGACCATTTTCTCCGCGATCATTTGCAGGTCGGAGGAGCCGAACTCGTTGGTCACCAACTCGACAGCCTTGGCGTCACCGTAGTTCACTTGCCGGTCAAAGCGAACCACCGGCGACTGAACGCCAGTCGCACACGCCGAGAGGACGAGGGCGGCGATAAGCGCCGGAATCATGGGGTGCTTGGTCATTAGAGGTCTCCAGTTACGGTGTCTCAACGTTCATTTCCAGACGGAAATCAACAGCCGATGAATGGTGGGCAACGGTTTTTAGCGTTTGTGTCTGATAGCCCAGGACTGTCACCTGTTTCCAGGATTCGCCATCACCAACCTGATTGCCCACGCTGTCCAGCCAGCGGAAACGATAAAAGGCGGTGCGATTGGAATCCTTGTTGTTGTACAAGTCGGCCTGAATCACCATCACATCGTTGCGACGCACGATACGTATTTCGGGCACCACCACATCGTTGGCATCACCACGTAACTGCAGCTTCGCCGCAACGCTCGCCGGGGTAACTGCCTGTGTCTGTGCCAGCGCCGCATTTCCGGCCAAAGCGAATGCGCCGATCAGCAGGAGGTCCTTGAAATTCATGATTTGCTCCCTGTTCAGTTTGCTTACTTGGCTTGTGACTGGGGAGCAGCAGTACTTGTCCGCGTCATCTTTTTAGTTACCGTCGCCTTGCTCTTGGCAGGAGTTTCAGTTTCAGCTTTGGCTGGCAGCGGTTCCGGTTCAGTTTTCGTTAGCAGCGGTTCCGGTTCGACTTTGGGTGGCGGTAATTCCTGTTCGGGCAACTTGCCGAGCATGCCTATCTCGCCGACCAGGGCGACCGTCTCATAGAGCCGCAAGGGCACCACGGCATACTGACCATCGATCTTCACGGTCCCGAAATCACGGCCGTCGACGCTCACCTTGTGCTCGCCGGGAGGCAAATGGGCGCGGGCGACAAACACGCGCTCCGGAAGCATTCGCCACATCCGGTCATCGGCCTGCTCGGTAGCTGCGGACGCAACGCTGCCGATGATCGAGCCGAAAATTCCGGCATTCTTTGAAAGCTGATCCTGTAGTACGCCCTTGACGATGGCGCGCGTCATGCCGCGCAGAACCATTCCCGGCATCTCGTCCTTGAGTACCCTGCGGGCCATCACATTCAGGTCGACAACGCTGTTGAGCGCTACCTCGCGGTCGCCCACTTTAAGTGTGGTGACCGGTGCTGACGTCGACGCCTCGATCACGGGATAGGAAATGCTGACGGTGCGGAAGCCGCTTCGGGCCGGAATCGGGATCGTAAAACCCTTTGGCACACGTGCCGGTGCGTTGCCTGTTTCGACCAGAAACAGTACGTCGGTCTGACGCTGGCGCTGCTTCCAGGTAATCCCGCTGCGCGCATCGAGTCCGCGCAAACCCTCTTCAAGGACCGCACTGCCCGGCCTCAACTCGATTGCCTTGCGATAGCCTGGGGCCGCAAGGCCGCTCTCGTTCAGCGACTCATACAGAAAGCCCGCCAGATAGTGACTCAAGGCGTTCTGGTAGCCGTTTTTCAGGGCAAGAACTTCAGGATCGTTCAGCGATTCGACCGGATAGCCATTCAATTCGGTGCTGGTGGTTTGTGCCCCCTTCGCCTTGGCTTCCTCCTCGGCCTCGGATGTTTCCTTTGCACGGAACTCGGCGATTACTGCTTCGCGTTCATGAGTACGCTTCACATCGACACGTGCCTGGTCAAAATTCGATAGACCAATCCGGTTGAGCGCAAGCCGGGTGGTGAGCCAGACTTTCTCGTAATCCTGCCCCTCGTAATTTTTCAGACGCTCGCTGATCACAGAAGCGCCGAGCATGCCCATCAGGCGCTGCGGATTAGTCTTGGCGGCATCTTCCCATTCAATGACTTTGGCATCGGCAGCAAGGAACGCAGCCGTACTCGGCTCATACTGCCGATCAAGACGCAGCAGTTCGCCACGTTCCATGTTGTACAGCAGTTCTTGTTTTGCGTCCGCGGACGGATAACGGGTGTCGAGTTGCACAATCGATGCCTTGAAGTCACCAGCAGCACTTGATGCCTTCACCAAGGTCGCAGTTTCGCTGTGGCTCTGCATGGTCTGCCCCCCGGCCTCCCCGGCAAGAATTACAGGCGCCAGGAGCACAAGCCAAGACAGGTATCTTTTTTTCATGGTGGGTCCCATTCATGTACGACATTCGAGGAGTGGCTGGAGAACTACGCGGGCTCTCGCTCCCACTGCGGCTATTACTTTTTAGTTAAAGCAGTTACTGTTCTTGGGGAATTCGATCTCCCATTATTGGGAAACAGATCCCGATCTCAATTTGCTACCGATCTATAAGACATTGATTCACAAGCTACCAAGGCTCTTCGGGCACCCCTTGGTCAATGGATAAAACAGGGGAGATGACTTGAATTTCAACACCAAGCAATATATGCGCCTAAAGTATGGTCTTTGCCTACCGCGTTCGTGAGGCGTGGCGTTGGAACTGGATTCGCGGTATTCGGACTACTCGCGGAAATCACAACCCTGCCGATACGGACGCCAACGCGATCGAAGGATATGAAAACCGGCAGGACACCGCATCCCCTATTCAGGGTATGGCGTTAAGGGATTGTTGATCCTTAAAACCTCAGTTGAACCACAGAGGCACAGAGGACACAGAGGAAAAACAAGTGCTTGCCGTGTTTCATGCACTCACCCGTGGGGTGATTGGTATCGAATCGACAAGCCATTGATTCCTTGACTTTCTCTGTGCCTCTGTGTCTCTGTGGTGAGGAATTTAGGTTGAAGCAAATATCGGGATCGCTGACCATGCCATGCATGGCATCCAGTCCCGGCAGCACGTCTTCGATATAGCCGTGACGGAGCAAGCCAAGCAGGTATGCCTTCGGCTCGGCGCCCTGCTCGAATCCAGAATCCGTCATTGGCGGCAGGCCCTCGATGGAAACAGAGTCGAGTGCAGTTTGAAATATTTCGGGGGCTTGTCAGCTTGTCATCGCTTGAATTCTGGTTGCAGGTCGTCGCGCGGTGTCATTTTCTCATGGCGGCTGATGCACGACGGCGGTGCGGGGTGATTTCTGACAGCCGTTCCCGAAAGGCTTAGCCAAAGAAGTTCAACTACAGAGGAAACCGCAGGCTGGAAAAAGCGCGTCCGGCAAGCAGGGCACGTCGTTCGACTTCCGCAGCCGAATCAAGCCAGCCTTTCTCTTCGAGGAAGATCAGGAAGGCTCGTGTGCTGATCTTGCGGCAGTTGTCTGGCACGTGAAAGCTGGCGCGGGCAATCTTATGATCCTCGAACAGGAACACCCCCGTCTTCGGTGGCTGCGCCAGGGCGAAATCGTTCATGGCCTCCTGAATCGCCAATTCTCCAAGATTCGCTTTTCGGGGGGGCGTTTCCGCAAGCATCCGCTGGTAGTGTTGGAATGTCTTCGTCGGAACAACCGACACCTTTTTTGACTTGGCCCACTTCGCCAGCTTCTTGCTTGTCGGCGTCTGGTTGCGCGTGACTTCGTGCAGGACCATGTCGACCAGCATGACGGACCAGCGGGGCTTGAACAGCACGTCGAGCGCATCGGCGTAGGCCAGCGTAATGAGCGGCCCAGCGTCAGGGAGCAGAACAACGTCTGACGACATCTGATCGCCGACTCAGGACGGCAGTGCGTGCAAGCTATCGACCATGTTGCGCGTAACGGACTCAGGAAGGCGCGGCATCGGCAAGTGAGCTTGTGCCATCAGCAGGAACATGTCTTCCTCATTGTCGATGCCCAGCGCACGCATGGCCGCATCGTCGGCAAGTCTCCCAAGCGAGAAATCAAGCAGAACCCTGAAATTCTGGTTGCCGCTGACCTCTGCGGCCTCAAAAGTCTCGACCAGATGGCGCAGTTCAGCATTGAACAGAGCATTTACGGACGTGTCGGTTTTGGCGGCAATGACCTTGGCCCGCTTGAGCAGGTCGCGATCTACCGCCCCGGTAAAGTTAACAGTTGCCATCTTGGCTTCCTTGGGGCGAACACATGATTAAGTGTAACACGTAACTACGCGTCAAAATTGCGGCGCTTATTGGGCGGCGTTGTTTGGTCGCGTCGGTGGCGTTGCATCGCGTTTTCGGTCATCAGGTGCAGGAAGCGCGAGTTTGAGTCGGCGCCGTCGGCAAGCCCGGCCAGCAATTTGTCGGCAAGGTGGGTATCGCCCCAGAGAGGGCGCAAATCGAAGAATATCGAGGCACTGAGCAGCGCTTCTGGTTCGGGTACGCGCAGCCAGCTCGAAAACTTTTTCTGCCACTCGTCCATTGACAGGCACCATTCTGGATTTCCCGCCATGATGCCCCCGCTGCAAAGGGGAAAGCTGCATTCATGCAGGGTTGCGTTGACGGCCTGGGCGAACGGAAGCAGCCGCTGGCGCTGCCGTTCGGCCTCGACTCCCTGTCCCGCGTCGAAGATGATGCCGTTATCCTGATCGGTGCACAAGGTCAGCTCCAGGCGACCCTCGCTGCCCAATGCGATCCAGCAGAAATCGATGTCGCCGAGGTCGGGGCGAGCCAGTCCGAGTTCAATCAGGCGTTCAGTCAGCCTATCATTCAGCGTCGAAACGATACGCGTCAATTGATGGGCCGCGACCCCTGGCCAAGCATGTTGTGCGCAAGCTGGTGAATGTCGGCCGCACACGAAACCAGATCGGCTTTCCGCTTCGTATTGCGGATCTCGACGGCGCTTTGGGAGATACCTACGCTTTGCAGGGCGAACAGGGCGCGTTCGGCAACCACAGCGGCCAATCGGCCCGCATCCATGACCAGAACATGGCTCAGGCCGCGCTCGGCCATGAGCAGCGCCGCTTCGAAGCACAGCGCCTCCGCCGGCAGGCATATGAGGTCGGTGGACATCAGTTCGCCCACGGGAGTTATAGGGTCTGCGTATTCCGAGTTGTAGGCCTTGAGCAGTTCGGCCAGCGAGAACGTGCCGAGCGGTTTGCCCTCGTCATTGACAACCGCGAGCAGCTTCAGGCCATCCCTTTCCATGCGTTGCAGGACTGCGGATAGCGGTTCGGTCGGTATGCAACTCGCGGGCGCGCCGCGAATCAGGCCGCGCAAGGGACTGGCCAGGTGGGTCGAGGTCGCATCGGCGGAGAAATGGGCGTGATAGATCCGTCGCGCCTGTTCCAGAAAAGCCGTCGCACGCTGACGGCAGAATTCGTCGAATGAAGGTGACATCCTGCACAGTTCGCGGAAGTCGTCGATCGGCAGTTCGAGGCAGTGCACATCAGTTCGGGCGCGAAAGGTCGAGAAGACGGGTCGCTCATCCTGCAAGGCCTCCAGCGGGAAACTCTCGCCTTCAACCAGTTCCGCCAGCACGCGGTTTTCCTCGCTGACCTTGCCCATTGCTTCGAGTTGAACGGTGCCGCGTAGGATGAAAAACAGGGTTTGCGCCTGCACACCCGGCAACAGCAATGCGTCTCCCCGTTGATAGTCGCGGGGAAGCAGATGTTCGCCAAGCCAAAGTTGCTGGTCAGGTGTCAGGCGGTCGAAAGGTGCGCGCCGGCACAGTGTTTCAAGTTCGGTTTTTGCATTGTTCTTGGTCATGGTCATTCTTTCAATTTCAGGTCAATTCGCTTTCAGGGAGAGTGCTTGCGGATTTGCCCGCCGGAAGTCCGTCGGTTGCAAAACTAACTTATGTGCCTACGATTCGCATCCCCCAATCAGGGTAGGGCAATGGACTTGTTCGGCATCGAAGGGGGCAGGCAACAGGCGTCTCGTAGTGGCAGTTCTTACGGCCGGCTTACGCCGTCCTGCACTGCGCAAGCTGACGGATTCCGCTTGTAGAATGCGCGTGAGCCCCATATTCGACGGAGCAGACTTGCATGCACGAAGACCGCCACGCGCCGTTTGCTCTGATCGTCGAGGACCACCCGCTGGTGGCCGACTCGCTAGTGGCCTGCGTGCGAGACTGCGATGCCGAGTTGAAACTG
>CAMBRI010000245.1 GCA_945870205.1 Sulfuritalea hydrogenivorans sk43H | reverse complement strand
ATGCAGAGCCGGCTTCAGCGCCAGCGCTTTCCTGTATGCGATGACGGCGTCCTCGGCTCGTCCCCGATCCAGTTGAACGGTTGCCAGGCTTTGCCATCCTTCGGCGAAATCCGGGGCGAGGCTGCTCGCCTTTTCGAGAACAACAGCTGCCTGGTTCAAATTGTGCAACTGATGCTCGGCGACACCGAGATGATAGAGCGCGTTTATGTCGAATGGATCGAGAGCCAGAATGGCCCGATACTCGTCCGCCGCAAAGGCATGGTCGCCCGCCGCATGTCTGGCCACCGCATTGCGGAAACGAACAGACCGCTGCTGCATCGACTCATCTCCATCGTCCACTCGTCCGCCTTTACCCGCCGGCTTTCCCGAGTTCGAGCTTGAGCAGTATGTCGCGGCCCGTGGGCTCGCTCTTCTCCGCCACACCCTGCCGGATGCGCGCTTCCGGTGCACCCGAGGTCTTAAGGTTCTCCAGCGCATGCTCGGCGCGCTTCACGGCCAGCGCCTGCAGCGCATCGTCCTTCACCACTTCCCTGATGCGCAGGCGCTCGAACAGCAACGCATGGAAATCCGCACCCTTCAACTGCCCCAGTTCAGCGTCGCTCAGGCTGCGCTTCTCGCGCAGCAGGCCGGAGAGTC
This sequence comes from Sulfuritalea hydrogenivorans sk43H, assembly GCA_945870205.1. Classification (GTDB taxonomy): domain Bacteria; phylum Pseudomonadota; class Gammaproteobacteria; order Burkholderiales; family Rhodocyclaceae; genus Sulfuritalea; species Sulfuritalea hydrogenivorans_A. The sequence continues at coordinate 5,386 of CAMBRI010000245.1, read as the reverse complement.
GCGACATCATTTTGCCGGTGAGGTTTTCCTCGAGCTGTCCGGGATTGGCACTGCGGAATCCCTCCTTCAGCGTTGCCAGTTCGGCGCTGCCGAAGCTGTCTGCAAACAGGCTTTCCAGAGCGGCCTGAACCTTCGGCGCGCGAGTCGATAGCGGGCCGGGGTCGCCCTTCTCGCCGACCGTCTGGCCGCTTTTCTCGGCGATGCTGCGACGCAACTGCTGGTCTTGCAGCGCGACGCGATCGACTTCCGCCCAGGTGCCGTGCACACTGAGCGCCAATCCCGGGCGTTTGTTAAGCACGGCAGCAAGTCGCACCAGCTTCTCGCGTTCCGGCGGCGTGAGCCTTGCCGCACCGGCTTCGAAGGCAATCTTGTCAATCTTCTCGCCGCCGCCAAACAGCGCACCCAGCGCCCGGAAGGGCGCGGTGACGATCTTGCCCAACACGTTGGTGATCGCCTTCCAGATGATCTGGCCATAGCTGAACTGAGGATCGTCGAGGCTGCCGGAAATAGGCAGGCCGAGCTCGATGCGGCCATCGGAATCGCTCAGTATGGCGATCGCCAGATCGAGCGGCAAATCCTTCGCGGTCGCGCTCTCGACTCGTTCGCCGAGTTCGAGGCGATCGATGATTACCTGGTTCTCGCCCTGCAATTGACGCTGCTTGATCTTGTATTCGAGGTCCAGTGAGAGCTTGCCGGAAGCGATCTTGCGTCCGGCAAAGGTGGCTGAATAGGGCGTCATGCGCGTCATTTCGACATTGCGAAACACGACCTTGATATCCATGAAATCGGTGGGCTTGAAGAAATCGGCCTGACCCACCACGCGCGCCAAACCGAACTCGTCGACCTCGCCGTCGAGTTCCACCTGTCCTGGCGCACCGGGACGCGAAGAAAGCCCGACTATCGAGCCGCGCAACCCGTGGATGCGCGTGGCGAAGGGAAGGATCAATGAATGGTCGGCAAAATCGAGAGCCCCGCCACGAAATCGCAGGCGGTCGATATTGACCAGGAAGCCGGGCGCTTCCGACGGTGCATTGCCGACAGCGAGCGGAGCAGATTGCGCTGCAGGAGCGGCATCGGCCGTCGTCACCGGCGCTGCGCTTTCATCATTGCGTAACACGCGCTTGAGGTTGGTGGATTTGTCCTTGTCGATGATCAGCTTGGTGTCGAGCCCGTCGAGCGAGAGCAAGGCCATGCTGAGCTGGCTCGGGCTTGCCTCGAGATCGTCGCTGGAGAGCGCCTTCCAAGCCAGAAACACATTCTGGGTACCGGCCTCGTTCAGGCGCAGATCACGTACCGCAAATGCGCCGCGATAGCCGCTGGCTCTGGCATTGTGGAGCACCCTGCCTTCGGCCGAGACTTGCCCGCCGGCAAGATCCAGCGCGGCAAATTTCGCGACATACGCCTGGGCGGGCTTCAACGCGAGATTGGTCAGTTTCACGTTCAGGTCCGCCGCGGCATCGGCCGGCGTCAGCCTGCCCGCGATTTCCAGCCGGCCACCGCTGTTCACATCCAGGCTGACCTTGATCGGCAGCGGCACCTTGAGATTCTCGCTGACGCCGTCGAGCGCGATGCCTATGTTGTCGAGGCCCAGATCGACTGCCGGTGAAACCGTCTCATCGCGCAGCGCGAGCGCGAAACCCGCGAGCGTCAAATGCCCCAACTGGAAATGCCATGGCGCGGCGGGCTCCTCGCGCGCCGCCGCAGGCGAAGCGCTCATTACCGTACCGGCCGGTTTCGGCGCGGACTTCGCGCCGAGGCTGTCGATCAGGCCGAGCAAGTCGATCTTGCCCTGTGCGTCCCGACGCGCGCCAAGGCCGCCACCCTTGATCGCCAGCGCCGCCAGCGTCGCCTTGTGCTGCTCCAGATCGACATGGGCGTCGGTCAGCTTGATCTCGTTCAACGTGAGCACTGACGCGCGGCCCTTCTTGTCGAGCGCCGCCTCGATGCGATTGCCTGACAACTCGATTGCGCCCAGTACAAGTTGTCGGGTGCCAAGATCGAAGCGCCCATCCGTGATCGACAGGCGATCCACGACCAGCAGCGGTGCGTTGTCGCCCGCCGTTTGCTGCAGGCGCAGGCCGGCAAGTGAAAGCGCCGCCTGCTCCAGGCTGAGCTTGAACTTGCCGCCCGCCTGGCTCATGCGGTAGTCGGCACCGAGGGCTGCGATGCCCGCGGGCGGGACAATCGGCAGTTTGTCCCGCAACAAGGGCGCCAGGCGCTGGAGGTCGATGCCGCTGATATCGAGGCGACCGCTGCTGGCCATCGGGTTGAGCGTTACTTCGCCCTGCCATGCCACTTGCGCCCCGAACAGAGTTTTCGCCTTCAGCCTGAACTTGCCAGAGTCATCGGGCAAGGTCGACACATCATCGAGTTCGAGATCAAGCGGCTCGATCCCGGTGGCGAAGGCCGGGGTCGTGCGCTGGTCCGAAACGTCCATCCGCGCGCCGCTGACCCGCAGGTGCCGGATGTCCACACGCGGCAGGCCTTTAGCCTCGGATTGCGGCTCCTTGCCCTTCAGGTTGTCGAACAAGGGTGTCCAGTTCAGGCCACCGTCCTTGCGCTGGACAAGGCTGGCCTTGAAGCCGTCGAGCCGGATTTCGTCAAAAACCAGGGTGCGCTCGGTGAGACTGGATGCCGACAGATCGATGAACAATTCGCCAAATTCCGCCAGTGCCGCGCCGGCCGGGTCGACCAGGCGCAGTTCGCGCAGACGCAGGCTCAAGGCCAGCGGGTTGAGTTCGGGCCGTGCCAGCGTCAGACGGTGCCCGGTTTTTTCGGCGATGAATTTTTCGGCCTGCGACTGCATGATCCCCGGCAGCGCCAGCCAGGCAAAGCCGAGTACGCCAAGAATGGCGCCGACGCCTATCAGCGCTGGAGTTTTCAAACGTTGCAGCAGAGGGCTCATGTGGGTCGCGGCATTTATTGGATTCGGGTTCAGCGGGAATCATATCCCGTCGGTGGCGCAGGGCGAGCCCGTCGCCACGGTGCGCTACCGAATTCCTGCACCAGAAAATCCACCATCGCCCTGACCTTCGGCGCCAGGTTGCGGCCGCCCGGATAGGTCGCATACAGCGGCACCGGCTCGACGTGGTGCCAGTCAGTCAGGATGGGGACCAATGCGCCGCTGCGAATCGACTCGGCAACCACGACATCCGTCAGGCGCGTGATGCCGACACCCGCCACTGCCAGTTGCAACACGGTTTCGGCGTTGTTCGCCGAAACATCGCCATCGACATGCACCACGCGGATGCCATCGTCGGTGTCGAAGGGCCAGCGACGCAGGGCTGGCAGGCTGGTAATCCAGAGGCAATTGTGCTGCTGCAGATCGTCTGGTACGCGCGGCGTCCCGCGCCGCTCCAGGTAGCCGGGTGCGGCGCAGATCACGCGCTCCAGGTTGCAGATGCGCCGCGCCACGGTTGACGGCTCCTCGACCGGACCAATGCGGATCGCCATATCCACCACATCCTCCAGGGCGCCCAGCGGCTGGTCGCTGATGGTGATGTCGATCTCTACCGCGGGATGGCGCTGCTGAAAGAGCGGTATGGCGGGCGCCAGCTGGTGCATGCCAAAGGTCGATCCGCAGTGCAGGCGCAACAGCCCGCGCGGACTGGCGCCGGCCTGGGCGACTTCGGCCTCGGCCTCGTCCATGGCAGTCAGGATGGAGCGTGCACGGGCATAGAAGGCCTCGCCTTCAGCCGTCAATTGCAGACGGCGCGTGGTCCGGTGCAACAGTCTTGCCCCCAGGCGGTCTTCAAGGCGGGTGACAAGCTTGGACAGTGCCGAGGGCGTCAAGCCCATCTCCCGCGCCGCAGCAGAAAACCCTCCGGTTTCCACGGCACGAACGAATGCAGTCATCTCTCCGGCGCGATCCATTGACCTATTATGGAATAATATTCATCAATATTGTTCCAAATATGCTTATTGTTATTTTTATGCTTCGTAATTACATTGGAGACATGCGGTGTTGCACCGCACCAAAAAAGGAGTTCATCATGTCCCCCCTCAACATTGCGAAGATAGAACAGGAAGCCCGCCGAATGCGTGCGGAAGAGATGCAGCGCATCAGCGGCCTCATTTCAGCGCGTCTGGTTCAGTATGGCCAGTTGCTGGCCGCTACGGGCAAGACGGGACTCGCTGCCCTCGCCAGCATCCTGCGGCCGCTGTTCGCATGGAATCCGCAAGCACCGGTGTCACACCAGAGCACTGCCGCCGGGCCAAGTGTTTTGACCCGACTCAGCCTGAGCCTGCGCGGCCTGTTCAGATGGAATCCACAGGCGGATCGCTCCTGAACGCTCACGGCAGCAAGCTCCACCCGCAGAAGATGAAACACGCGAAAGGCGAATTGAAGGCCCGCCCCTCCCATCCGCTACTCGGCCCACGGCTGGCTTTGCACAGCCAGCCGGCTGCGGCGGCGCGACGCATGCGTCGCGAAACCCCGCCTCGCCCCCTCACGGGGAGGCTTCTAATTTGCTCGCTTCGCTCGGCTATCACCAGTCGCTCCGTACGCGTTGTTTCACGTTGACCTTTTCCCAACCGTCACCGGTTGGTGTTGGCGTGCCTGTGGGTGTCGGGGTGCCGGTCGTATCACCAGTCGGTGTCGGTGTACCTGTTGTGTCGGTGTACCCGTTGCCGTGGCTGTTGGCGAGTTCATGGGCAACAACAAACGCGCCGCGCACGGCGCTCCAGACGATGCGGTGGATTTTGTTCATGGTGTGGCTCCAAACATTTTCGATTGCCTTGTGATTTGCCAATGTATACACTCGACGTATCAACATTGTTCAAGGCGGAAAAACATGACACATGCCATCAAGACAGCGGCGGTATTCAAGTCGGGCAACTCGCAGGCGGTGCGTTTGCCCAAGGATTTCCAGTTCGATGTGCGCGAGGTCGAGATCCTGCGGCGCGGTGACGAGGTGGTGTTGCGGCGGATTCCGGCCAATCTGACGGCCGCGTTTGACTTGCTCGCCGGCCTGCCCGAGGACTTCATGGCCGAGGGCCGTGACGACACGCTGCCGCAGGTGCGCGAGGGGCTATGAGTGCGCTGCGTTACCTGCTCGATACCAATATCTGCATCTACATCGCCAAGCAACGCCCACCCTCGGTGGCGGCACGCTTCGCCAAGCTGGCGAGCGGTTCGGTCGGCATGTCGCTGATCACGTTCGGCGAGTTGCGCTACGGGGCGGAAAAGAGCAAGCAACGTGGCGAGGCCCTGGATGCTTTGCGCCGCTTGTCGGAGTTGATTCCCGTGATGACGCCGGACGATACCGTCGGCGAACGCTACGGTGCACTGCGCGCCCAGTTGGAGCGCGCCGGCACGCCGATCGGCAACAACGATCTTTGGATCGCTGCGCATGCGCTGGATTTGGGCGTGACGCTGGTGAGCAAC
>CAMBRI010000244.1 GCA_945870205.1 Sulfuritalea hydrogenivorans sk43H | reverse complement strand
GACTATGGCGAAGAACGGTTTGCTCATGCGATTGCAAAGGCGCTTGTTGCTGCTCGGGGCGAGCACGGTATTTCAAGGACAGGACAGCTTGCCACGCTCGTGGCGCAAGTCGTCCGCACGCGGGAACCGGGTCAGCATCCGGCGACGCGCACCTTTCAGGCTCTACGGATTTACGTCAATCGGGAGCTTGAGGAGCTGTCGTTAACCCTGCCCCGAGCCGTTGAAAGACTGGCGCCGGGCGGGCGACTGGTTGTGATCTGTTTCCATTCACTGGAAGATCGCATCGTCAAACGCTTCTTGCGGGATGCGGCGCATCCGCCGCAGCCGCACAAGAGCGTGCCGGTGCGGGCGGTCGATCTGCCGCAACCGGCAATCAAGCTGGTGGGCAAGGCGATGTTTCCGTCGGATGCCGAAATCGCCGCCAATCCGCGCTGCCGCAGCGCGGTGTTGCGCGTGGCAGAAAAGTTGTGAGCATGGCGCGCCTCAATCTGGTCCTGATTCTGGTTGCATTGGCTTGCGCCTTGTCCGTGGTCAGCGCCAATCATCGGGCGCGCAAAATGTTCTCCGAACTGGAATCCAGCCAGAAACGCATGCGCGATCTCGAAGTCGAGTTCGGTCAGTTGCAGTTGGAGCAAAGTACCCTGGCAGCCCATGTCCGGGTGGAGAAGGCGGCCCGCGAAAAGCTGGGCATGAGGTCGCCCGCGCCGGGCCAGATCATTTCGGTCGACACGGTGCAGGGGAACTGACGTGAAGCCAAAGTCGATCAAGTTTTCCCGCAGTCCGCTGCTGTCCGAGCGCCTGCCGCCCTGGCGGCAACGCCTGGTGCTGGTGGTCTTGCTGGGCGCCTTTGTGGCGCTGATCGCCCGTTCGCTCTACCTGCAGGCCTTCAACAACGAGTTTCTGGGCGACAAGGGGCGCGCTCGCTTCGAGCGGGTGATCGACATTTCCGCCACCCGCGGCCGGATTACCGATCGCCATGGCGACGTCCTGGCGGTGTCCACTCCGGTGCGCTCGATCTGGGCGATACCGGAAGACGTCCAGTTGGCGCCGTCACAGGCGCGCAGCCTGGCGGCACTGCTTGAAATGGATGTGCGCGACGTCAATCGCAAGCTGGGTGCCGAACGCGACTTCGTCTACGTCAAGCGCCAGTTGTCGCCTGAGCTGGCAGACCGGATCAGCGCCCTGAAATTTCCCGGAATTCATCAGAAGAACGAGTACCGCCGCTACTACCCCTCGGGTGAGGTGATGGCCCATATGCTCGGCTTTACCGGCATCGAGGATGCCGGCCAGGAGGGAATAGAACTGGCGTTCAACAGCCAGTTGTCGGGCAAGGCCGGTAGCCGCCGGGTGATCAAGGATCGCCGTGGCAACGTGGTGGAGGATGTCGAAAGCATTCATCCTCCACTGGAGGGCAAGGACATCGCCCTCGCCCTGGATTCGAAGGTTCAATATCTCGCCTACAGCCACTTGAAGCAGGCCATCGAGGAAAACCGGGCCAAGGCCGGTGGGGTGGTGGTGCTTGACGCGCGAACCGGCGAAATCCTGGCCCTGGCAAACCTGCCGACCTACAACCCGAACAACCGCGAACGGCTGATCGGTGCGCAACTGCGCAATCGTGCATTGACCGATAGCTTCGAGCCCGGCTCGACCCTGAAGCCCTTCACCGCGGCGCTGGCACTGGAAAAGGGCAAAGTGCGCTTCGACACGCCGATCCAGACCGCCCCCGGAAAAATGACCATAGGCTCGGCGACGATTTCGGATGCCCACGCCCATGGCATGTTGACGGTGGCGCAGGTGATACAGAAGTCGTCCAATATCGGCGCCGCCAAGCTCGCCCTGTCGATGACGCCCCAGGAAATGTGGACCATGTTCGACAGCCTGGGTTTCGGCGCGCCGCTGAAGCTGGGGTTTCCCGGCGAAGTCGGCGGCCGTTTGCGCCCGGCCAAATCGTGGAAACCGATCGAGCAGGCCACCATGGCCTATGGACATGGCATTTCCGTGACGCTGATCCAGCTGGCACATGCCTACCAGGCATTTGCCCGCGACGGCGATCTGGTGCCGATTTCCCTGGCGCGGATGGACGCGCTGCCGCCGTCTGGCAAGCAGGTGTTCTCGCCGCAGACCGCGCGCGAGGTGCGCGCCATGCTGGAGATGGCGGTGCAACCCGGCGGCACGGCCCCCAAGGCGCAGATCGCCGGCTATCGCGTGGCGGGCAAGACCGGCACGGCGCACAAGATCGAAGGTGGCAGCTATGCCAATAAGTACGTTGCATCGTTTGTAGGGTTCGCTCCGGCCTCCGATCCGCGCTTGATCGTCGCCGTGATGATCGACGAGCCCTCCAATGGCAAGCATTTCGGCGGCGATGTCGCGGCGCCGGTGTTTGCCCGGGTGATGGCCGGCAGCCTGCGCACGCTCGGTGTGGCGCCCGACGCGCCGCTCCAGCCCTTGGTGATGACCAGTGCCGAGCCGGTTCGGGAAGAAATGTGATTTCTGCCATGAGCGTCCTTGAACAGTTGAAAAGCAAAGGCATCGTTGCAGCGCGGCTCACCGCAGACTCGCGCCGGGTGCAGGCCGGAGATATTTTTGTCGCCTTCCCCGGTGCTCATGCAGATGGCCGCCAATTCATCGCGCAGGCTGTGGCGAAAGGCGCTGCGGCGGTGATAGCCGAAGCCGGAACCGGGGTCGCCCGAAGCTCCGTCAAGCCGATCATCGAGGTGCAGGGACTGGCCGGCTTGTCCGGCGAGATCGCGAATCTGGTTTACGGTCGCCCGTCCGAGCGTCTCTGGCTTACCGGTGTCACCGGCACCAATGGCAAGACCTCGGTGACGCAGTGGATCGCCCAGGCAATGAACGCGATGCAGCACAAGTGCGCTGTAATCGGCACGCTGGGCAACGGCTTTCTCGACGCGCTCGATGCAAGCCCCAACACCACCCCGGATGCCATCACCCTTCATGCGGCACTCGCCGGCTTCCTTGCTCAGGCTGCCGACGCTTGCGCGATGGAGGTTTCGTCCATAGGACTCGATCAGGGGCGCGTCAATGGCGCCGCCTTCGATGTCGCCGTATTCACCAACCTGACTCGCGACCACCTCGACTACCACGGCACAATGGCCGAGTATGCGGCGGCCAAGGAGCAACTGTTCCTGATGCCCGGGCTTGCCGCCGCCGTGCTCAATCTCGACGACCCCTTCGGGCTGGCGCTTGCCGCAAGGCTGAAGGGTCGCATGCCTGTCATCGGCTATACCCTGACCGGCATTGGCGAAAATGCCGCGGACGACGTTCTGCGCGCCGACGATTTGCGCATGGGTGCCGCCGGAATCGAGTTCAGACTGCGCGGCGTGGATTTCGCCGCGCCCGTGGTCGGACGTTTCAATGCGTCCAATCTGCTCGCCGCGATCGGCGCACTGCTGGCGCGCAACGAACGCCTGGAAGATGTCGCTCTCGCCTTGCGCTCCATTCAGCCGCCGCCGGGACGCATGCAGGCGCTAGGCGGCGTGGATCAACCGCTGATCGTGGTGGACTACGCCCACACGCCGGACGCGCTGGAAAAGGCGCTGGGCGTACTGCGCGAAACAGCCGCAGCGCGCGGCGGGCAATTGATTTGCGTGTTCGGCTGCGGCGGCGAGCGCGATCCGGGCAAACGGCCGCAGATGGGCGAGATCGCGGGGCGACTGGCGGATCAGGTGGTGCTTACCAGCGACAACCCGCGCCAGGAAGACCCGCAGGCGATCATCGCCGGAATACATGCCGGCATGACGGCGCGGCCGCGGATTCAGGCGGATCGCGCCCGGGCCGTTGCCGAAGTCGTGGCGACAGCCGCAGCCTGCGACGTGATCCTGCTTGCGGGAAAAGGCCACGAGCCCTATCAGGAAGTCGCCGGAGTGCGACATCCTTACTCCGACATGGACGCCGCAAAGTCGGCGCTGAAGGTGTGGCGGCCATGATGATGAGTCTGCACGAGGCCGCACAGGCCATCGGCGCGCAAAGCCCGGCTGGCGATGCCGCCTTTAGCGGCGTATCCACCGATTCCCGCAACATCACCGGCGGCGAATTGTTCGTCGCGCTCAAGGGCGAGAACTTCGATGGCCATGCCTATGTCGTCGAGGTTCTGTCACGCGGCGCGACAGGCGCCGTGGTACACCGGGAGTTCGCCGCCGCCCATCCCGATCTGCCCTTAATCGGCGTCGCCGACCCGCGTCTGGCGCTCGGCGCGCTGGCCTCTGTGTGGCGTAGCCGCTTTACGATTCCGCTGCTCGGCGTGACCGGCAGTAATGGCAAGACCACGGTGAAAGAGATGTGCGCCGCGATACTGCGCGAGCAGCATGGCCGGGCGCCAGGCTGTGTCCTGGCGACGGTCGGCAACCTGAACAACGACATCGGTTTGCCGTTGACGTTGCTCAAGTTGCGCGAGACTCATCGTGCGGCGGTGATCGAGATGGGGATGAACCACGCGGGCGAAATCGACTATCTGACCCGCATTGCGGCACCGACCGTGGCTCTGGTGAACAACGCCCAGCGCGCGCATCTGGAGGGGCTCGGCTCGGTGCAGGACGTGGCGTTGGCCAAGGGCGAGATCTTTGCCGGCTTGCCTGCCGGTGGCGTCGCCGTGTTCAACGCCGACGATCCAAGCGTCGATGTCTGGCGCGAGTTGTCGCGCGATCGCCCGCAGCTGAGCTTCGCGCTCGATCAGCCTGCTGACGTGCGCGGCGAGTTTCTCGCACACGGGCTGGGCGGCGAATTGCGGATGGCAAGTCCCTGGGGCGTGATCGAGGCACGGCTGCAGCTACCCGGCCGCCACAATGCACGAAATGCCTGTGCCGCCGCCGCCGCGACTCTGGCGGCGGGTGCCTCGCCCGATGCGGTGAAGCGTGGGCTGGAAGCGTTTGTCGGCATCAAGGGCCGCCTGCAAAGACGCGAAGGACGCAAGGGCACGCTGGTAGTGGATGACAGCTACAACGCCAATCCGGATTCCATGCGCGCCGCCGTCGATGTGCTGGCCTCGGTGCCCGGCAGGTGCATTTTCGTCATGGGCGACATGGGCGAAGCGGGCGCCGCCGCAGGGCAGTTTCACGATGAGATCGGCGGCTATGCCAAGAGCCACGGCATCGATCGCCTGCTGTGCCTCGGCCCTTTGTCGGCGGCGGCGGCGGCCAACTTCGGCGATGGCGGTCAGCACTTCGAGCGTGTAGAAGATCTGATCCAGGCCTTGCGGGATGAACTGGGGCCGCACACCACGGTACTGGTCAAGGGCTCGCGCTTCATGCGCATGGAGCGCGTGGTCGAGGCGATCGTGGAGGACGTCAAATGAAAACACCTGAAACTCCAGCGCAGAGGCGCAGAGGCATTCCCCATGCTGCTTGAACTCGCCCAATGGCTGGCAAAAGACTTCCGCGGCTTCAATGTCTTCGGCTACATCACCTTGCGCGCGGTGCTGGCGACCATGACCGCGCTGGCCATTTCCTTCGTCTTCGGACCGGCGGTGATACGCTGGCTGGCAGCCAAGAAGATCGGCCAGTCGGTGCGTAGCGACGGGCCACAGACGCACCTGATCAAGGCGGGAACGCCGACCATGGGCGGCGCCCTGATCCTGATTTCACTCGGGGTGTCGACCCTGCTTTGGGCAGATCTGTCGAATCGCTTCATCTGGATCGTCCTGATCGTCACCTTCGGCTTCGGCACGGTGGGCTGGGTCGATGACTGGCGCAAGGTGGTGTATCGCAACCCGGACGGGTTGTCGGCCCGCACAAAATTCTTCTGGCAATCGGTGATTGGGCTGATCGCCGCAATCTATCTGGCCTTTTCCATTTCCGCGCCCAACAACGAAAAGGTGGTCCAGCTGTTCTTCGACTGGGTATCCAGCGGCTTCACCCTGGAACTGCCGACGCGGACCGCTCTGATCGTGCCCTTCTTCAAAAGCGTCACCTACCCGCTTGGCATGTTCGGCTTCATCCTGCTGACTTACCTGGTAATTGTCGGCACCAGCAATGCAGTGAATCTGACCGACGGCCTCGATGGCCTGGCGATCATGCCCACCGTGCTGGTCGGCGCGGCGCT
>CAMBRI010000243.1 GCA_945870205.1 Sulfuritalea hydrogenivorans sk43H | reverse complement strand
ATGAACTTCGAACTCACTGACGAGCAGCAGCAGATCCGCGACACCTTCGCCCGCTTCTGCGACGAGCGCATCGCGCCGCAGGCGGAGGCTTTGGACGAGGCCAAGGTCTTTCCACGCGCCCTGTTCCAGGAACTGGCCGACCTCGGCTTCTTCGGCATGCGTTATCCCGAAGACGTCGGTGGCACGGGCATGGGCCTGACCGAGTTCTGCCTCGCGCTTCAGGAAATCGCGCGCGGCTCGATGTCGCTGGCCGGCGCCGTGGCCATGCAGTCGTTGATGGGCACCAAGTTCCTTCATCTTCTGGGCAACGAAGACATCATCGAACGCCTGTTCAAGCCGGCCCTGCGCGGCGAGAAGATCGGTGCAATCTGCATGACCGAGCCCAACTCCGGTTCGGACCTGGGCTCGATCGCGACTACCGCGAAGAAGGTCGACGGCGGCTACATCATCAACGGCCAGAAGACCTGGATTACATCGGCCCCGGTAGCAGACTTCTTCACTGTGTTTGCCAAGGCCGGCGAGGAGAAGAAACTGACCATCTTCCTCGTCGAAAAGCACTTCAAGGGCATCACCGTCGGCCGCGAAATCCACAAGATGGGCGTCTGGGCGTTGCCGACCTCCGAAGTCGCCTTCGACGAATGTTTCGTGCCGGACAGCCACCGCCTGTCCAAGGAGGAAGGCGATGGTGAAGGCCACCTGCGCAAGACCCTCGGCGAGATCCGCATCATTACCGGCGCCATGGGCCTCGGCGTCGCCTATGCTGCTCTGGGGGAGTCCGTGCGTTATGCCGGCGAGCGCCAGCAGTTCGGCAAGGCCATCAATCGCTACCAGGCGATACAGATGAAGCTGGCCGAAATGGCGACAGAACTCGAAGCCGCCGATCACCTGGTGTATTACGCGGCGTGGCGGCGCGATGTCGGCAAGCCCTATCACAAGGAGGCGGCGATGGCGAAGCTGTTCGCCGCCGAAACGGCCGCCACGGTCTGCGACAAGGCAGCACGTGTGTTCGCCTCCTACGGCTACGCCATGGAGTATCCCATCCAGCGCTACCTGCGTGACGTACGCTTCACCCTGATCGGCGGCGGCACCAGCGAGATGCTGAAACTCATCATTGCGAAAGAAGTGTCCTCATGAAAGATTCACAAAGACGGATAAAAGTCCTGCTCGGCAAGCCTGGTCTCGATGGCCACGACCAGGGCGCCAAGGTGGTCGCGCGCGCCATGATGGACGCCGGCTTCGAGGTGATCTACACGGGACTACGCCAGACCCCGGAACAGATCGCGCGCATCGCGCTCGAAGAAGACGTCGACGTGATCTCACTATCCTCCATGGCCGGCTCGCACATTCCCTTCTGCCGCAAGCTGAAGCCCCTGCTCGAAGCCGCCGGCCTCAGCGACAAACTCTGGGTCATCGGCGGCAACCTGCCGGCGCAGGACCATTCGGCACTGCGCGAACTCGGCTTCAAGGGCATCTTCCCCTCGGGCTCGAAGCTGGATGCGATCACCGAATTCATCCGCAAGGAAGTGAAATGAAGAAAGTCATCAACGAATCCGGCATCGAGGTCAAACCGCTCTACACGGCGGCGGATGTCGAAGCCAGTGGCGGCATGGAAATGGTCGGCGATCCCGGCCAGTATCCTTTCACGCGGGGCATCCACCGCGAGATGTACCGCAAGCAGCCATGGACCATGCGCCAGTACGCCGGCTTCGGCAATCCGGCCGACACCAACCAGCGCTTCAAGTATTTGATCGCCAACGGCCAGACGGGGCTCAACGTCGCCTTCGACCTGCCGACCCAGATCGGCCTCGATTCGGACGATCCGCTGGCCGAAGGCGAAATCGGCCGTGTCGGCATGTCGATCGACACGCTGCGCGATTTCGAAATCGCCTTCGACGGCATCGACCTGAAAAAGATCACCGTCTCGCTGACGATCAACGGCGCCGCCGCGATCCTGATCGCGATGTACCTGGCCATGGCCGAGAAGCGCGGCTACGATGTCAAGGAATTGCGCGGCACGGCGCAGAACGACATCCTCAAGGAATTCATCGGTCGCGGCACCTGGATCTTCCCGGTCGAGCCGTCGATCCGCCTGGTGGGCGACACCATCGAGTACTGCGCCAAGGAAGCGCCGAAGTACACCCCGGTCTCGGTCTGCGGCTACCATATCCGCGAATCCGGGGCGACGCCGGCGCAGGAAATTGCCTATGCTTTCTGCATCGCCAAGGCCTATGCCGACGATGCGATCAAGCGCGGCCTGTCGGTGGACGAATTCGCCGGGCGCCTGTCCTACAACTTCAACATCTTCGGCAACATCTTCGAGCAGGTGTGCAAGTTCCGCGCCGGTCGCGGCCTGTGGGCCAAGATCATGAAGGAAGAGTACGGCGCCGAAAAGCCGGGCTCGATGTGGTTACGCATGATCGCCGCCGGCGGCGGTGGCGGCCTCACCTTCGAGCAGCCCGAGGTCAACATCGTGCGCGGCGCCTACTACGCGCTGATCTCGGCTTTGTCCGGCACGCAGACCATGGCGCTGTGTTCCTATGACGAGGCCTACACGATTCCAACCGAGTACTCGGCGCGCCTGTCCCTGCGCACCATGCAGTTGCTGGTCGAGGAAATGGGCCTGACCGAAACCGTCGACCCGCTGGCGGGTTCCTTCTACGTCGAGACCATGACCAACGAGATGCGCAAGAAGATGGAGGACATCATGGCCGAGGTCGATGCCCAGGGCGGCATCGTCAAGATGGTGGCCGAGGGTAGCATCCAGGCCAAGGTCTCGGCGCAGGCCTACGGCATGCAGCGCAAGATCGAATCCGGCGAGTTTCCCAAGGTCGGCGTCAACTGCTACAAGAACGAGCAGGAAGAAGACCACCCGGTCGAGTTCCATCCCTACAACGAAGACGATGCGCGGGTGCAGATCGACAGCCTCAACCGCATCCGCGCCGAACGCGACAACGCCACCGTCGATGCGGCCCTGACCCGTCTGCGCACTGATGCCGCCGCCGGACGCAACGTGATGCCGGCCCTGGTCGAAGCCGTCAAGGCTTATGCCAGTGTCGGCGAAATGACAAATGAACTGGTTAGCGTATACGGGCGCTACCAGGAACCGATTCGATTCTGAGGATGAAAGCCAAATGAGTGAGCTGAAACACTACTTCGCACCTACCAGCCTCGACCAGGCCGTCGAACGCCTCAAGAACGGTGACGTCACCATCCTGGCCGGCGGCACCGACCTCACGCCGCAAAGCCAGGTCGGGCGCATCAAGTTCAAGCAGACGCTGATGAACATCCGCCACGTTCCGCAACTCTCGGGCATCACGCGGGAAGGGACGGAGATCCGCATCGGCGCGCTGGCGACGATCACCGAGATCATGGAACACCCGCTGATCAGGGAGCACCTGCCGATACTGGTCGAGGCCTGCGACCATTTCGCCAGCGACCAGATCCGCAACGCGGGCACCATAGGCGGCAATATCTGCAATGCGTCCCCGGCCGGCGACATGCTGATACCGCTACTGGTGATGGATGCCTGCGTCGAACTGGCCTCGATGCCCGAGGCCAAGCTCTACAGCCACTGTATGCCGCTATCGACTTTCTTCGTCGGCCCCGGCAAGACCCGCAAATCGCTTTGCGAACTGGTCACCGGCGTGCGTATCCCGGTGCCGGGTCCGGACCACGTAGCGCACTTTTACAAGCACGGCACACGACCGGCACTGGACATCTCGACCATCTCGATCGGCATCGCCGGCACCCGCAAGGACGGCGCACTCACCAATGTCCGGGTCGCCTTCGGCGCGGTCGCACCGACGCCGGTGCGGGCCGCGCAGACCGAGAAGGCGCTGGAAGGTCGTAGGCTCGACGCAGCCGCGATCGAGGACGTCGCCACGATCGCCAGGGACGAAGTCAAGCCCATCGACGACGTGCGCGCCACGGCCTGGTACCGCAAGGAAATGATCCACAACATGACAAAAAGGATGCTCACCCATGTCGCCCAAGCATGACATCGAATTCACCCTGAACGGCGTCAAGCGACGCGCGACCGTGGATATCACCATGAATGCGCTCGATATGCTGCGCGAAGTGATCGGCCTCACCGGCACCAAGTACGGCTGCGGCGAAGGCGAATGCGGCGCGTGCACCATCCAGGTCGACGGCGTCTCGCTCAATTCCTGCCTGATGTTTGCCGTCGATTGCGACGGCCGCAGCGTCACCACCATCGAGGGCCTCGCCAACGACGGCCGTGGCGACGCCCTGCGCGATGCCTTCGTCGAGCACGGCGCCGTCCAGTGCGGCTTCTGCACCCCGGGCATGATGATGCAGGCTGACCACCTGCTGCACAAGCACGAACATCCCGACGAGGGCTGCGTCAAGCGCGGGCTCGAGGGCAACCTCTGCCGCTGCACCGGCTACAAGAAAATCGTGGACGCCGTGCTTGCCTGTGGCGCGGCGGAGGTTGCGCCATGACAGTCGCCGAAAAGAAGCATCGCGTCATCGAGCCGGACTCGTTGATCGGCAAACGCATCCCCAAGATGGATGCGCCGGAAAAGGCCAGCGGCCGCACGCGCTACATCCACGACATCAACCTGTCGGGCCAATTGCACGGCAAGATCCTGCGCTCGGGCCGCATCCATGCCCTGATCAAATCGATCGACACCTCCGCCGCCAGGGCACTGCCCGGCGTGCATGTGGTGATCACGGCCGCCGACATCCCTGACCAGCGCCCGATCGGCGTCGCCAAGGACCATTTCCCGCTCAAGGTGGGCCGGGTGCGCAGCCAGCGCGACGAGATCGCCGCGGTCGCCGCCGAATCGGAAGAGATTGCCGAAGCGGCGCTGAAGCTGATCAAGGTGGTCTACGAAGACCTGCCGGTGATTTCCGATCCCGAGCAAGCCATCAAACCGGGCGCAGCGCTGATCCATCCCGAACCGCATGGCGCCGACGGCAGCCATCTGCACCTCAAGCAGGGTATGTCGATTGCGCACAAGGGCAAGCCCGACAACATCGCCATGCGCTTCGACTACACCCACGGCGACGTGGTGCAGGGCGAAGCCGAGTCCGACGTGGTGATTGAGGATACCTTCAAGCTGCACTACGTGACACACTGCTGCATGGGCGTCTCGGGCATGATCGCCGAGTTCGATGCCTCGGGAAACCTGCTGATGTACTCGAACACCCAGGTGCCCTTCCTGCACAAACGCGAGTTCGCCGAATACCTCAACATGGACCCGGCGCGCATCCGCATCATCCAGCCGCCCATCGGTGGCGGCTTCGGCTCCAAGCTCGACATCTATCCCTTCGAGGTGATCTGCCTCTACCTCGCCCGCGCCGCCAAGCGCCCGGTGAAGATGCTGTTCACCCGCGAAGAGGAATTCCTCGCCTCGCCAACACGCCAACCGGTGTTGCTGACACTGCGCAGCGGCTGCAAGAAGGACGGCACGCTGACCTTCCGCCAGGTACATACCCTGCACGACAACGGCGCCTACACCTCGTGGGGCGCGACCACGCCCTTCGTCATGATGCAGACCTTCTCCTCGCTCTATCGCGTGCCGCACTGCGATTACCACACGGCAGCGGTGTATACCAACAATCCCTATGCCGGGTCCTTCCGCGGCTACGGCAACCTGCAGGCCACCTTCGCCATCGAGCAGCACATGGACATGCTGGCCGAGAAGATCGGCATGGACCCGCTCGAATTCCGCATGAAGAACGCCCAGGAGTCGGGAGAGATCACCGGTCAGGGCATGAGCTTCAAGAGCTGCGGCTTCAAGGACTGCATCACCACGGCCGCGACCCGCAGCGATTTCTCGCGCAAATTCAGGGAGAACGCGGGCAACCGCGAGAAGCCCGGCAACATCAAGCATGGCATCGGCATGGCCTCGATGCTGCACGTTGGCGGCGGCGCCAAGATATACCCCTCCGACGGCTGCGGCACCATCCTCAAGATGGATGACTTCGCCAACGTGACACTGATCACCGGCGCCTCGGAAATTGGCCAGGGATCGGAAACCGTGCTCTCGCAGTTGGTCTGCGAAGAACTCGGCCTGCCGATCTCGGCGATCACGGTGGTCAATAATGACACCGCGATCACGCCCTGGGA
>CAMBRI010000242.1 GCA_945870205.1 Sulfuritalea hydrogenivorans sk43H | reverse complement strand
TAGACTGGCGCTCGCCCGAGGATACGGTTACTTCGCTCCCACTCACCACGGAGCGTGCCGGCACCGCGGAGCTGATCGGCTGGCTACTGCCGTCGGCGAACGTATTCCGGCCGCAGATCCAATCAACCCTGCCGGTCCAGACCAACGCTGTCTTTCTCGCCATCGCAGTATTCCGAACCCAGATCATTGGCGACATCGAGAATGAATGGTGGCAGCACTTGTTCGCCTCCATCCCTGCTGAGCAAAGTGTTTACGTAGCAGCAAACATTGTGCTACCGCTACCGGACGCGCTCGAAGCCGCACAATGCATGCTTCCCGCCGCACGGCCACCGCCGTTGTACTTCCTTTCTGCTGACGCGCGCGCCTGGGCTATCGCCGCCGGCATCATGTTTCACAGCGAAATGGTGGAGCGCAAAGCCTTCCGCTACTGATTGCCGTGAATCGTCGGCAGTGCGCCCGCGGTTAGCGCTTTATTTGCTTCTTGTGTGATGGCGTTTCGTTGTGCGTCTACCGCCCCAGCGTCGGTTCCAGTTCTATAAAGCGCTTTGAACCGCGCGTCAGGCGTGGCGGTAACTGTCGTGCGAGTTGCCGACACGCCGTGCAGCACGTTTGTTTGCGAATAGCGCGCCTGAGCTTCCACAGCGCTGGTGGTCATCACTCCCGCCAGATTCAGCGATTGAATCCACTCCGACAAATCCACACGCTCCATGTCCACCGCGCTCATCTCATCCGTTGAAATGCCCCCGCAAGATGGATTCTCCGGCTCACCAAACCCCGTGCCAAGCTGCCCGCGGACTTGCTCATTCATCACACGCGAGAGCATCGATGTGTAGCAGCAGTAAGACTTCTTCTTCTCCAAACAGATTCCCAGAAACTTCGAAGAACAGTAGTCTCCAACGTAGTGGCACAGCTTCATCTGCCTGTTTATGGACAATTTGGTCTCGCTGGGCTCACACGCATATATCAGCTTGATGATCATCATCACTAGGTTGTAGACAGCAAAGACTGTCCCCACCACCGACAGTGCCGACGCCAGTGAGTTGCCCGCTACATTCAAGATGTAGCTGCCCGCCGCTTCATCCATGATGAAGATGCCGCCTTCCCCCACAATCCCAGCGCCCGGGAATGCGCCAGCGGCCCAGTCCACCGCGCCATTAATGATCTCGCCCTTCAACTGCGTGAAGAGGCCAGCTTCCTCCAAAGCGCTGACCGGTGCTGTGGGCGGCTACGGGAATCCGCGTAAACCTAGCGCCATGACATCGGCGGAGCAACGGGTCGCGAGATTCTGAGGAACGGACGATTCCGGGTTCTGAGTGTGTGTTTGAAGGCAGCAGAGGGCGCGTTGGAAGGAGCCCGTAGGGCGACTGGAAACGCGCCCTCTGGCTGCGCGGCCGCCGGCGGCCGCTAGGGTCGAGGCAATCGACCAGAGATGACAGCCCGGTTCGGGATGCGGTAGAAAGTGACCGCCAAAGAAACCGGCACGACATCGGCTCAAACCGCCAAGTCAGGACCGATGCCGTGCCCCACGCCGTGCCGTGCACGGGTGCAGGGCGAGTATTTCACGACTCGGACCGCCCTGTCGAATTTCGTTGGCGTGACGTGGGCCGCCACCGATGGAATCGTCAGGCCGATTCTTCCTCTGTGCCCGTTGCCGGGACCAGGTGCTCGTTTGCAGCCACTGCGACCGAGGCCAGATCTACTGCGCTGGCGACTGCGCACCGACGATGCGGCGAGAGTCGATTCGGCAGGCGGGTCAGCGTTACCAACGAAGCCGCCGCGGCCGATTCAACCACGCCGAACGCATGCGCCGCTACCGGGCCCGGCAAGAGAATGTGACGCATCAGGGTTCACTCGCGCCTACGGCCGATGATCTACTGGCCGTGAGCTCGATGCCATGGGTGGCCGCCCCTTCGAAGGTGATTCCGCCGACGCCGGCGCCACAGCAATGTCATTTCTGCGGTTGCCTGTGTTCAGCGTTTGTCCGAAACGGCCCACTCCGCCGTCGAGTTCCTCGCAACGCCTGCCCATCGAATCGAAGAGGAACAGATCGTGACCATAGCCCCTGACCTTGAAGCGCAGATCCTGCGCTACTACCACGTCGAGAAATGGCGAAACGGAACCATCGCCCGCCAACTGCATGTGCACCACGGCACGGTGCGCCGCGTCCTGGCGCAAGCCGGGCTGCCCCGGACCGGCCCCGTGCAACGCCCCTCGCAGGTCGACGCCTACCTGCCGTTCATCCTCCAGACCCTGGGGAAATTCCCGACCCTCACCGCCAGTCGCCTCTACGAGATGGTGCGCGAGCGGGGCTACCACGGCGGCCCCGATCACTTCCGCCATCTCGTCTCCCTGCACCGGCCACGACCGATCTACGAAGCCTACCTGCGCCTGCGCACGCTCCCTGGCGAGCAGGGGCAAGTCGACTGGGCACATTTCGGTCACCTCGAGATCGGGCGCGCCCGCCGGCCGCTGATGGCCTTCGTCATGGTCCTGTCGTGGTCACGGCGCGTTTACCTGCACTTCTTCCTCGACGCCCGCATGGAGAACTTCCTGCGCGGCCACGTCGGCGCCTTTACCGCCTGGTCCGGGTTGCCGCGAGTCCTTCTCTACGACAATCTCAAGAGCGCGGTGCTCGAGCGCCAGGGTGATGCCATCCGCTTTCACCCGACCCTGCTGGCCTTCGCCGGGCACTATCGCTTCGAGCCAAGGCCAGTGGCTGTGGCGCGGGGAAATGAGAAGGGGCGCGTGGAACGGACCATTCGTTATGCCCGCGAATCCTTCTTCGCCGCCCGCGCATTCACCGACCTTGACGATCTCAACGCCCAGGCCGAGTCCTGGTGCACCGGCCAGGCAGCCGACCGACCTTGCCCGGAGGACACCGCCATCAGCGTGCGCGAAGCCTTCGCCAGCGAGCAGCCCCGCTTGCTGACCTTGCCAGAGAATCCCTTCCCGACCGAGGAGCAGCTGGCGGTGAAGGCCGGCAAGACGCCCTATGTACGTTTCGACCTCAACGACTATTCGATCCCGCACACCCACGTCCAGCGGCTACTGACGATTCGCGCCAACCCGGATCGTGTTCGCGTCCTCGACGGCGGCGCGATCCTCGCCGATCACCCGCGCAGCTATGGCAGCGGCGACCAGGTCGAGAAACCTGAACACATCAAGACGCTGATCGAGCGCAAACGCCAGGCCCGACATCACCGCGGGCAGGACCATCTGACCCGTGCGGCACCGGCCAGCCGGGATCTTCTGATCGGCGCCGCTGAGCGCGGCGGCAATCTGGGCACGATCACCGCCGCCTTGCTGCGCCTGCTCGATCGCTATGGTGCCGCCGAGTTGCAGGCGGCGATTCTCGACGCCCTGGCCGCCGGCGTGCCGCACCCGAACGCGGTGCGTTTGGCGCTGGAACGCCGGCGGGAGGCGCGCCACGAAACCCCGCCGGTCGCCACCTGTCTGCCGCAGCACGTCAAGCAGAAGGACGCGCCGGTTCAGCCGCACCGACTCGACACCTACGACAATCTCTCGGGAGACAACGATGAGCAATCCTGAAACCTTGCGTCAGCGGGCGCAGGTGCTGCGCCTTCATGGGCTGCTGGCGCACTGGTCGGAGTCGGCCACGGAAGACTGGGTGGAGCCGCTCTTGCAGTGGGAAGAGGAGGAGCGCGGCCGGCGTAGCCTGGAGCGCCGCCTTCAAGAGGCGCATATCGGTCGCTTCAAACCCCTGTGCGATTTCGACTGGCACTGGCCCAAGCGCTGCGATCGCGCGGCGATCGAGGATCTGATGTCACTCGATTTCCTCAAGGAGTCAGCCAACGTCGTGCTGCTCGGTCCCAACGGGGTGGGCAAATCGACGCTGGCGAAGAATCTCGCCCATCAGGCGCTGATCCACGGCCGCACGGTGTTGTTCACCACCGCCGGGCAGTTGCTCGGCGATCTCGCCGCCCTCGACAGCGATTCGGCGATGCGCCGGCGTCTGCGCCATTACGCCGCTCCGGATTTGCTCATCATCGACGAGGTCGGCTACTTGTCCTATTCAAACCGACATGCCGATCTGCTCTTCGAACTGATCAGTCGGCGTTACGAAGCGAAGAGCACGCTGGTTACAACGAATCGACCGTTCGCCGAATGGCCCGAGGTCTTTCCTAATGCCGCCTGTGTCGTCTCGCTGGTCGATCGTCTCGTGCATAACGCCGAAGTCATTTCGATCGAGGGCGACTCTTACCGACTGAAGGAGGCCAAGGAACGCTCGGAACAACGGGCGAAGCAACGACGGAAAGCGAAACCATGAAGCCCTGGCTCCTGCCTTCCGGCATACAGCGCGGTCTCCCCTTTATCCTCCCCGACGACTGGACACCCGAGCAGGCGCTGGCTGTGGTCGAATTGCTCGATGACTTGCGCGAACGAATCTGCGCGCACTACGAAGTTCCGCTGCACGAACTCCTACGTGAACTGTGTCAGCCGATTCAGTGCGACGAGGATCCGGCCGCCGATACCAGCGACCCGCCGTTCTGACGATCGACCAACGTCACAACCAATGACAAGGGGCCTTTGCAGGCCCCTTGTCATTCTTGCCGTCCGCACTTTGCTTCATCGCCAAATAGCCGCGGATTTGCACCGCCGGTAACAGTTCCAGGCTTGCCCTTGCAATTCTCCATAGCCCCCGCATAAGGAATACGTCCACAAGACGTATTCCCGGCAGCGGTAGGAGGTGAGCAGCCCTTGCCACTACTGCCCTTAGTCTGAAAGCAAAACCGGGCAAGCCCTAAGGGTCTGGGACGCTGCGCCTGGCGCTTACGCTATCGCTTTTCGCTCCCCAGCATACCGGTTTGACTGCCAATGCGTGACGGGAATATCAGTTTCGCGATAGACTGTATATAACAACAGTGGTACAATGGGCGCTATGCCTACTGTCCTCTGCCCCTCTTGCCACCGCACTATGCTCGCCTCGGACTACCTGCTGTGTGATGAGCAGCAGGGTAGCCACTTCCTCCAGTGCCCGGCGTGCGACGCCTGTATCCCCGTTTTTTCCACTGAGCACCATGAAGTGCCACTTGAGCTTGCGGCGGCTTAACGGCAAGCGTCTGGCCAGTGACAGGTGTGACGTGCGCCACCGGCTGGTGGATTTCCGCCTGACCGCTGCTGACGGCTACCGCGTGGCCCATGCTCAGTGCTGTCTGGGTGGCAGCGAGGTCGCCGTGCTGTGGGAGCCGGTGCTGATACGTGTAGATGCCACTTCCTTCGTGTTTCAGGGCTTCGAAAAGACTGCCGAGCAGACCGTGGCTCAGGAGTGGCTTGTCCAGCCGTATGTCGCAGGAGGACTATCGTGACCGGCACCGCACTCAAATCGTTTCGTTTTGGCCTATTCAGGGCACCTGAACGCCAGTCTCGCCTGCCGTGAATCTGGCTACGCAGCCACCTCCGGTGCGGATGCAGTAACTGGGCACAGACTGCTAAGGAATGCTAAGGCTCCCGTTCAGCGTCCGATTGAATCGTTCGGCAACACCATTGATCTGCGGTTCGGCGACGAAGGCGACGCTTGGTGCGATGCCCCAGAACCTGGCCTGGTTCAGGAAGTCGTCAGCGGTGTATTGCGTGCCGTGGTCCATGCGCAGCAATCCGCATAACGACATGGCGCTGCCCACGTCTTGGATAGTAGCACTGCTGTGCTACAGTACGCAAAGGATTCACAGATCACTTGCGGAGGCCCACGATGAGCACAACAACCATACGCATGCCAGAAGACCTGAAATCGAAAGTTGCCGCTGCCGCGAAGCGCTCCGGCACGACATCGCACGGATTCATTCTTCAAGCGATAGCGGAAAAGACCGAACAGGAAAGTCTGCGCGCGGAATTTGATTCGGTTGCGGAAGATCGGTACGCCGGTATCGTTGCTTCGGGTAAGACGATTCCGTGGGACGCGATGCGCGGCTATCTGGAAGATCGGCTTGCCGGCAAGAAGGCAAAGCGCCCCGTCGCACGCAAACTGGCACGCTGAATGTCCCGCATCGAATTGGCGGAGGAGGTCGGGGAGGACTTCGATCGCATCCTCGATCACCTGGCCAAATATCAGGTTGAGCACCCTGAGCGTCGCATTCGCGAGATTATCGAAGCGTTCAATGTACTTGA
>CAMBRI010000241.1 GCA_945870205.1 Sulfuritalea hydrogenivorans sk43H | reverse complement strand
CGATCAACAACTGGGCCTTTGAAACCGTTCCCCAGCCGGGCCTCAACGGCCGACGCGGCTATGTTCCGCGCGGCAAGGCGCTGGGCGGTTCGACCTCGATCAATGCGATGGTCTATACGCGCGGCCATCCCTGGGATTACGAGCACTGGGCGTCACTGGGCAATGAAGGCTGGTCCTGGCAGGATGTGCTGCCGTATTTCAGGAAGTCGGAACACAACGAAAATTTCAACGACGACTACCACGGGCAGGGCGGTCCCTTGAATGTCGCCAACTTGCGGTCGATGAATCCGTTCCAGGAAATCTATCGCGAGGCCGCTCGCCAGACCGGATTCAAGCTGATCGACGACTTCAACGGCGCCGACCAGGAAGGCATCGGCATCTATCAGGTCATGCAGAAAGACGGCGAACGCTGGAATGCGGCGCGCGCCTATCTGGCCCCGCATCTGGCCAAGCGCCCGAACCTGACGGTGATCACGCAGGCGCGGGCGCGACGCATCCTGTTCGCCGGCAAACGCGCCAGCGCCGTGGAATTCCTGCAAGGTGGCCAAGTCCAGACCTTCCGGGCGAAGCGCGAGGTGATCCTGGCCGCCGGCGCGCTGCAATCGCCCCAACTGTTGATGCTGTCTGGCGTCGGCGCCGGTGCCGAACTGCGCCAGTACGGCATCCCCGTGATCCACGATCTTCCCGGCGTGGGAAAGAACCTGCAGGACCATCCCGACTATGTCTTCAATTACCGGGCCAAGTCGCTCGATTTGCTCGGCATCTCCCTCGGTGGCTCGCTGCAAATGATGAAGGAGATCGGCCGCTACCGGCGGGAACGCACCGGCATGATGACCTCGAACGGCGCCGAGGGCGGTGGCTTTCTGCGGCGCTTCCCGGATTCACCGGCGCCGGAATTCCAGCTTCACTTCGTGGTCGGCATGATTGACAGCCACGCGCGCAAACTGCACATGGGACACGGCTATTCCTGCCATATCTGCCTGCTGCGGCCGAAGAGCGTCGGCACGCTCGGTCTGGCCAGCGCCGATCCCTTTGCGGCGCCCAATATTGATCCGAAGTTTTTCGACCATCCCGACGATCTCGACGCCATGGTCGATGGCTTCAAGCTCACGCGGAAGATCATGGATGCGCCGGTTCTGGCCGGCATCCGCACCGGGGAGGTTTACACCGCGGGGATACATTCCGACGAGGCGATACGCGAGGAACTCAAGAATCGATCCGACACCATCTATCACCCGGTCGGAACCTGCAAGATGGGCAGTGATGCGATGGCGGTGGTCGACTCGAGGCTGCGCGTGCATGGTCTCGACGGCCTGCGCGTGGTCGACGCCTCGATCATGCCGACGCTGATCGGCGGCAACACCACCGCGCCGACCCTGATGATCGGCGAAAAGGCCGCAGAGATGATTCGGGCCGATGCCCGCTGATGCCGTTGGCGTCGCTTGATTCAGCCGGGCCGAAAACGCCACGGCGGCTGGCGATCCGCGGCCGCCTGGCAGAACGCACGAATTGGGCGCAGCCCTTTGTTTGGATGATAGAGTTGCAATTCCGGGAAGGTGCCCGCCCGATTTCACGGTAGTGAGAGAATCGAGGCGTGGCTGAAGTTCTGTCTCATTGCCTGTTGCTATATGCATAACGGAGGGTTCGTATCCTTCGTTCGGCGTCCATCTGCAGCGGGCGTCGTTTTAAAGGAGAGTTCTCTTGATATCTGAATTGCTGAGCGAGTCACTTCGCACCAAGGCCCTGAGTGCAGCCATGCGCGGCGCCGGACTGGCGGTGCGCTTCCTGCCCATACCGCAGCCGACGATTCTGGTGGGACCGGGCGCCAGCGGCAGGCTGGGACAAACCATTGCCGGGTTTGGCCATAGCAAGATCCTCATCGTCACCGACAGCATCATCTCCAAGCTCGGACTACTCGACGACCTGACCAGCGCGCTGACGGCGGGGGGAGCCGAATACGTGGTGTTCGATGCCATCACGCCAGATGCACCGATTCCCCTGATCGAAGAGGGGATCGATTTCTATTGTGCCCATGGCTGCGACGCCATTGTGGCTTTTGGGGGGGGATCCTCGATGGACGCCTCCAAGGCCATCGCCGCGGCAGTCGCCAATCCCGGCAAGTCGCTGCGCGAATTGGCCGGCTATTTCAAGGGACTGAATACGCCGGTCAAGATCTACGCCGTTCCCACCACCGCAGGCACCGGCTCGGAGGTCACTGTTGCCGCCGTCATCTCGGATCCGGAAAGTCATACCAAGATGGTGATCGTCGATACGCGCCTGGTGCCGAAGATGGCGGCGCTCGATCCCTGCCTGATGACCGGGCTGCCGCCCCATATCACCGCGGCGACGGGCATCGACGCACTGACGCACGCCATAGAAGCCTTTGTCGGGCACTGGGCCAGTTCATCGACGGACGACATGGCCTTGTCAGCGGTCGGGCTGATATTCGATAACCTGCGCGTGGCCTACAGCGACGGGAAAAACCTCGCAGCACGGGAGAAGATGTCCCTGGCGGCCACCTACGCAGGATTTGCGTTTACCCGCGCCAATGTAGGTTATGTGCATGCCATCGCACATCAGTTCGGCGGGAGATACCACACCCCCCATGGCCTGGCCAATGCAATCATGCTGCCGCTGGTCCTGAAGTATTCGCTGCCGGCCATTACCGACCGGCTGGCCTTGCTGGCAGTGCGCGCCAAACTCGGCCGGGAGAACGAAGGCGAGGATGCGCTGGCGCAGAAGTTTCTCGATGCGGTGGATCAGCTCAATCATGATCTCGGGATACCGACTTTCCTCGCGGCACTGAAGGAGTCCGACATTCCGAAACTGGCCGAGGCCGCATGCCGTGAAGCTCAAACCGGCTATCCGGTACCGCGGTATATGACCCAAGCCGTTTGCGAAGACATCATTCGCCAGGTGTTGCCACCAAAAACGCCAGAAAAGGCTCCGGCAAAAAAGCCGGCCCGCCGCGCAAGGAAAGTTGCTTAGTGCTCGTCGTCCCGATGCAAACACGGGTTGATGTTCGATCAAACAAATGAGGACAGACGTCATGAAAAAGGTAGTTACGGTGACCTTGGGATCATCCAAGAAGGATTTTGAATTCAAGACCACTTTTCTTGGTCAGGAGTTTTCAGTCAAACGTTTGGGTGCCGACAAGGATGGCAGCAAGGCCTGGGAGTTGATGCGACGCCAGCAAGCCACTGCGGATGCCATCGCCTTGAGCGACATGCCCGACCACTACCACGTCGGATTGCGCACGGTGGTCAACAAGGAATCGCAGCGCCTGATGCAGGTCGTCACGCGGGTACCGGTTACCACGGGTGCCAGCTTGCGCCGCTTGCTGCAAGTGCGGGCCATACGCTATGTGCAGAAGGAACTGGGCCATTACTTCAACAACAACCTGGTCCTGTTCCTCTCCGGCATGCGCAACTACGACATGGCGGTCGCCCTGTCCGATTACACCAAGAACCTCAGTTTTGCGGACCCGGTATTTCAGGCGGGTTCTCCTGTTCTGCTGGGATCGCTGGACCAGCTGGAACTTTACGCCAAGGGAAAGGAACTGCTTCCCGACATCGTGCCGGGAGATTTCCTGAAATCCGTGTTGCGGACCGTGAAGAACAAAATCGTCGCCAATGCCGTGGCCAAGTCCCACGTCATTGTCGGCACCGTTCGGGAAATCCAGGCGGTTTCCGCGGGTGGCAACCTGGATGGCAAGACCCTCATCACCTCGGCCGTTGATGACGAAGCACTGGCGTTTTTTGCCAAACACAAAGTCAATCTGGTGGTGGATGTTTCGCCAAAGCTTTTTGATCAGGTGGTGGGTATCAGCACCATTACCGCGATGATCCTCGCCGCGACGGGGAAACCGGAGTCGGAACTCTCGGACCATGATTTCGAGGAAATCATCAACGAACTCGACATCAAGCCGCGCCTGCTCCACCCCACTGGGCATTTCCGCAACATCCGTCGCTTCGCTTTCGTCGTGCATCCGCTGAGCCAGGAGTACATCAAGAAGGGCTACCCGTTCCCCAAGGCCACGCCAAAGTTCATCATGGACGGGGTGGAGACACTCGCCGCCTACCTGCCGCCGATGGTCTATTGCAAGATGAGCAACATCATCTCGCCGACCGGCGCCGAAGCCGAAGGCTGGCTGATTTCGGTGGGCGGAACGCCCAAGGAAATGCTCTCGCACAGCCCCGAATTCACCTATCGGCGTTTGCTGCATGCCGCAAAGATCGCGGAAGGAATGGGGGCCCAGTTGATGGGTCTGGGCGCCTTCACCAAGGTGGTGGGCGATGCCGGCATTACCGTCGCGCGACGCGCCAGCATTCCGATCACCACCGGCAACAGCTACTCCGCATCCGGCGCGCTGTGGGCGGCGACCGACGCCATGCGGCGCATGGGGCTGATAAAGGCAGCGAAAGGGAGCAAGAAAGTGCCGGCCAAGACCATGGTCATTGGCGCCACGGGCTCGATCGGATCGGTCAGCGCGCGCCTGCTGGCCATGGCCTTCGATGAAGTCGTCATCGCCGGTCGCGACATCAAGAAGCTCAATGAACTGAGGGACTCGATACTGCTGGATACGCCGGACGCCAAGGTCATCGCATCGACCGATTACGATAGCCTGCTGGGCGACATGGACATGATCGTGACCTCCACCTCGGGGGCCGGCAAGAAGATTCTGGACATCACCAAGGTCAAGCCGGGTTGCGTCATTACCGACGTTGCGCGCCCGCTGGATCTGCCGGCCGAGGAGGTGGCCAAGCGTCCTGATGTGCTGGTGATCGAATCGGGTGAGATCGAACTGCCGACCCAGGTCAAGGGCCTGAAGTCGATTGGTCTGCCGAAGAACGTCATCTACGCTTGCCTGGCGGAAACCATCGTGCTGGCGCTGGAAGGTCGTTTCGAGGTATTTACCATCGGCCGCGACACTGAGTGGGAAAAGGTCAAGGAGATCTACAAGCTCGGCATCAAGCACGGCATGAAGCTTTCGGCCATATCAGGTGTCAAGGGCGTGTACACCGACGAAGACATTGCCAGAGTCGTGGCCCTCGCGAAAAAGGCGCGCTTGACCTGGAAGGGTTCAAGCAGCACGACGAGCGCAAAGGTCGCCCCGAAAAAGGCGGTAACAAAGAAGGTCGTCGCAAAGAAGGCCGCAACAACGAAGCCAGCGACGACAAAGAAGGCTCCCGCCAAGCTTGTGGCTGCGCCGAAGAAACCCGTTTCAAAACCGGCGCCGGCCAAGAGGACTGCAGGTAAGGCGATTGCCGGGAAAAAGACAGTGGCATAGCGAGCATTTCTGTCAGCGGCAATCCGGTCCGGATACGCCGGGGGGAGGCCTTAGAGGGTTTCCCCCAGGACATTAGTGTGACCTCTCTAATACGACTCGCTAGACTCTCTCCGGTGACAGACAAGCATCCGCCACGGTTTCACGGGGCGAAGCAACAGGAATGAATCCAATAAGGAGATTGTTATGGTAAAGAAACTCGTCGTGAAGAAACTCAAGGCCATCAGCGAAAATAGTCAGCTTTCCGCGACCATTCGCGAATCGGCCCAGCAGATTTGGCTGGCCGGGCTTGGTGCCTTCGCCAAGGCTCAGCAGGAAGGCAACAACGTATTTGACGCACTGGTTCGGCAGGGCGAGGCGATCCAGAAGACGACCCGCAAGGTGGCTGAGGACAAGGTCACCGAAATGGCTGCCAAGGCTACCGGTACATGGGACAAGCTTGAGCAGGTATTCGAGACTCGCGTTGCCCGTTCCTTGAACAGTCTGGGCGTGCCGACCAAGGATGACGTGGCGCAACTGGCCAAGCGCGTTGCCGAACTCAAAGCCGCTGTGGATAAGCTCAATGGTGCATCGGCAAAAGTCAAAAAGCCGGCCGCCGCTGCCGTAAAGCCGGTCCGTCGCGCAACTCCCAAGGCTGCCAAGGCTGCCGCCAAGCCGGCACCGAAAGCGGCAAGCTGAGCGACAAGTTCCAAGACGATTAACCCAGACACAGGCCTGATGGCTGCCGGGAGTGCTTTGAGATGAGTACCGCGAACCGGCAACCACAAATGGCTGTGGCGCTGGCGGGCGGTGGCCCGCTCGGTGCGATCTATGAGATTGGGGCCTTGATGGCGCTGTCCGAGGCGCTGGACGGCTTCGATTTCAATGATCTCGATGCTTACGTGGGTGTCAGCGCGGGGGGATTCATCGCCGCCGGGCTCGCCAATGGGCTCAGTCCAGCCTATATGTATCGCATGTTCATCGACAGCGACT
>CAMBRI010000240.1 GCA_945870205.1 Sulfuritalea hydrogenivorans sk43H | reverse complement strand
TGCTATGGCACCGCTTGCGAAATTGCTCCTACAACCAAGAACGTCAAGAAAGCATGTTGGCTACTGGTTTGAGCAGTACATCCTTTCTCACGAACATTCGCAATGGCGCTGGAATACAGCAACCGCGGAAAAAGGAATTCGCGGAATGCTTTGAACTAATGCAATACGATTGAAAAAATCTTTCATCTGACAAGGAGCGAACATGGACAACTCAGCTGTGGAAAAACGATTTGCACTGATTGCAAGTAATGGTGATGTACTCAATCCGTACATGAAAACGCAAAAGTCCACGGGACGGTACGGCTTTGCCCTCTCAAAGACTGGTGATCGGGATGCAAAGTCGGGTGGCGAGTATGTTGGGACACTAGAACAACTAGTTCGAAAGGTAGTCTTCGACGGATACAAAGTGCGGGTCAAGACCACGAATAAACCGCATGAGCAGCGGGCAGGGTCGTTAAAAATTGGCGGGAGAGCGATTGTCGGCTATTGGGTTTCGGGCGATTTGCGGCATCTGGTTGTTGGCGCACCTACCGCACCTAGGGAACTTCCGAGATTCTGATCCACTGTTCATCGACCAGCGGTTCTTGCCCCACGGTTCAGCGATCTTCTTAGCACAACCATTTTGTGCATCGGTCGATAACTGGATACTATTACAGTATCTGCAATGCAGGAGACTGGTGGTGACTGATTCCCTCGAACTAAGCCTCACGGACGGGAAGATCAAAGCTGAAGGGTAAGGCTAGTGATTCTCAGGGGTAGTCTGGTGTAGTTAGACAGGATATGGGTTAGCGAAACACACTATCGATATACGCCTTCCTATCGTGTTCCGGTTTAGCCCACATCATTTTCCCATAGTTGATTCGGCACGATTCACACACCTCCCTGCCATAGAACATTTCTGTGGGCTTTGAGGGGCACCCGCGTACAGCGCATTGGTCAATAGCAACAACCGCATTTTCTGGGACAACTCTGGAACGTCGTGCCGCTGACCTACTTTCTGCAGCGGTGATTGATTCTGCCCGAGGTAAAGTTGCCTTCGTTACCACTAACAGAACAAATGAGACTCCCGTCGTCAATAGCCCAAATGAGATAAGACCCCATAGTCTCCCATTCAAAGCAGGAACCAAAACAAAAAACAAAGCAATAGCTAACCCGAACAGAATGCCGAAAATATAGAGATTGCGATTTTCGAGATACCGGGATTGCGCTTCCTCTGGCGTTAGCCTGCGCGGTGAATTCTTCCATGCTCTAGTAGCGTACTGGACCCACATGTACCAGAACATAATAACGCCAGGTATCATGATCCAACCCTTAGTCTTGTCCCAAAGGCTGTCGGCCATGATGTCGGATGGAATTGCGAAAAAAGTACAAAACATCAATATCAATAATCCAACGACAGCCCACCCTAAGCTTGCGGACTTTAGAGTTTCCTCCCATTTGGCATCTCTCTCTCGTTGTTCGGCGTCGTGCTGGCTTTTGTACTCCGTCCGCTCACATTGCGCATTTTCGGCTGCTACTGCTTTCGCGGCCTCTTTGTTAGAAGTATTCTGTTGGAGAACTGCTTCGGCCTTCTCCTTCCCGAGGGCTGAAACTCGCAGCCTGATATATAGCGCGAGAGTTTTTCCCTCGTCGCCACCTGACTGAGCAAATGCTTTCGCCCACAATCCTGCACGAATCTCTTTCCGAGACACTTCATTCGCAACAATTTCGTAGAGTTCTTCGTCGTTACGAGCAAATAGCATCATCGGATGGTCGATGTGGTTCTTGGCAAATTGAACCGCCTTCCTGCCGACCTCTACAGATTTTTTGGCGGAGGCCTTAACTCCCCAATAAATAGCCCCTATGACGGCGACAATTATCACGATCACTATAAATTCAATCGTAGTATTGGCCGCGAAATTAATGAACGCGTTGGTCATATAGTTAGCACGGAAAATGGATTCAGTTGACTAGTTTCCAATCTTAAAGAGACAAGAGTAGGTGCGGCGGTCTTTCGTAATCCACTTCACTATTCAATTGACGGTTCGCGGCATATGCACCCGACCCGATGAGAACAGGCAGGACGTTCGATAGTTTTGTTAAGAGGTTGGCCGTTGGCCGTGCGAGAACGATTAACTTCGTAGCATGGCTCGGTTGTGGACCGGTCGATATTTCGATAGTATCCCATTATCGTAATGCAGGAGACTGGTCGTGACTGATTCCCTCGAATTGAACCTCACGGAAGGGCAGATCAAAGCCCTATTCCCCGACTCGTATGTTGGCTCCAAGGAGCTTGCACCTGGAGTTTTCCACCCCGGCGAACGGATTGGCATCGTCACGCGTAACAGTGATGGCGTTTTCAGCCAGACCGCACAGTGGGGGTTCATTCCCGGCCATCAGAGCGAACGCTCCTTCCAGCCGCCACATAGCCACGTCTACGCGAAGGACGTCACTCGACGGTGGACGTTCTCCAGAGCGTTTCAGTCCTGGCGCTGCCTGATCGTGGCGTCGTCCTATGTGGTCGCTCCCGATGTTCTCGGCAGCACGACCTACTATCGCGTGCGCCACGCCGATGGCTCGCCGATGGTGATCGCGGGCGTCTATAACCCCAGCAGCCACGGCTGGGCATCGTCCGGCCCCTCTGCCGCAATGCTGATGGCTCCAGGACACATCCTGCTACCGGCAATGGGGCAGTGGATACCTCAAGTGCTGCATCGCCATGAATGGGACCAGTGGTTGCGATACGCGAACACCGTTCCGGCGGCGGTTAAGGACATGCTGAAGCTGAGGTCGGCAGAGCAACTGGAGTTCACCACGTTTGAGGGTGAGCCGCCACCTGAACCGGTGCGTAGTCGCCGACGGCAAGCAGCATCTGTCCAGATAGCTGCCGTTCGATCACACAATGCCCAATGCCTGCAATAGACTGCAAGCCGTCTGATGATTTTGGCATGGCCAACGGCTGCTGCACTCAGATTTCGGTCGCTCAGGCGACGACATGCCCTCTACTAAACATCCCGCCGACTCAACGCCCGCAGCAAGATCGCAAACAACTCCTCGGGGATGAAAGGCTTGATCAGAAAGTCATTCATTCCCGCCGCCAGGCACTGCGCCTTATCTTCGGCAAAGGCATTGGCAGTCATGGCGATGATCGGGGTGTCCTGATAGCCGGGAAGCTGACGAATCTGCTGCGTCGCCTCCACCCCATTAAGCTTCGGCATCTGCATGTCCATGAAGATGGCCGTATAACGAGTCTTCCGCGCCATGGCGACGGCCTCTTCGCCATCTACCGCTGCGTCCACCAGCAGGTCGACATCCTCAATCTGCATCCGGGCGACTTCCCGGTTGATCGGCTCATCATCGACTAGCAGGATGCGTTGGCCGGCGTAGCGTTGCCGGAGTTCCGTTTCGGCATCGGCTGCTGTTGCCATCGAAGCAACCACCGCCGCCTCGCCCTTCTTCAGTTTCACGGTAAACCAGAAGGTGCTGCCCACGCCTGCCGTGCTGTCAGCACCGACTTTTCCTCCCATCAGATCAGCCAGGCGCTGGGTGATCGCCAGGCCGAGGCCGGTGCCACCGTACTTGCGGTTCATTGTGTTGTCGGCCTGCTCGAAGGCGCTGAAGAGCCGCGTCATGGCTTCGGGGGCGATGCCGATGCCGGTATCCTGGACCTCGAAACGCAGCATTACCGATTCGGCGGTTTCCTCCTGCATGAGGGTACGCAGCGTCACGGTGCCTTGCTCGGTGAACTTGACGGCGTTGGTGGCGTAGTTGAGCAGCGCCTGTTGTAGCCGTGTCGGATCGCCCACAAGATTGGGCGGTAGATCCCCGCTTTCGACCAGCAGGTGAAGTCCCTTGTCCTTGACTCGCTCCGACAGGATCGAGCTGACATTGGTCAGCAGGCTGCTGACGACGACTGGTGCTTCCTCCAGTTCGAACTTGCCGGCCTCGATCTTCGACAGGTCGAGGACGTCGTTGATAACAGAGAGCAAGTGCAGGGCGGAGGCGTCGATGGTATCGAGGCGTTTTGCCTGCTGTGGCGTCACGCCTTCCCGGCGCAGGATGTGGGCCATGCCGATGATGCCGTTCATCGGCGTGCGGATTTCGTGCGACATGTTGGCGAGGAAGGCGCTCTTGGCGATATTGGCGGTTTCGGCCTGGATCTTCGCCTGGGTGAGCTGGAGGTTGCTGGCTTCGAGGTCGGCGGTGCGTTGGCGCACCCTTTCTTCGAGGCTGGCGTTGAGATTTCTGATTTCGAGTTCGGCCTGCTTGTGCTCGGTGATGTCCTGCATGGCGCCGATCATCCGAAAGGCCTTGCCGCATTCATCGCGCAGCACGCAGCCGCGATCCATGACTTCCGCATAGGTGCCGTCGGCTTTCCGAAAACGGTATTCGTCTTGCCAGACATCAAGTTCCGGGTTGTTCACAACGTGAAAGAACGATTCGTGCACTCTTTCAGCGTCATCCGGATGCACCCGCTCGACCCACCAGTGCGCGTTCACCGGGCCCTGAACTATCTCGGTCCATCCGAAAACGGCTGTTCCCGCCTCGTTCCATCGTTGGGTATCCTGGATCACATCCCAGTCCCATATGACGTCGTTGGTCGCCTTGTTCGCCAGGCGATAGCGTTCAGCCAAGTCGAAAATGTCTTTTTCCGCCTGTTTGCGCTCGGTAATGTCCAGCAATGAGCCGAACAGGCGTGTGACCCGTTTGTCTGCGTCCATCTCGACATGGCCACGGGCCAGACACACCCGTGTCGCGCCGTCCCTGCGAATGGCATGCAGTTCCAGCTCGTAAGGCGTGCCCTGGCTCAAAGCGGCGCCAACCGCATCCTGTAAGCGCTGCATGTCCTCAGGAAAATAGAGTGCCGGGTGCTCCGCGAAGGTGGGCGTCCCCTCGGTCGGATTGCGCTGAAAGATGCGGAACATCTCGTCAGACCACTTGACGGTGTCCGTCGCCACATCCCATTCCCAACTACCGACATGCGCGATGCCCTCCGTGCGCGCCAGCATGTTCTGCTTGAGCAGTAGCGCTTGCTCGCGCGTCCGCAAGGTCTCCAGCAGCCGATTGAAACCGCCGATCAGTTCGCCGATTTCGTCCTGGCGGGTGACCGGCAAGGCCGGCACCGGTTGGTCGCTGGTCGCCAGGGTGGCTAGCGCCCGACTGGCCGTCAGCATCGGAGCCAGCTGCCGCTGCAACATCTGCGAGATGAGCCACCAGGTCAAGGCGCCGGCCAGCAAGGTGACCAGGAGGGCGCTGAGCAACATGCGCTTCAGCATGGCGTCAATCGGCGCAAAGGCTTCTTCGGCAGGCAGTATGGCCGCGACAAACCAGCCGGCCGCAGGAATGCTCTTGGCCGCGGACAGTTCCAGCACACCGCGCGAACTGACGGCAACACCAAAACCTTCATAGCCATGCATGTACCGGTCGTGCATGGCATTGATGCCGGCAGCGGGCAGCGGCTGCATGATGCGGCTCTTGTCGGTGGCGGTGACAATCAGTTGGTGCTGCGGGGCGATCAACAGGTAACCGCCGGTTTGGCCGTAGCCTAAATCGGTAATCTTGTCCAGAAAACTGGGACGTCCCAGATCGACCACGCCCACCAACGTGCCTGTCACCTTGCCGTGAGCATCGCGAATGGGCGCCGCAATGGTGAATAGCGGTGCGCCGAGTTTCTTCCCGATGACCGGCCGGCTGATCACCGTTTTACCCTCCTTGAGCGAAATGGCAACCGAATCGCGGTCCATGTAATTGATGCCAACGCGCCCGACGGATTGAGGAAGGCTGGCAATCGCCGTGCCATCGGGACCGGTGACGAAGATGCCGCCGTTGAACAGAGACTGAAGAATTGGCCGCTGCTCCAGTCGTGCCTGCAAGGTGGCCGGATTGCCCATCAAGTGCGCGTCAATAAGCTTGGCAACGAGTTCCAGCGCCGCCAACCGGTTACTCAACTCATCATTGACTTGTGCGGCGATGAAGGAAACCGTAGCGAACTGCTGATCGCCCAACACGCGCTGCATATCGTCCTTCAACAGGCGGCTGATGTAGAACGTCAGCGTCCAGATGCTGATCACGAAAATGATCAGCGTGAAAAGAGTCACGCGGGTCTTGACCGAGCGTTGCAGGAAAGAATTCAGTGTCACGCCAGTTCTCCCGGCAGCCTCTTGTCAAGTGCGGCCATCAGTGGAACCGGGACCGCGTGCCGCAAAATTTCCGTCAGGAAACTCTCATGGCCGATGTCGCCGACAGTGAGTCTGGAGGCAGCCATTTCTCGGGTGTCACCCTTGTTGCGGGGGGG
>CAMBRI010000239.1 GCA_945870205.1 Sulfuritalea hydrogenivorans sk43H | reverse complement strand
GCAATTGTGGTTTAATCGGCCGCATGAACGCCGCCGCAGCCAATGCATTCAATTCAGTCGCCCTGATCGGCAAGTATCAGAGCCGGGAGATCGCCGAGTGCCTGCGGGCGCTCGCCACGTTTCTGAGTCAGCGCGGCATCGAGGTTCTGCTGGAGGAGGATACGGCCGCGGAGGTCGGTGCCAACGGCTACACCGTCGCCAGCTACGAGATGATCGGCGAACGTGCCGAACTGGCGGTGATTCTTGGCGGCGACGGCACCATGCTTAATGCCGCGCGGCACCTGGCCTGCTTTGACGTGCCACTGGTCGGCGTCAACCAGGGCCGGCTGGGCTTCATGACAGATATCGCACTGGGTTCCATGGTCGAGAGCATCACTGCGTTGCTTGAGGGCAGGTTCTCGCGCGAGAAGCGATTCCTCCTCGACGCCGAAGTACGGCGTGACGGCGAATCGGCCTACCAGACGCTGGCGCTGAACGATGTGGTGGTGAACAAAGGCGACATCGGGCGCATGATCGAGCTGGAGGTGAAAGTCGATGGCGAATTGATCCACGTCCTGCGCGCCGACGGCCTGATCGTATCCACGCCGACCGGATCCACCGCTTATGCGCTGTCCGCGAACGGCCCTATCCTTCATCCCTCGGTGCCCGGCATCGCCATCGTGCCGCTGTGTCCGCATGCTCTCTCGAACCGTCCGATTACCGTCAGCGACAGCAGCACGATAGATATCGCCTTGCTGCCGCCCCACGATGCGCGGGTTCATTTCGATGGCCAGACGCGCTTCGATGCCCGCGCCGGCGATGTCGTGCGCATGGT
Source organism: Sulfuritalea hydrogenivorans sk43H (assembly GCA_945870205.1). GTDB lineage: Bacteria > Pseudomonadota > Gammaproteobacteria > Burkholderiales > Rhodocyclaceae > Sulfuritalea > Sulfuritalea hydrogenivorans_A. The sequence goes on along the minus strand of CAMBRI010000239.1, from coordinate 5,466 downwards.
GCGTTCAAGCCACAGCATCACCTTGCTGCACCCGCCCGGCTACAGCTATTTCGCCATGCTGCGGGAGAAGCTGCATTGGAGCTCGACTCCGCGCCATTAAGCCATGCTCCTGCGTCTGATCGTTCGTGATTTCGTCATTGTCGACCGCCTTGAACTGGAGTTCACGGGTGGTTTCGGTGCCCTGACCGGCGAGACCGGCGCCGGCAAGTCGATTCTTGTCGATGCGCTGTCGCTGGCCCTGGGTGAGCGTGCGGATGCCGCCGTAGTGCGCAGCGGGGCCGAGCGTGCGGAGATTTCCGCCGAGTTTGATGTGACTGCAGGGAGCGGACTGGAAACATGGCTGCGCGCGGCCGATTTTGATGTCGATTCCTGCCTGCTGCGGCGAGTGGTCGACAACGCGGGGCGTTCGCGCGCCTATATCAATGGCGCTGCGGCGACACTGGGCCAGTTGCGTGAAGTGGCCGACTTCCTGGCCGACATCCATGGCCAGAATGCCCATCATTCCCTGCTGCGCAGCGATGCCCAGCGCGGGCTGCTCGACACACATGCCGGAGCGCAGTTGCTGGCAAGCGAGGTCGCTGTAGGTTACGGGGCGTGGCGCAAGGCGCGCGAGGCGCGCGAAGCTGCCGAGAAGGATGTGGAAGCCACCGTGCGCGAGCGCGAGTTGCTTGAATGGCAGGTCAAGGAACTGGTGGCACTAGGTTTCGACATCGCCGACTGGCAGGAAACGGAGCAGGAGCATCGTCGTCTGGGCAACGCCAACGCCCTGCTGGAAGGGGCAGGGCTTGCGCTATCGGCGCTGGAGGAGGGTGACGCGGCCAGCTTGCCGGTGCTGCAGCATGCCGGCGCCAAACTGTCGGAATTGACTGGCTTCGATCCTGCACTGGGCGAGGCGGCGCAGCTCTTCGAGAGCGCGCTGATCCAGCTCGAGGAGTCGGCACTGGCGCTGCGGCGTTACCAGGACCGGCTGGAACTGGACCCTGCGCGACTCAAGGAACTCGACAACCGCATCGACGCGGTGACGCAGATGGCCCGCAAGCATCGCCGAGCGCCCGAGGAATTGCCGGCGCTGCTGCAGGACCTGCAGGGCCGGCTGGCCGAACTGACGCTGCGCGCGGATCCGGCGGCGCTGGCAGAACGTGAGCGCAAGACGGAATCAGTGTTTCGCGAACTGGGCAAGAAGCTGTCGCAGCAGCGCGCCAAGACTGCGAAAGCGCTTTCGGCGGCAGTGACGGCCGGCATGCAGGAACTGGCCATGGCCGGCGGGCGTTTCGAGATCGCCCTGGTGGCGCTGCCTGAAGGTTCGTCCTCCGGATTGGAAAACGTCGAGTTTCTGGTCTCTGCCAATGCGGGTCAGCCCCTGCGCCCGTTGGCCAAGGTCGCTTCCGGCGGCGAACTGTCGCGCATCGGGCTTGCGCTGCAGGTCATTGCCAGCCAGGCGAATCCGGCCGGCACTTTGATTTTTGACGAGGTCGATGTCGGCATCGGCGGACGTGTCGCCGAGATCGTCGGCCGCATGCTGCGCGAACTGGGCAAGAGCCGCCAGGTGTTGTGCGTCACCCACCTGCCGCAGGTAGCGGCGCAGGCCCACTGGCAGTGGTCGATCGCCAAGCAGACCCGCAACGGCGTCACGACTTCATCGGTCAGTGTGCTGGATCCCGAGGCTCGCGTCGGCGAGATCGCGAGGATGCTGGGCGGCGAAAAGATCACCGACACCACGCGTCGCCACGCGGCGGAAATGCTCGGACTGGCTTAGCCCGGCAGGTTCGGCGCGCCGAGCATGGTCACCACGCCGGTGGCAATGAAAACGCCGGCAGCGATCCAGCGGATCAGGTTCAGCGGCAGACGCTTGGCGAGCTTTTCACCGACGATGACCGCCGGCACGTTGGCCAGCATCATGCCCAGCGTGGTGCCCATCACCACGGCAAACAGCGCACCCTGGAACTGCGCCCCAAGCGCAATCGTGGCGAACTGGGTCTTGTCGCCCATTTCCGCGATGAAGAAGGCGATGGTGGTGGTGACGAAGGCTCCGGCCGGATGGATCTTGGGGTCTTCATCCAGTGAATCCGGATGCAGGGCCCACAGGCCGAAGGCAATGAATACGGCGCCGGTGATCCAGGGCAGCCAGTGCGGTGCAATCAGTTGCGCTAGCCAGACCCCGATCGAGCCGGCCAGCGCGTGGTTGAGTACCGTCGCGACGAAGATGCCGGCAATAATGGCCCAGGGCTTGCGCAATCTCGCCGCAAGGACGAAAGACAAGAGCTGGGTCTTGTCGCCGATTTCGGCGATGGCGACCAGGGTGGTCGAGGTGAGAAACGCTTCCAAGGGGTGCCTTAACCTGAAACAGCAGGATGGGTCGCTGGTGATATCGAGAGCAGCGAGCCAACCAATAGCCTCCCCGCGAGGGGAGGAAGGGAGGGGCAGGTGTTTATGCCGCTTATTGCGTATTTCATCCTCGGCGGGTGGCTCTCGCTGCCATGAGCGCTAGGCTGACGCCTTGCGATGCGGACAGGCACCCTTGTTGCACGCGACATAAAGGTAGAGGGCGTGTTCCCGAACCGTGAAGCCGCGCTCTTCGGCGACCTTATGCTGGCGTTTCTCGATCGCGGCATCGAAGAACTCTTCCACCCGTCCGCAATCGACACAGACCAGGTGGTCGTGGTGCTGGCCCTCGTTCAGTTCGAAGATCGCCTTGCCGGATTCGAAATGATGACGCTGCAGCAAGCCGGCCTGCTCGAACTGGGTCAGCACGCGATAGACCGTGGCCAGCCCGATATCCAGGTCGTCTGCCAGCAGGTGGCGGTAGACGTCTTCCGCCGTAACATGACGCGGCGACCCCTCGTCCTGCAGTTTGTGGAAGAGGTCGAGGATCTTGAGACGTGGATAGGTTGCCTTGAGGCCGATGCTCTTGAGGTCGTCAGGATGGGTCATGGAGCAGTTGGTGCGGCCCAGGGGCCGCTCGGGACTCACAGTGATGGGCGGGCAGCTATGATATAGTTTTCGCGGCCCGATTGGGATAATGCAATCGGGAAACGATGCGGCGCGCCTGAATTGGCAGCCATGACTGAATAGTGGTTTTCCCGGAATCCCCTGATGAAGCGCTTCCTGTTGCTCCTGCCGTTTCTGGCTGCCTGTTCCAATACACCGCAGATCACCAACTATCTCACTCCCTATCGCATCGACGTGCGGCAGGGCAACTTCGTCACCCAGGAGATGGTTGCCCAGCTGAAGCCGGGCCTGACGCGCGACCAGGTGCGTTTCATTCTCGGCTCGCCCCTGGTGGCCGACATGTTCCACGTCGATCGATGGGATTACGTGTATCGGTTCCGGTCGGGCAATGCCGAGGTTCAACAGCGGAGTCTGACGGTGTTCTTCCAGGACAACAAGCTGGCGCGCGTGGCCGGTGACGTGGTAGCTGAAGACAGTTCCCGGGCGGACGCGCCGAAGCCTGCCGCACAGGTGATCGACATTCCTGCGGCGGCGCCGGCAGCGGCATCAACGGTCGCGCCGGCGGCGGCCGATGGGCCTGACAAGCAAGAGAAGAAATAGGTCATGGCAATGATCCGCTACGCCATTGCCGGCAGTTCCGGACGCATGGGACGCACCTTGATCGAGGCCGTGCAGCAGGACCCCGACGCAAGCCTCGCGGCCGCGCTAGAGCACAGCAGCAGCCCCTTCATCGGCAAGGATGCCGGCGAACTGGTCGGTGCTCCGTGCGGAGTCAGGATTACGGCCGATCTCGATGCCGCGCTAGCCGGCGCAGACTGCCTGATCGACTTTACCCGACCGGAAGGCACGCTGCTGCATCTGGAAGCCTGTCGCCGTCATCGCGTCAGCCTGGTCATCGGCACCACGGGCTTTTCGGCGCAAGGCAAGGCGGCCATCGAACAGGCGGCGCAGGACATACCTGTAGTGTTCGCGCCGAACATGGCGGTGGGCGTCAATGCGGTGTTCCGCCTGCTGGAGGTTGCGGCGCGCATTCTCAATGAGGGTTATGACATAGAGGTTATCGAGGCGCATCACCGCCACAAGGTCGACGCGCCGTCCGGCACCGCGCTGCGCATGGGCGAAGTGGTGGCTGCTGCATTGGGACGCGAGCTTGCCGAGTGCGCCGTGTATGGCCGTGAAGGACATACCGGTGAACGGCCGGTGACCCAGATCGGCTTTTCGACGATTCGCGGCGGCGACATTGTCGGCGACCATACTGTTTTGTTTGCCGGCGCCGGCGAGCGCATCGAGATCACCCACAAGTCCGCCAGTCGCATGCCCTACGCGTTGGGCGCCCTGCGTGCCGGGCGCTTCATGAACGGCCGCGAGCGCGGTCTGTTCGACATGCAGGATGTACTGGGGCTGAAGTAGCGGCGGGGTCTGCAGAAAGCCGCATTCCACTCTTGCCCGGGTTTGCGATAGGGTGCGCGACCGGCTATAATTCAAAGGTTTGCCGGGCACCATGTGAATCAAGCGGTGTCCGGAGCCTATAGCCGAATTATCTTGTTCCGGGAGTATCATCGTGCCGCACTTTCCGCCTGCCCTTCTTGCCCTGGCCGACGGAACGGTGTTTAGAGGCAAAGGCATCGGCTCGACAGGCAGCAGCGTAGGTGAAGTGGTGTTCAACACCGCACTGACCGGCTACCAGGAAATCCTGACGGACCCGTCCTACGCCCGCCAGATAGTCACCCTCACGTATCCCCACATCGGCAGTTACGGCGTAAACCGCGAAGACTGCGAAAGTGGCCGCATTCATGTGGCGGGTCTGGTGATCAGGGATTTGCCGATGCTGGCTTCGAATTTCCGTAGCGAGCAGACCCTCGACTCCTATTTGCGTGCCGAAAACGTACTTGGCCTGGCCGACATCGATACCCGCAAGCTGACGCGCATACTGCGCGAGAAGGGCGCCCAGGCCGGTTGCCTCATATCTGGCAGTGCGGCCGGCGAGCACCTCGATGCCGATGCGGCGGTAGCGCAGGCGCAGGCATTCCCCGGTCTGGCCGGGATGGACCTGGCACAGGTGGTCTCGTCACAGACGTCCTATGCCTGGACCGAGGGCGAGTGGCAACTCGGTGCGGGCTTCGCGCAGCAGGACCAGATACCCAACAGCGCCCGCTTCCACGTCGTCGCCTACGACTTCGGCGTGAAACGCAACATCCTGCGCATGCTGGCTTCGCGCGGTTGCAAACTTACCGTGGTGCCGGCAAGGACGCCGGCGGCCGATGTCCTGGCGATGAATCCCGATGGCGTATTTCTGTCCAACGGCCCCGGCGATCCCGAGCCTTGCGACTACGCCGTGGCTGCGATCCGGGTCTTTCTCGACAAGAAACTGCCGACCTTCGGCATCTGTCTCGGCCATCAGTTGATGGCGCTGGCGGCCGGCGGCAAGACCCTGAAAATGAAGTTCGGCCACCACGGCGCCAACCATCCGGTCAAGGATCTCGAGTCGGGGCAGGTGCTGATCACCAGCCAGAACCA
>CAMBRI010000238.1 GCA_945870205.1 Sulfuritalea hydrogenivorans sk43H | reverse complement strand
CCTCCCCGTGAGGGGAGGATGGGAGGGGCGGGTCTTTAATCCTTAAAACCTCAGTTGAACCACAGAGGCACAGAGGACACAGAGGAAAAACAAGTGCTTGCCGTGTTTCATGCACTCACCCGTGGGGTGATTGGTATCGAATCGGCAAGTCATTGATTCTTTGACTTTCTCTGTGCCTCTGTGTCTCTGTGGTGAGGAATTTAGGCTTATTCGTCGAGCGGCGGAATTTTCGCAGCCAGCAGACACAGCAGCGCGCCGGCAAGTGAAAGCACGGCCAGGGTCCCGGCCAGTTGTCTCCCGTGCCAGAGGCCGTCGAACCAGTCGTTGAATTCGGCGGCGACGACAGCGGCTTTGCCGCCGATGCGCTGCAGTTCGAGCTGGTATTTCTTCGAGTTGGCAGCCGAAATTACGTGGACACCGCCTTGCTCGTCCTCGACCTCGGCTGGTGCAATAGCAAATACCACGGCAGAGATCGACAGGCCGACGATCAGGATGCCTGCCGCCATTCGTCGCATCCTGGTCTGGTAGGGGGTCTTCGCTGCGGCGCCGCGCTTGCGTTCGTCATTCATCTGGGTACATGCACTGGCGTGCCGGCGCGAAATAGTCAGTCCTGCTCGAGCGTCAGGATCACTGCACCTTCGGCGACTTCATCGCCAGCGGCCACCATGACCTCGACCACGCGGCCTGCATGGGGCGACTGGATGTCGAGCGCCACCTTGCCGGTTTCCAGGATGATGACATTGTCGTCGAACTGGACAATGTCGCCGGGCTTGACCAGCACTTCCTCGACCACCACGTCGCCCTGCGCGCAACTGCCGCAGGTTTCCCAGCATTCGGGATAGATAGGGATGCGGACTTCGACGATCCTGCCCATCGCGCTCAGAGATACTTCGCCACGAAGGCACCCTCGCAGCCCGGCGGCAGGGCGATGCGCATCAGATGGCCGTTGCCGGGCGCGACCGTGACCGGCTTGCCCTCGCGGTTGCGCATGGACTCGATGATGAGCTCGAGGTTGCCGGCGGGGCGGATGATCTCGATGCGGTCGCCCACCTCGAAATGGTTCTTCACGGCGATTTCGGCGAGGCCGTCGGCAGCGTAGCCGACCACGTCGCCGACATACAGGCTGCGGCTCGACTCGGAACTGCCGGAGAGGTAGTTCTGGTAGTCCCGATCCGGGTGGCGGTCGTAGAAGCCGGCGGTGTAGCCGCGATTGGCCAGCCCGTCGAGCTGGCCGATCAGTTGCGCGTCGAAGGGCCGCCCGGCGACGGCGTCGGCTATGGCCTGGCGGTAGCTCTGGCAAGTGCGCGCGACGTAATAGGGTGACTTGGTGCGGCCCTCAATTTTTAGCGAGTCGATGCCGATCTCGGCCAGCTTCGCGACGTACTCGATGGCGCGCAGGTCTTTCGAGTTGAGGATGTAGCTACCATGCTCGTCTTCCTCGATCGGCATGTATTCGCCGGGGCGCTGCTTTTCTTCCAGCAGCCAGGTCGCGCCGGGCCGGCGCAGGGTGTTTTGCTTCGCGGCGGCAGGGACGGCGATGGGTGTTGCCGCGGCCAGCGGGCGCGGCGTGGCGGGTGCAACGTCGCCCGCGGCGTCCTCCCTGCCTTCCACCATCTTGTAGTCCCAGCGGCAGGAATTTGTGCAACTACCCTGATTGGGGTCGCGATGGTTGAAATAGCCGGAGAGCAGGCAGCGGCCCGAGTAGGCGATGCACAGCGCGCCATGGACGAAGACTTCGAGTTCGGTATCCGGGCATTCCTGGCGGATCTCGGCCACTTCATCGAGCGACAGTTCGCGCGACAGGATCACGCGGGAGACGCCGATGCTGCGCCAGAACTTCACTGCAGCGTGGTTGACGGTGTTGGCCTGCACCGAGAGGTGGATTGGCATCTCGGGCCAGCGCTCGCGGATCATCATCATCAGGCCGGGGTCGGCCATGATCAGCGCGTCAGGCTGCAAGGCAATGACCGGCGCCATGTCGTCGAGGTAGGTCTTGAGTTTGGCGTTGTGCGGCAGGATGTTGCTGACGAGGTAGAACTTGCCGCCGCGCGCCCGGGTTTCGCCGATGCCGGTGGCAAGGCTTTCCAGCGTGCCGAAATCGTTGTTACGCACGCGCAGGCTGTAGCGCGGCTGTCCCGCATAGATCGCCGTGGCGCCAAAATCCAGCGCGGTTCGGGCCATGGCCAGCGAGCCGGCCGGCGCCAGCAGTTCGGGAGTTTTCACGCGTCTATGACCGGATGGTCTCGTCCAGCGTGATATCGACCATCAGATCATTCGAGATGCGCTCCAGTTCCGCCGTCAGCGCACCGACATCGAGATTCGGTGCGGCGGTCAGTTCGGCCACGGCATGGAACAGGATGGCGGCCGACATCGGAGCGCTGGATGTATGGGTGTCGAGGCTTTCGACATTCACGGCGTGGTTCGCCAGCACCTGCGAGACCTCGCGCACGATGCCGATGCGGTCATGGCCGACCAGCGCGAGTTTCAAGCGACGCCCCTTGGGCGCCGACTCGTGCGCCTGCGCTTGCTCGACGGTGATGCGCAGGCCGCTTACCGTGGTCAGTGCCTGTTGCAGTGCCTCCGCGTGCTCTGCGGCGACCGCTACATTGACGATGCCGGCAAACTTGCCTGCCAGTTGCGCCATCGAGGATTCGAGCCAGCTGCCCTGGTGGACGCTGATTGTGGCCGAGAGTTCGCCGACGAGGCCGGGGCGGTCGTCGCCGATGACCGTAAGAACGAGATGATGTGCCATGGTTTTCCGTTGTAACAATGTTGGTCGAAACTGATCGTCAAGTACCGCCACTCTTCCTGACGACAACTACGCCCGGCAGGTTTTCAAAGTGGGCGTCACAGGTGAGTAATTCGGCAGCGTACTCGCGCGCCGTGGCATAGACAACTGCATCAGCAGTTGCCAGCTTGTATTGACGGTGCAGGTCGGCGGCGAGCAGTGCAATGCGCGTATCAAGCGAGGCCACCACGCATTTTTGGGTATAGGCGATCATCTGGTCCGCCTGATCTTCCCCGACTTCCCGGGCCAGCCATTTCGCTAACTCCAGTTGCACGATGGTGGGTACGATACATTCAGTTTTCTCGGGAATCTCGCGGGCCAGCTTCTTGCTCAGAGTGCTGCCGACCAGCCATTCGATCCAGACCGAGGTATCGATGACGCGCATCAAAAGCGGTCCTGTCGGTCACGGTAGTCTGTCGCCTTTACTCCGCTGGCGATGCCGGCGAGTTGTTTCAGGTCGGGAACGGGCATGAGCAGCACGCCCTTGCCCTTGGGAATGAAGACGAATTCCTGTCCGGCTTTCCAATGCAGATCATCGCGAATCGCCTTGGGGACGGAAATCTGAAACTTGCTGGACAGGGTGGCAGTCGGGGCCATTATCTTACCTAACATGTATCGATAGCAATATGGTAAGAATATCACGCCGCGACTCACAATACCAGCTGCTGCGGCGCAAATCCTTCCCCATTACCCTGTGGCGTAGTTCTCCATCGGCACGCAGCCGCAGAACAGGTTACGGTCGCCATGCACGTCGTCGATGCGATTGACATAGGGCCAGAACTTGTTCTCCGCCACCCAGGGCAGGGGGAACACCGCCTGCTGGCGCGAGTAGGGCCGCGTCCAGTCGCCTATCATGTCGGCTTCGGTGTGCGGCGCGTGCTTCAGGGGGCTGCCGTCGAGCGTCCATTCGCCGGTCTCGATCCTGCGGATCTCGTCGCGGATGCTGCACATCGCGGCGCAGAAGCGGTCGAGTTCCGCCTTGTCCTCCGATTCGGTCGGTTCCACCATCAGCGTGCCGGCCACCGGGAAACTCACGGTCGGCGCATGGAATCCGTAATCCATCAGGCGCTTGGCGATGTCGATCTCGGCGACCCCGGTGGCGGCCTTGATGGCGCGCACGTCGAGGATGCACTCGTGGGCGACGCGGCCCTGGCTGCCTGTGTAGAGCACAGGATAGTGGTCCTTGAGTTTCGCCGCGACGTAGTTGGCATTGAGTATCGCGATCTCGGTGGCGCGGGTGAGGCCGGTGCCGCCCATCATGGTGATGTACATCCAGGAAATCGGCAGGATCGAGGCCGAGCCCCAGGGCGCGGCAGATACCGACCCCATCCCCCTCCTAGCCTCCCCCTTGAAGGGCGAGGAACTGTGCTCCCTCCCCTTCAAGGGGAGGGTCGGGGAGGGGATGGGGAGTGAAGAATGCCCCGGCGCAAAGGGCACCAGATGCGCCTTGAGGCCGATCGGGCCCATGCCCGGTCCGCCACCGCCGTGCGGGATGGCGAAGGTCTTGTGCAGGTTGATGTGCGAGACATCGGCGCCGATGTCGGCCGGGCGACAGAGGCCGACCTGCGCGTTGAGGTTGGCGCCGTCCATGTACACCTGCCCGCCGTGGGCATGGACGATGGCGCAGATGTCCTTCACCGCCTCCTCGAACACGCCGTGGGTCGAGGGATAGGTGATCATCAGGCAGGACAGGTTCGCGGCGTGCTGCGCCGCCTTGGCCTTGAGGTCCTCGATGTCGACGTTGCCGCTGTCGTCGCAAGCCACGGCGACAACTTCCAGGCCGCACATCTGGGCGGTGGCCGGGTTGGTGCCGTGGGCGGATTTCGGGATCAGGCAGACGTTGCGCGCGCCCTGGCCGTTGGCCTCCTGGTAGCGGCGGATGGCCACCAGTCCGGCATATTCGCCCTGCGCGCCGGAGTTCGGCTGCATGCATACGGCATCGAAACCGGTGATCGCCTTGAGTTGGTCTTCGAGTCCCGTGATCAGTTCCAGATAGCCCTGCGCCTGGTCCAGCGGGACGAAGGGATGCATCTGGCCGAACTCGGGCCATGAGACGGGAATCATCTCGGCGGCGGCGTTGAGCTTCATGGTGCAGGAGCCGAGCGGAATCATCGCGTGATCGAGCGCCAGGTCCCGGTTCTGCAGGCGCTTCAGGTAGCGCAGCATGCCGTGCTCGGTGTGGTGGGTGTTGAATACCGGATGGCTCAGGATCGGCTCGCGCCGCTGCAGCGAGGCCGGGATGGCGCAGGGTCGCGCGGCATCGAGGGCCTCGACCGGGGTGGCATGATTGGCCGCATTGCTGTGACGCGCGCCGAAGATCTTCAACAGTGCCGCGACATCCACGCGCGTGGTGGTTTCGTCGAGGCTGATGCCAAGGGTCCGCTCATCGACACGGCGCAGGTTATAGCCGGCCGTGCAGGCATCCTGCAGGATCGCCGCCGCCTTGTCGGCGTCCATCGTCACTTCGAAACTGTCGAAAAAATTCCGCTCCCCAATGCCCAGGCCGCCGGCCAGCAGGGCCGCGAGGCGATGGATGCGGGCGGCAATCGTGCGCAGGCCCTCGGGACCATGCCACACCGCATACATGCCGGCCATGTTGGCCAGCAGGACCTGCGAGGTACAGATGTTGGAATTGGCCTTCTCGCGCCGGATGTGCTGCTCGCGGGTCTGCAGCGCCATGCGATAGGCCGTCTTGCCGCGGGCATCTTTCGAGACGCCGATGATGCGTCCCGGCATCGACCGCACATGCGCTTCGCGCGTGGCGAAGAAAGCCGCGTGGGGACCGCCGAAACCCATTGGCACGCCGAAGCGCTGCGAGGAACCCAGCGCGATGTCGGCGCCCATTTCACCGGGAGGTTTTAGCAGCACCAGCGCCATCAGGTCGGAGGCCACGGCGACCACGCCACCGCGGTTCTTGATGGTGGCAATCGTCGCGGTGAGATCGGAAATTTCACCACGGGCATTGGGGTACTGCAGCAGGGCGCCGAAAAGATCGTGCTCGTTTGCCGCGCTCGCCGCTTCTTCCGGACGGCCGATCATCAGTTCGAAACCGAAGTAGGCGGCGCGCGTTCTGATCACGTCGATGGTCTGCGGAAAGGTCGCCTCATCGACGAAGAACACGTTGCCCTTGGCTTTCGAGATGCGCCGCGCCATGGTCATGGCTTCGGCCGCGGCGGTGGCTTCGTCGAGCAGCGAGGCGTTGGCAATCTGCATGCCGGTGAGGTCAACCACCATCTGCTGGTAGTTGAGGAGCGCTTCCAGGCGGCCCTGCGCAATCTCGGCCTGGTAAGGCGTGTAGGCGGTATACCAGCCGGGGTTCTCGAACAGGTTGCGCAGGATCACCGGCGGCGTGTGGGTGCCGTAGTAGCCCTGCCCGATCAGGGATTTCCTGACCACGTTCTTCGCTGCGATGGCCTTGAGTGCCGCCAGCGCCGCATGTTCCGGCATCGGTGGCGGCAGGTCGAGCGCACGCTGCAGACGGATGGAGGCCGGCACCGTCTCGCT
>CAMBRI010000237.1 GCA_945870205.1 Sulfuritalea hydrogenivorans sk43H | reverse complement strand
GTCCAGGCCTTCGACTTGTCCGGCGCACACCAGATCGCCTTGGATTTTTCGTAGGAATCGTCGCCCAGCACCGGTAGCAGGAAGGTGTAGACGGTGACGTCCTTCAGGGTCAGGATGTCTTTCGCCAATTTCTTGCAGTAACCGCAGTTGGGATCTTCGAAGGTCACCATCACATTCTTGCCGGAACCGCGCACCTGCTTCACGGCAAGTTCCAGCGGCAGGGAGTTGAACTGGCGCTCCGCCGTGAGGTTCTTGCCGGTCTTCATATCGAGCAGGTTACCGAACAGAATGTAGCCGGCCTTGTCGTCGGCATAGAAAATCTGGCCGTCCACCGTAACTTCCCAGATTCCGGCCATGGGCGCCTTGACCATCTTTTCGACTTTGCCCAGCCTCGCCTCGACGGCCTTTTTCACCTCGGCCTCATCAGCGACTGCAGCCATCGACATACAGGCCAAAGCGGCCGCAAGCAGGGGTTTCTTCATGTTTTCTCCAGGAAAATTCAGGGCGCCGGCGTCAGGATGCAAGCGCGTAGCGGACCAGCAGGTTCTTTACGACCGGCAAAGTGTTGGTGAGGTTCAACCCAAAGTTGCGCAGTCGGGTCAGGGAGCTCGTTGCGGGGCGGAAAAGGTCGTGCAGGCTGTCGGTCAGCGTCTGCAACGTCACAACTTCCTCTTTGCGTGCTCGTTCGTAGCCTCGCAACAGGCCAAGGTCGCCGCAATCGACGTGGTCGGGCTTGCTGCACAAGACCGCAGCCAGAATCCGCGCGTCCTGAAAGCCGAGGTTGATGCCATGGCCCGAAAGTGGATGGATCGTATGCGCGGCATCGCCGATCAGGGCCAGGCGTGGCGCGACCGTATTCGGCGCGCGCATCAGGCGCAATGGAAAACCGGTCGGCGGGGTAATCAGTTCCAGCGCTCCCAGGTGCTGGTTGCCGGCCTCGGCAACCCGGGCGCACAGTTCGGCGTGATCGAGCGCCAGAAGCTTGCGCCCGTGGTCCTCCGGGGCGGACCAGACCATCGAGATGCGCTTGCCCGGCAGCGGTAGCCATGCCAGTACCCCATCGGTCCGGAACCATTGAAATGCTGTCCCGCGATGCGGTAGTTCGGTGGCGAAATTGGCGACCACGCCCACCTGATCATAGGGGTCGAAACGAACACCGACACCGGCCGCAGACCGGGTCCAGGACTCGGCGCCATCCGCGGCGACGATCAGCCGGGCCGAAAAGCGGCGGCCGTCGTCAAGCGTCAGCAGCGCCGCGTCAGGTCCCATGGTCAGCGCCTGCGGGCGGGCCGGGCAAAGCAGGGACAGGTTGCCCTGGCGCTTGACTGTCTCCCACAATTCGCGCTGCATCAGGGAGGACTCGAGTATCCAGGCCAGTTCCGACACTCCGCAGCCATAGGCGGTGAAATCCAGTCGGCCGCCGGCGTCACCGTGAATTTCCATGGTTCGTACGGCTTCCATGCGCGTCGCATCCATGTGGCGCCAGGCGCCCAATTCATCGAGAAAGGCCGCGTTGGCCGGGCTGATCGCGTAAATGCGCGAATCCCAGCTTTCTGGGAAGACGGGCGCACGCCCCTCGATCAATGCCACCGACAAGGTCGAACGCCGCAAAGCCGCCGCCAGGCTCAAGCCAGCCAAGCCACCGCCTACAATCACGATATCGAAGTCCATGCCCCGATTGTCGCTTACCGGAGCTTGCCTTGACAAGGCAAGCGTGCGCCGAGGATAATTCGGCCCCTTCGCGGTGATGTAGCTCAGTCGGTTAGAGCATCGGATTCATAATCCGGGGGTCGGTGGTTCAAGTCCACTCATCACCACCAGTATTCACAAGGCATTCAGGCGGTTTTGTTACTTTCGCCTGAGTGCTCTATGGCCAAATCCTATCCAAACGGGCGCAGCTTGTTTGCGTACTCGGCAAGGTGGGCATGGCGTTGCACCATCTTCGGGCTTGCCCAACCGTAACCCCCGGCGCGATCTCGTTCCAAACTTTAAGCGTTTCCCAGTCAGCCATTGGCCCCCATTTGGGCCTTTTCTCGGCTCTTCGTGCCTTCATCAGAAGCCTTTGCTTTGCCCCTTATGGCGGCATTCATCGCGGCATCGGTCTTCACCTTGCGTCCCGGCTTGTGAAGCATCCCTCCGACCTGTTCAACGGTTTTTGTCTTGCGCTTCATATCTTGACCAGACTTAGCCCAGCCTTTTCCGCAGCACCCCGTAAATCTCCATCCTTGGCCGCGATTGGCAGTTTCAGGCGCAAGGCCAGTTCCAAATAAGCGGCATCGTAGGCGGTCAGGCCGTAGGTCAGGGCAAGCGAGAGAACACGCTCAGGCGGCACGATGGCGCGGTCGACAGTGATCGGTAGCCCCAGCACGAAAGAAACCGCAAGGCGGGTCTCGTCGTCGGTCAGGGTGCTTCGTTTCGTGGCGGTTCTGGCGACGTTGACCAGTTCCAGTTCCCACAAGGGCGGAACGATGGCGTTATCGTGCCGCAGCTTGTCGAGTACGGCGTCGGTGTAGGGAGTTGCCTGTTTGGCGAGATACCAGCCGGAAACGACTGAGTTATCGAGAACGAAGGGCATCAGTCCCGGCCGTCTTCGATGGCTTCGCGCAGGTCAAAGCCGGTGCGCTGCCCTTTCCTGAATCGCTTTAACCGCGCAATCAGCAGATCGACTTCGCTGATGACCTTGCCAGCTTTCGGCGCCGCGGCCTGCTTCGCGACCTTAGCCCCTGCTTTTGTTTTTTTCATGACTACAGCCATGATTCCCTCCGTCCCGGTGAAATTCAGGTGCGATGATAGCCCCGGACGGTGGCAGCGGCAAACCATGAGCAGCGGATAGGGCAGGGCGCTATGGCCAAATCCTGCCCATGTTGAAACGCAAGCAACGAATTTACGGGCCTTGTAGGGTCGGCTATCCTGATTCAGTCAAAGGCTAAACTATTGAATCTTTGCGGTTGCCGTATCAGTAGTGCATTTTCATAATCCAGGGGTCGGTGGTTCAAGTCCACTCATCATCACCAGTATTCAGACGACCTCCAGCGATGGGGGCCGTTGTGATTTAGGGCTTGGCAGGGGCTGGATTCCCGGCTGGCGGCCATGATTCTGCTGGCTGTGAATCCGCCGCAATCAAGGCGTGGCAGAGCGATGATGGAACCGGTTGAGGCCAAAGCCGCTGCGTTCGAAGGCGGCTTTTCCATAAGCGTCCCGCGTTCACTGCGACCGGCTGGAAGCCGTCAGGCGGCGCTCCACGAAATTGCGCAGTTTGCGCCAAGTCTGCCAGCCGACAAACGCGCGGCGCGCCCAACGCAAGGCTCCTCGCGGTCGGATCACCAGCAGCGCGACCCCGGTGGCAACCACAATTTCCGGATTGCGGCGCAACCACCGGGCGCTTGCGACGGCGCAGTCAGCGCCGGTAAAGGCTGGCGCCAGGCCAGCCGCGTAACGACCAAAGTCCATACGCAAGCCCTCGGCGGCGATCTGTAGCCGCTGCTTTTTTAGCGCCAGTTCCAGTGCGCTCGGGTTCACTTTGATCTGGCGGTATCGCCGGTCGCCATGGCTTCGCTATCCTTGCGCAGTTCTGCCAGGCTGGCTGAAAACAGCTTCGAGCCTGATCTTGACAAGCTCATGGCCAACATCAGGCTGGCCATGCCGGCACCCAGGAACAGGGCGGAAAAGACTCCCAATGCCAGCAAGCGGTTACTGTCCCAGAGCAGAACGGTAAAAAAGATGGCGAGGAAGACCAGGCCGGCAGCGATGCAGAGGAACGCTGCTCCGCCATATGCGAGCATGGAAACCAGCCGCACCCGCTCCTCGGCGAGCTCGACGCCGAGCAGTTGCAGGCGGTTGTACAGCAGGGTGACGCCGGTGCCAAGCAATCCCTTGGTTGAAGCGAACAGGCCGCGCTGCTGCGGCCCGTTACCCTCCGCGTCGCCCATGGCAGGTTTCAGCGACGGCCGATCAGGAGGCCGACTATGAAGCCAAAGCCGGCGGCTACACCTACCGAACGCCAGGGATTGTCATGCACGTAGTCGTCGGCAACGCGTCCTGCCTGCTTGGCTTTATCCAACAGTGCGGCCTCGGCTTCGGCCAGCTTGATCTTGGCGGCGGCCAGACGATCCTGCGTCCGGGCGCGGATGTCGGCAATCTTCTCGCCTGCCTGGCCGGCCGTGGCGCGCAAAAGTTCCTCGGTGTCGGCAATCACCAGCTTTACATCGGAAATCAGTTTGTCTTTGGTGACATCGCTAACGTCGTTCATGCTTTTCTCCTGAATTGAAGTACTAAAACCCGAAGGCTACCGATTTTGTCGCGGCGCTGCAATGATCCATGTCATACGGAAGCCAGTTCGTAATCAATTGTCAGCGGTGCGTGATCCGAGAAGCGCTGATCCTTGTAGACCGACACTTGGCGCGCTGCCGCTGCCAGGCCCGGCGTCGCGATTTGGTAGTCGATGCGCCAGCCAACATTCTTGGCCCACGCCTGGCCCCGGTTCGACCACCAAGTGTAGGCCTCGCCGGTTGCATCGGGCAGAAGTCTGCGGTGCACATCCATCCAGCCCAGGTCATCGAATACCGACGACAGCCAGGCACGTTCCTCAGGAAGGAAGCCGGAGTTCTTCTGGTTGGACTTCCAGTTCTTCAGGTCTATTGCCTGATGCGCAATGTTCCAGTCGCCGCACAGCAGGACTTCCCGTCCGTCGCGCCGGGCGTCTCCCGCCAGACGTTCAAGCTGCGGCCGGAACTGGTCGAGAAAGCGGAACTTGGCCTGCTGGCGTTCGTCCGAACTGGACCCGGAGGGCAGGTAGAGCGAAACGACCGACAGCTTGCCGAAATCGGCTTGCAGGTAACGTCCTTCGGCATCGAACTCGGCGTTGCCGAAGCCTTCGACGATGCGGTCCGGCGCGCGCCGGGAATAGATGCCGACTCCGCTGTAGCCTTTCTTCTCGGCGGCATGAAAGCAGCCGACGAAACCGGCCGGGTTTCGCAGGGCCGGCGTCAGATCGGCAAGCTGCGCTTTGAGTTCCTGGACGCAAACGATGTCCGCCTCACGGGTCGCCAGCCAGTCGAAAACTCCTTTGTTGGCGGCGGAACGGATACCGTTGAGATTCAGACTGAGTATTCGGAGCATGGGCTTCCGCATGTAGAATGCGCCAGATGAATGTGAACGCCGAGCTTACCGTTGCCAGCGAACTGAGTCGCGAGTTTATCGCCTTCGCCTGCGAACTGGGCGTGTTGCGCTTTGGCGAATTCAAGACCAAGGCGGGTCGCCTGAGCCCCTATTTTTTCAATGCCGGTTTGTTCAGCGATGGCGCCTCCCTTTCGCGCCTGAGCGATTTCTACGCGCGCCGCATCCTCACTGCCGAAGTTCCGTTCGATGTGCTGTTCGGGCCTGCCTACAAAGGTATCCCGCTCGCAGCCGGAACGGCCATGGCGCTGTCGGGCCGTGGGCGCAATACGCCCTACGTCTACAACCGCAAGGAAGCCAAGGATCACGGCGAAGGCGGCACGCTGGTAGGGGCTCCACTCAAGGGCCGCGTGCTGATCGTCGATGACGTTATATCTGCCGGCACCTCGGTACGCGAGTCGGTAGACCTGATTCGTGCCGCAGGGGCTACGCCTGCTGCGGTGCTTATTGCGCTTGATCGTCAGGAGCGCGGCCAGGGCGAGCTTTCGGCGGTGCAGGAAGTTGAACGGAATTACGGCATACCGGTGATCAGCGTTGCCAGCTTGACCGATTTGATCGATTATCTGTCCGGTCATCCGGAACTTGAAAGCAAGCTCGCCGCCGTGCGTGCTTACCGACTTCGTTACGGCATCGAATGATGCTCATGACATTTCTCCAGGGAGAACCTCCATGCGACTGATTTCCGCCCTGCTGTTCGCTTCTTCTGCGGTGCTGGCCTCTGGCGCCGTTGCCCAGACGCGCATCTATTGCTGCGATGACGCCAAGGGGCGCAAGGTATGCGGCGACTTCTTGCCCACCGAGTGCCAAGGAAGAGCGTATGAAGAGCGCGACAATCGTGGCTTCGTTTCAAAAACGGTAGAGGCCCCCCTCACGGCCGAGCAGCAGGCCCGCCGCGAAGCTGAACTGGCGAAGAAGGAAGAGGACAGGAAAAAAGCTGCCGAAGAGCGCCGCCGCACACTGGCCCTGCTGGCGACATATTCCAGCGAGAAAGACATCAATTCGGCGCGGGATCGTGCGCTTGCCGAAGTCGACAAGAACCTGAAGCAGTCCCAGCAGCGACTTGAGGACGCCAAGAAGAAGAAAACCAAGCTTGACGCTGACAAGGAGTTCTACAAGGGCAAGCCCTTGCCCGATCCGGT
>CAMBRI010000236.1 GCA_945870205.1 Sulfuritalea hydrogenivorans sk43H | reverse complement strand
CGACCGGCGGCGAGCCGGACGATATCGGCGTTCAACTCCGCATCGCCGGCAAGTTGCTCCGCCTCATGGCGTCGCTCGGCGATCCACTGCTCCAGCGTGCCGACCTGGGTATTGAGTAGCGTCTGCATGCCCGTGGCGCGGATCTCGCGCAAGGAATCACCGACGCCGCGATAGGCCCATACGCCGACGCCGAGCAAAGTGAGCAATAGCAGCAGCAGGACGACGCGCGTGCGGTCGAATTGGGTATTCACACCCGGAGTGTAGATCAGTCCCCGAAATGCCCGGCGAATACCTCCGGCAACATTCGCGTCACCGCGCCGGACTGGCTCAAAAACATTGCAGCAGGTTGGTCTCGCAGTAGAGTTTTTTCAGATAGGCCAGCCCGATCCAGCACCAGAACAGCAAGGCGAAGGCAACGAAAGGCAGGTGCTTGTCGATCACCTGTGGCGGCGTAACCACGCGCACCGCTTTCAGCACCGGCGCGGTAACAATCAGGAACAGCTTGTACATGGTGTTGTCGTGGCGGCGACCGCCGGCCAGCAGCGCCAGCAGCCCCTGCCCGAGCAGAAACAGCATCGCGACTTCCGCCAGTGCACGCAGCACGCCAAGAATGAGCAGTTCAGGATGGCTCATGGTATGTTTCGGTCTCCATTTTCAGTATGGGCAAGTACATGAATTACGATCACTGGCGGCATTATGCCCGCGGCTGGCTGTTTCACTTCTTCGGTCGCGACGATGCTGCTTTCGAAGCCTACCAGACGGCATTTCGCACCAACCCGCAGGACGTGCAGTCGGCACGCCATCTGGCGGCGATTGCGGCGAAACGGAAGAACTGGGATGTCGCCATCAAGTGGTTCGAAGCCGCGCTGGCGCTGACGCCGGACGACGGCGCGAACTGGTTCAACCTCGGCTATGTCTGCGAACACGCCGGCAAGCCGAAGGAGGCGATTGCCGCTTTCACCGAGGCGGTGCGCCTGGTGCCCCTGCAGGACATGGCATGGTACGGCATGGGACTGGCCCATGCGCGACTGGGCCAGCATGACCAGGCCGTCACCGCACTTGAAAAAGTGGTCGAGTTGCAACCCATGAGCGGCGAAGGTTTTTATCAACTGGGCATGGCCTACCATCACGCCAATCGCCCTGACGATGTCACGCGCATTCTCAAACGTCTGGTTGGTTTCGAGCCGAAGCGGGCCAAAAATCTGGCGCGTGACACCGAGCGCGCCGACCTGATGAAATACATTCCGGACCTTCCTTTCTGATAATGCCCCTGCGGAGTGGGCTAAGCCCGCAAACAACGCGGGCAAAGCCACTCCGGATGATTTTCCACTGTCCGTAGCCTTGTCCCGCAACGGGATACCGTCCAGCCTTTCAGGCTGGACACAAAAAAAACCGGCCCGTGGTTTCCCAAGGGCCGGATCAACGAGGGTGGGTATGCTCCCTATCCCTCCTCCTCCTCCATAAGACTAATCAGACGCCCTTGGTATCGATGTCGCCTTCCAGGTTCGGATAGCGGACATGGTCGACCAGATCCTGGATTTCCTTGTTCGGCGCGGCCGAAATCAGGCTGCCGATGATGATGCCGATGAAGCCGGCGGGAATGCCGAAGGTACCGGCCGAGATCGGGGCAATATCCCACCACTGGTTGGCCACGCAGTTGGCACCGCATCCGAAGAACGGATAGGTGATGAACATGTAGTAGGCGCAAATACCCAGTCCCGCACTCATGCCCAGCACCGCACCGAGGTAGTTGGCGCGTTTCCAGAACACCCCGCAAACCAGCGCCGGGAAGAAGCCCGATGCCGCAAGCGAGAAGGCCGCACCGACCAGGAACAGGATGTCGCCCGGTTTCAGGCTGGTGACGTAGGCGGCACACAAGGCCACCACGAGCAACAGACCCTTGGACACCGCGAGACGGCGCACCGTCGAAGCGTTCGGGTCGATCATCTTGTAGTACAGGTCGTGTGACATGGCGTTGGCGATGGTCAGCAAGAGGCCATCAGCGGTTGACAGCGCCGCTGCCAGACCGCCGGCCGCCACGAGGCCCGAGATCACGTAAGGCAGACCCGCAATTTCCGGGGTTGCCAGCACGATCAGGTCGCCGCCGATGACGACTTCCGCCAGTTGCACGATGCCGTCCTTGTTGATGTCGGCAATGTTCATCAGCGTCTTGTCCACCGTGGACCAGTTGCTGACCCAGGCAGGTAATGACGCAAAGCTCGACCCCACCAGGTTGCTGTACACCTCGTATTTGGCCAGGATGGCCAGGGCCGGTGCCGTGAAGTAGAGCAGGAAGATGAAGAACAATCCCCAGAACACCGAGACGCGCGCCTCATGCACCGAAGGCGTGGTGTAGTAGCGCATCAGGATGTGCGGTAGCGCCGCCGTGCCGATCATCAGGCACATGATCAGGGCGAGGAAGTTCTTCTTCGCCTTGCTGCGGTTCTTCTCGATCTCTTCCGGCGTCTTGCCGCCGACCGCAAAGGCTTCGGCGTGGGCCTTGACCGGTGCAGCGCGAGCGGCAACCCCCTTCTCGGCGGTCCAGGCCTTCTTCGCCGCAGCCGCATCGGCCGGGAAGTCCTTGACCGACTTTTCGGCGGCTTCGATCGCCTTGGCATCGGGCGTGGCTTCGGCCTTGAGCGCCGCGACCTTGTCCGTCAGCTTCTGCTTTTCGGCAGCGAGGAAAGCCGGGCCGTCCTTTTCCAGACCGGCCAGCTTGGCCGTGCCAGCGGCAGAGCGCTCACGGAAGATGGCGCGCACCGACTCTTCCTTGGCGCCCTTGGGCGAGGTCTTGTCGTTGAACTCCTTTTCCAGCGCCGTAACCTTGGGCAGGGCCGACGTGTAGGCGGAGATCTGCGGAATCGGGTTGCCGGTATGCTTCACCGACAGCCAGACCACCGGGATCATGTAGGCCACGATCAGGATGATGTACTGCGCCACCTGGGTCCAGGTCACCGCCTTCATGCCGCCGAGGAAAGAACACACCAGGATGCCGGCCAGACCCACGAACACGCCGACCTGAAACTCGAGGCCGGTGAAGCGCGAGGTGATGAGGCCAACGCCGTAGATCTGTGCAATCACGTAGGTGAAGGAACAGACGATGGCCGCGACCACGCCGATGAAGCGCGGCAGGTGACCGCCGAAGCGCGCGCCGAGGAAGTCCGGAATGGTGAACTGACCGAACTTGCGCAGGTAGGGCGCCAGCAGGATCGCCACCAAGCAGTAGCCGCCGGTCCAGCCCAGCACGAAGGCGAGGCCGTCATAGCCGGACAGGTAGAGCGTGCCGGCCATGCCGATGAAGCTGGCCGCCGACATCCAGTCGGCGCCAGTCGCCATGCCGTTGAACAGCGCTGGCACGCGCCGGCCGGCGACGTAGTACTCGCCGACGTCCGCCGTCTTCGACATGAAGCCGATGCCGGCGTACAGCATGATGGTGGCGAACAGGAAGATGTAGCCGAGAATCTTGTTCGGCACGCCCATCTGTTCGAGGATGCCGACCAGGATGACGAAGGCAACGAAACCGCCAGTATAGAAGCTGTAGTAGCGCTTCAGGTTGGAGGTGAATTGGGATTGGGTGACTTCAGCCATGTTAGTCGAGCTCCCCTTCATGGACGCCGTATTCCTTGTCCAGGTTGTTCATGAAATAGGCGTAATAGGCGATGATCGCGACGTAAATGATCAGCGAGCCCTGTGCCGACATGTAGAAGCCCAAGGGACCGATGATCTCGATCGCATTGAGTTCGCGGGCATACCAGCCCATGACGAACGTGGACACGAACCAGAGGACAAGCAGAGCGCTGCTTATCTTCAGGTTAATGTTCCAGTACTTCTTGTGCTTCTCAGTGAGTTGCATCTGGCACTCCTCCTTTTATGGCTATGCGGCGGACCGGAACAGCCCGCCGTTCCTGAGACGCACCCCGGGATTCCCCTGTGTCGCGCGCCTACCGTGTTCTCGGAACATTACGAAGGTCATAGATCACCGTCAATTGCCCCAAGATGGACCGCATTGTCCGCCGGCAATCCTGACGTGAAGCTTACAAGGTGGTTTTCAGGTCCGCTACAGACCAATGGGGAAGCCGCCCGAAGGCGGCCGGGTTGGGCTCGACGGACTCTCGCCCGCTTCCCAGTAGCGAGGAAAACTGACTCTGAACAGGCTGCCGCGGCCACCGCTGCCGGTCAGCAGATCTATTTTGGCCTGATGCAGATCGGCGATCTCGGCGGCAATCGGCAGACCCAGTCCACTGCCTTCGGCGTCTGTGCCCAGCACCCGGTAGAAGCGTTCGAAAATGCTCGAGCGCTCTTCGATGGGGATGCCGATACCATCGTCCTCCACCTCGATCAGCGCCAGCTGGTTGCCATGGGCGCGCACCGTGACGTGGCCGCCCGCCGGCGTGTACTTGATGGCGTTGTCCACCAGATTGGTCAGCAGTTCGCGCAACAGCAGGGGCACGCCTTTGACCATCAGGGGCCGGCCGCAGTCCTCGAAGCCAAGGTCGATGCGCTTGGTCATCGCCCGCACCACCCAATCCTCGGTGACGCTGCGGGCCAGCAAATTCAGATCGAGCGGTACTACGTGGTGCAGCTTCTCGTGGCTGGCCTCGGCGCGCGCCAGTATCAGCAACTGGTTGATCATGTGCGAAGCCCGATCGGTGCTTTCGGCAATCAGTTGCAGCGCCAGCCGCATTTGCGCCGGATCGGTTTCGGATAGCGCAATTTCGGTTTGGGTCTTGAGGCCGGTCAGCGGCGTGCGCATCTGGTGTGCCGCCTGGGAGATGAAGCGGTGCTGCGCCTGCAGGTTTTCTTCCAGGCGCCCCATCATCTGGTTGAAGGCGACCACCAGCGGACGCACCTCGTCGGGCACGCGCTTGACCGATATCGGCGAGAGGTCGGACGGACGGCGGCTGTGGATCTTTTCCTGAAGCAGCCGCAGCGGCGCAATGCCGCGCATGAGCCCGAGATAGACCAGGATCACTGCCAGCGGGATGATGGCGAACTGCGGCAACAGCACGCCGGAAATGATGCTGCCCGACAGCGCCTCGCGCTTCTTCAGGGTTTCCGCCACCTGCACCACGGCCGGCGGCATGCCGCTTTTTACCGGCAGAAAGGCATAGGCAATGCGCACGTTTTCGGCGTCGATGCGGTCATCTCGATACAACACCTTGCCGGCTTCGATCTGCGCCGGCAGCGGCGGCCACGGGATGCCCTTGTCGCCCTGGATGACACGGGTGTTAGGGCCAACCACCTGATAGAACAGAGCGTCGGTTTCGTCCACATGCAGCAACGCGCGTGCCGAGGGTGGCAGGTTTACCGTGACCCGGCCGCCTTCGATTTTTACCAGCCTCACAATGGCGATAACGTCGTCGGCCAGAGCCTGGTCGTAGGGCTGATTGGCGATAAAGCTGGCGACGTGATTGGTGGCGGCAATCGAGATCGGCCACAGCAGCAGCAAGGGCGCCAGCATCCAGTCGAGAATCTCGCCAAACAGCGAGTTCGGATACTCGAAATTGACAAAAGGGTTGTTGGTGCTCCCACTTGGCTTTACGGTCGGGGGCGTTGCCGCGCTCTGCGCGGCGCCATGTTGCGAGCCGTCAATACCGCTTTGCATGCCGGCGTCAGACTTTTCCATCAGCCGAATCTGCGGATTTCTCCAGGCAATAGCCAAGGCCGCGCACTGTCGTGATGCGCGCACCGCCCGGTTCCAGTTTCTTGCGCAGGCGGTGGATGTAGACCTCTATGGCATTGTTGCTGACTTCCTCGCCCCAGCTGCACAACTGATCGACCAGCTGGTCCTTCGCCACCAGGCGGCCGGCGCGCAGCAGCAGGATCTCGAGCAGCCCCAGTTCGCGTGCCGAAAGCTCGACGATTTCTCCGTTCAGGCGCGCAATGCGTTCCGACTGGTCGTAAGACAAGGCGCCGACCTCGATGCGCGTCGGATTGCCGGTGCCACGCCGGGTCAGCGCCCGCGCCCGGGCGAACAGCTCCGGCAGGGCGAAAGGCTTGGTCAGGTAATCGTCGGCACCGGCATCCAGGCCACGCACCCGGTCTTCGACACCGTCCTGCGCCGTCAGCACCAGCACGGGCGTGGTGACTTTGCGCGCGCGCAGGCGCGTGAGAACGTCGATCCCCGACATGCGCGGCAAACCCAGATCGAGTATCAGCAGGTCATAGGGTTGGGACAGCAGCGCCGTGTCTGCATCCGCGCCGTTATTGACATGATCGACGGCGTAACCCGCCTTGCGCAAGGCGGAGATCAAGCCCTGGGAAATGATGCGGTCATCTTCTGCGAGCAGTATTCTCATGGGGGCACTTGGCTATGGGGG
>CAMBRI010000235.1 GCA_945870205.1 Sulfuritalea hydrogenivorans sk43H | reverse complement strand
AGCGGCTGATCCAGGTTGTTCTTCCATTATCCGGCGCTGACGGAGAGCTTGCGGGATACTTGGAAGGCGTCAATCGCCTCGATAGGAAAACCCTGGAAACCCAACGAGTCCAAATTCGTGGTGGAGCGCTGACGGCCGCTATTTCTGTCCTGATCACCGCGATTCTTCTCTACCCGCTGTTGCTGGCCATGCTGCAACGCTCGGCGGGACTGTCGCGCCGCCTGTTGGATTCCAATCTGTCGCTGATGCGTTCCCTCGGGAACGCGATCGCCAAGCGCGATTCCGATACCGACGCTCACAACTACCGGGTAACGTTCTATGCGGTTGCACTTGCCGAAGCAATGGAGCTGCCAAGACGCGAGATCGCCGATCTGGTCGCGGGTGCTTTTCTTCACGATGTGGGGAAAATCGGCATTCCCGATAGCATTCTGCTCAAACCGGGAAAACTGACCGACGACGAATTTCGGATCATGAAGACCCATGCGCTTCTGGGCATTGAAATAGTCGAGGACAACCAGTGGCTGACGGGCGCGGCATGCACGATACGGCACCATCATGAACGTTTTGACGGAACGGGTTATCCCGACGGACTGGTGGGCGATGCAATCCCGCGTGTCGCTAGGATATTCGCCGTGGTCGACGTTTTCGATGCGCTGACTTCGGAACGTCCATACAAGAAGCCGATGGAGCTTGCAGAGGCGATCTCTATCATCGTGCATGACTCGGGCCGGCATTTTGACCCTGAAGTTGTGTCGATCTTCAAGGGCGTTGCCGCAAACCTGTACGACAAAATAGCCTGTGCCGATGGGCAAGACCTGCGGCACGAGATGAGAGAAGTTCTCGGACGTTACTTCAAAACGCACACAGCCCTCCAATAGAGGGCTGTGTGGAGGTGGCGTCGGGCTTATCCGCCGCGGTGATTGCTGTGCAGCAGTTCATCGACCCGCCAGATTTCGTTGCCATTCATGATGATTTTCTTCCCGTCCTTGGTTTCCATCACGTGGCCGGACTCCATGTAGGTCGCGCGCCCGACCTTGTCTTCCATTCCCATCTTGCCGTCCTTGAAGATATACACGGTCGAACCATCCTTCAGCTCGATCGATTGTTTGACCTGGGTGTGGTCCACGGCGTAAGCCGATACGGCGGCGGAACTGATTGCAACGACCATCAAGATTTTCTTCAGCATGTTTCTTTCTCCTATGTGGATACATCAGCAAATTCGGAATACGGCAGGCACCGCAAAGCCATTTTGGTCACTCCACCCTAACCGGAGAGTGATCGGGGGATTACATTGATGTAACCACCCTGTAAGCCGATCAACCGCCGATGTAGGCCGGATTTTCTGCAACGTAGACCGTGACGCCGTCGGTTCCCGGAATGATCTTGGAAAGTGGAAATGGTGTCGTTCCGAACGTATCGAACATCCACGTGACAGTCTTCCCATCGGCCTTGATTTGGACGGTTTCGAGACGTGTGACGTTCAGGTATTTTGTGCTGCTGTCAATGCTCACCACACGCGCTGCGGCGGCGGTGGATTGATACCCGAAGGGAGCAAGCTGGTTGGCTGTCGGTTGGCCCTTTGATTCCGAAGCGTGCGAGAGCCAATGCAGGCTTCCGCTTTCGGAATAGTCTTCGTGGGCCATTGCGGCTGTCGTGCCAATGGCGCTCAGGGAAGCGATCAGAGCGATTTTGGTAAGCGTGGTTTTCATGGTGTTCTCCTAGTGACATTGGGTTGTTAGCGCCGGATATTTCTCGTCCGACGGTGATGCCATCTTAGGAATCGCATACCAACAGGAAGATGACTCGGAAATTACCTTTCGGTCAGGTTGTTGTCTCCGAGAGGAGCGATGCAGCCTACACAGCGGAGAGAAGAATTACGAATCAACGATATCGCCGGTAATGCGGTGGTCATTTGTTGTCGTTGTGAACTCTCTGATTGTCACCGACTCTTTTTCCTCCGCTGCAAGTTCCACGGTTTCTTTCTTGCGCGCCGCCAGAATCGCGCGCGTGGCCAGGGTGCGAATTTGCCCGGCTACTCGAAGGATCCTGCGTTTCCATTGATAGGCCTCGATGGAGTAGTGCGTGTCGTCGATGAGGCAGGCAAGCCATAAAGTATCCATCGCGGCTATCAATTGATCGAACTCGCGGATGATGGCCAGGAACCTGATCGAGCGTGGCGAGGTGATCTGAATCTCGACGGTACGGGCATTGGTATATCCGATCATCGTCTCGCAGCCATTGGCTTCGCTCATATCCTGCATGCGCTTGATCTCCTGGCGAATCTCCTCCAGCGTTTTGTTGAGCAGGTCATCAACCATTGCTTCCACTGCCTGGGCCTGTTCTTCAGTACCGATGAAGCGTAAAACGACGGTCAGCGAGAACAGCCCGTTGGCACACATGTCGTAACCACGCTCGAATACCTGCTGGGCATGCAATGAATTCAGCATGGTCTTCTGGGTGATGAATGGCCGGCTATTGCTTAGCCTGACGGTAGGAATGTTGGTTGAAAGCTTGTACTGACGTGTGGCCATGACTGTCTCCCGGTTGATATAGCCTCGGGAGAGTAGTCAGGACGCCCCATCTATGGCGTCTGAAATGCGTCCAAAAAGGGCATATTTCGACTGCCTGAACATTTTTTCGATGGTCAGAATGCGACCATCTCACGTCCTCCTTATGGCGGGCATGGTGAAGGTAGCTGGCCTTCCGAAACAAACAGCAATTTCAAACCCCGGCGGGGATACCCCGTCAGGTAATGACGGCCTTCCTGCCAATTTCAACTTTTGTCAGGAGGTAGTCATGGCATCACTCAACAGAGTCACCCTCATCGGCAACTTGGGTGCCGACCCTGAGGTTCGTTACACGCAGAACCGCGAAGCGATCGCAACGATTCGGATCGCAACGACGGAGACGTACAAGGACAAGTCGTCCGGTGAAAAGAAGGAAATCACCGAATGGCACCGTGTCGTCTTTTTTGGTCGCACGGCGGAGGTCGTCGGCGAGTACCTGAAGAAGGGCTCGCCCGTCTACATCGAAGGTCGCATCCAGACCCGCAAATGGCAGGACAAAGAGGGTCAGGATCGCTATGTCGTCGAAATTCTCGCCAGCGAGATGAAGATGCTCGGCACTCGTCCAGCGGATGACGATGCGCCCGATGCAGGCAAAGGCAAGCGTACCGGCAACGGTAAAGGCAAGCCGGCAGCCGCGTCGGGACCGGCATTCGAGGATGTACCCGACATCGAGCCGTTCTGAGTCGCACGTTTCTTGTTTCCCCACCGGGAGGTCATTCCTCCCCTGGGGGACATGCCTCCATCACTTTTGGAGGTTTGTTCATGGAGCGCGTCATTCTCGTCCTGGCCATGCTGGCAGGACTGCATCTGATCCTTTCGTTTCTTCAGTTTGCGCTGGAAGCCATTCGTGGCTCATTCCTGCGTGTTCCCCTCCAGGCCAAGGTCGAGGAGGTGGTAGCTGAGGTAGATGAAGCACCCGCCGAGGAACCGGTAACGGATTGGCGGCAGTACGACGTACCGGCGTATCTGCGTCGGAGCGGAATCGGCAACGATTCCGGCAGCACGGCAAAGGCTTCCTTCGAAGTCATTGCCTGAAGTTTCAACCCCAGCGGGGGCATCGCCTCCGCTAGGGGAGGGGTGCCCCCTTTTTTTACTTCAGGAGGCATCTCATGGAACTCGTTCTTCTCGCATGCTGCATTTCTGGCTGGATCATCAGCCGTCCGATCGTTCACGCGCTCGGTCTGTAGTTCGCAGTATTGCCTGTGGGGGTCTTCCCCGCAGCACAAAGCGCTTTTCTCGAAGAGCCCTTTGTCCTGCGGGGATCGCTCCATCTTGGATGCGGTTTTCGCCAGGGAATCTCAACAACCTCTGGAGAAAATCATGAAACTCAATCCCTATCTTGTTCGACTGTTCGACCCGCTGCCCATGGCCTTTGCCTGCGATCTCTACCAACGGCTGAGGGAAGGAAAGCGTGACATGGAAACCCGCGACATGTTGCTGAAGGCACTCGACATGGCGCGCAAAGCCGGAACCATCGAATGATCCCATCGCCCCGGACTTCCGGGGCTTTCCCGAGGGCGTTCGCCCCGAGCGTCCTGCGGAAAGCCAGATTTGATCGGACGGTTATCCGTTCGGTTGAAAAGCGGTAGCTGGCCGCGCGAAACAAACAGCATTTTCCAACCCAGCCGGGGACAACGCCCCGGTTCGGGTCGGTGCTTCCGGCATTCACTCTGGAGGCATCATGAAACTCAATCATCCCGGCCTGCTTGTCATGCCGGCCACGCAGTATCACGCGGAGAAAGCCATCGGCCATTCGGGTATCGTCAAGATGCTCAAAAGCCCGGCTCACCTGCGCGAGTATCTGGATCATCCGCATGAACCGACGCCCGCCATGGCGTTCGGTACTGCAGTGCATACCTATGTACTGGAGCAGGATCGCTTTGCCGAGGAATTCGTTGTGGCGGAGAAATTCGACCGTCGCACCAAGGAAGGCAAGGAAGCCGCAGCACGCTTTGAGGAGGCCAATCAGGGCAAGATCGTGATTACCTCCGAGGAGATGGCCACGCTCACCCTGGTGCAGCGTGCCGTGTTTGCCCATCAAGGGGCGGCACGACTTCTGTCCGTTGGTGACGCCGAGCTCTCGGCGTTCTGGACGGATGCGGACACGGGCCTCAACTGCAAGTGTCGGCCGGACTGGTTCAACGGTGAAGCCATCGTTGATCTCAAAACCTGCGTCGATGCCAGCAGTAGCGGGTTCTCTCGTTCCATGGCGAACTTCGGCTACGACATCCAGGCGGCGTACTACGTCGACGGGATCAAGGCCGTGACAGGGATGGAGCTTCCATTCCTGTTTGTCGCCGTGGAGAAGGAAGCGCCTCATGCGGTAGCGGTGTATCGGGCCGATCCGGAAGTCATCGAGGTCGGGCGCAAGAAGTACCGGGCAGCACTTCAGCTGTTGAAGTGGTGCCATTCATCGGGCAACTGGCCGGCGTACCAGCCGGGCGGCGAGATCGAACTGATCTCCCTGCCACGCTGGGCCGCCAACACGGAAGCCTTCGAGCTGGACGCCGCCTAAACCGCGGCAACTTTTGTAGGTCATCAACCCCGGCGGGGATACCCATCCCCGTCAAGGGAGACAGGTGTCTTCGCCATTTTTCTTTGGAGAAAAACCATGTCTCAAACCCTACGCAACATCCAGAAGACCCGCCAAGGTGGCCAATCCAACGTGGTGCAATTTCCGGCCATGCTGGAGCAGTTCAAGGGCGAAATTGCCCGCGCACTGCCCAAGCATCTGAGTCCGGATCGCATGGTGCGCATCGCGCTGACCGCGTTCCGCATGAACCCAAAACTGGCCCAGACCGATCCCCGCAGCGTCTTTGCGGCGGTGATCCAGTCCAGCCAGCTCGGGCTCGAAGTCGGCCTGATGGGCGAAGCCCACCTGGTGCCCTTCGGCAATCAGTGCCAGTTGATTCCCGGTTATCAGGGGCTCATGAAGCTGGCCCGCAACAGCGGGATCGTGCAAGACATCTACGGTCACGAAGTTCGTATCAACGACAAGTTCGATATCGTTCTGGGCCTTAACCGGACCCTGATGCACGAACCGCTGAAGAAGAACGGCTTCCCTGCCTCCGACGAGGAGCGCGGTGTGATCGCGGGTTTCTATGCCGTCGCGGTGTTCAAGGATGGTACGCGCACGTTTCACGCGTTGTCGAAGGAGCAGATCGAGCAGGTGCGCGAAAACTCGCGTGGCTACCAGATGGCCAAGAAGTACGGGAAGGAAAGTCCCTGGGATACGCATTTCGTCCCGATGGGCCTCAAGACCGTGATTCGCCGGCTGTGCAACCTGTTGCCGAAGTCGCCGGAACTGGCGATGGCGCTGACGCTTGATGAAGTGACCGAGCGAGGTGAAAGCCAGAACATCGGGATCACCGAGGCCATTGATGGTTCCTGGGCGCCGATCATCGACGAGGAAACGGGAGAAGTCATCCCGACAGCGACCGAGACCGGCGACAAGGGGAACAAGCCTGAAAAGGCCGAAGCATCCCAAGCCAACGAGCGTAAAGCTTCCGGCAGGCTGCTGCAGGACACCCTGGTCACCATTGGCAAGGCAGCATCGACCGACGAACTGGATGAAGTCTATGTCCGGGCCGAAGGCTCATTTGAGGGTGGCGAGCTGGAGCAACTGCTCCGTGCTTACCGCAGTCGCAAGGCTGCCTTGGCCAATCCGTCCTCCGCAGACAGTGACATTTTCGGGGAGGAAGGCAAGTGACCATGCTTGGTGACACTGAGTTTGGTGCCATTCGGATCTGTGCCAAGGCAGT
>CAMBRI010000234.1 GCA_945870205.1 Sulfuritalea hydrogenivorans sk43H | reverse complement strand
GCCTGCTGCAGGAGGCGCATGGCTATACGGTGCTCTGCATCGATGATTTCGATGATGGCGAGTCAACGGGGAATTTTCTTGAATGGTGCGTGACCACCCGCTCCGACCCTGTCGCCGCATTGCAGCGGCGGGCGCTCCAGCGCAAGCTGTTGATTGCCATCAGCGATTTGACGGCCCGAGAGAATGAAGTAATGACCCTGCTCTACGTGCACGACTTGACCATGGGTGGCATCGGCGAGCGCCTGGGTCTCAGCGACGGACGAATCAGCCAGATTCATACGCAAGCGATCGCAAAGCTGCGCGCGGCGGTGATCGGCATGGATGAAAGGCCTTCCTTGCTGGCGCCGCGCCGGCGTCCCGCGGAACAGGAGGGTTCGTGACGCGGGGGTTCTCGATGTCTGCTGAGTGCGAGCCGTCGGGTGGATTGGGGGTCAGCGTCTTCCAGCCGGATGTCCGCAGCGATAGCGGTTCAGCCGGTGATGGCCTGTCCGGCAGCAGGGGGCGGTGATGGGCGTTTCCTCGCCGTCCTGTCGGGATTGACCGCGCCGCCATGGAATCCGACGATCGCCTCGCTCAATGGGCCGCACTGTTTCTCAATACCTGCGCTGAAGGAACGCCTGGTGCGGGAACCGCAGCACCGCATGCACCCGATGTCGGCGTCGTGCACTACAAAGGAGTTACCGAGGCTGCTGGCGAGTTGTTGCGGGCTGTTGATGCGGGCGGCGTTCCTGCGTTTGTTACCGGCAATCTCAAGCAGATAGCCATCGAGAATGGAATAGATGCCGGCGCGCAGCGGACTCCCAATGAAATCGTCGACGCCATCAGGCAGAAGTCGCGCGACAGTGAATCTGGTGAGCCGGAGCCTGGCGACTGAATCCCATCGTGCGATTGTGCCCTTGACCGGAAAGGTGCCCGCACGATCGGCGTCCGACAGCTTGGATGCCGGATCTGTGAAAGCCGGCGGCCGCCCTGCCAGCGGAACTGCAAAAGTTTGGCGATAGCAGTGGATCAATTGCGCCAGATCAAGACGCGACACCCGAAATACGGCAGCATAGGGTCTTTCGACGCGGCAGGGGCCCTGGCCGTTCGGAAGGACTTTCAGGATTCGAATCGCTCGCCGTTCATGGGCATTCGAGACGCCTCCGAAATCGCCGCTGAATCATTGGTTTAACCATGCTGAACATCGACTTGCGCTCCGTCATCCTGCTTGTTGCCGTCATGGGTTTTCTCATGTCGGTGATCATTTTCTTTCTCCGCCGCAGCCTACCGCCATCCATCGAGGGCCTGCGCGAGTGGGCTGCCGCTCCGGCAATCATTCTCGTTGCCATGATCTTGCTGGGGATGCGGGGCACGATTCCGGACTTCTTCTCGGTGCTGTGCGGCAATCTGCTGCTGCTGGCCGGTTGCCTCTCATTTCATTTTGGGGCTCAGCGCTTCTTCGGCCTGACGACCATGCAACGGCCCTGGGTCTGGCTGGCTGTCGTCACCCTGTTGGTATCAGCGATAACCTGGGTAAGCCTGATCGAACCCGACTATGGGATGCGCCTGCGCCTGATGGCAGCCATCATGTTTGCGATTTTTGCTTCGCTCGCCGTGCTGGTGTTCAAACAGGCCGGAAGCACGTTTTCGGGGCGCTTTACCGCACTGGTTCTGGTGGTTCAGTCGATCGTGATTCTGCTGCGCTTTGTCGCTACGTTCATCTGGCCGTCGGGCAACGGCCTGTTCGAACCCTTCCTCTATCAGACCATCTACATAGCCAGCTTCGCCTTTACCATGCTGCTGCTGACCGTAGGCACGGTCTTGCTGACCAATGAAAGGATGTGGGTCGAGTTCCAGAAGGTCCTCGCCGAGAGCCGGGAGGGTGCGACGGCAGTCCTCGAGACGAGAAATCAGCTGCAGGCCACACTGGATGCAATTCCCGATCTGATGTTCGAGGTCGGGCTAGATGGGCGCTACTACTACGCCCATGCGCAGCGCATTGATTTGCTGGCAGCCCCCGCCGAGGAATTGCTGGGCAAGACAATCTCCGACGTGCTTCCCGCCAACGCGGCCGAGGCATGTTTGTCGGCCTTGCGCGAGGCCAACGACAGCGGCCAGTCGCGCGGCAGCCAATTCATGCTGTCGCTGCCCCAGGGGCAGCGCTGGTTCGAACTCTCGGTCGCCCGCAAGACCGTCCTCGCCGGCCAGGAAGCGCGCTTCATCGTCCTCTCGCGCGACATCACCGAACGCAAATCGGCCGAACTGGCACAAGCGGAAAGCGAGTCGAGGTTTCGCACCATCATCGAGGCAACGCCGGTGCCGATCGCCCTAAACGATGCACTGGGGAACATTACGTACGTGAACCAGGCCTTTGTGCAAAAGATAGGCTATGGCCTCGGCGACATACCCACGGTCGACGCCTGGTGGCCACTTGCCTACCCGGATCCGGGTTACCGGCAATCGATCGTCGATCAATGGCAACAGCATGCGGACGAAGCGCAGCGCAGCGGCAGACCGTTTGCTCCCCTGGAAGCCATGGTTCGATGCAAGGATGGGGCGGTCCGCACCTTCATGATCAGCGCCACCCCCTTGCTGGACATCGCCAGCGAAACGCATCTTGTCGCGTTGTATGACATCAGCGAACGCAAGCAGTTCGAACAACACCTGAGGGACCAGCAGGCGTTTCTGGAAGAGCAGGTGCGGATCCGCACCCACGACCTGGAAATTGCCAAGGAAGCGGCGGAAGCCGCCAATCTGGCCAAGAGCGCTTTCCTTGCCAACATGAGCCATGAGATCCGTACGCCGATGAACGGCATTCTCGGCATGGCACACCTGTTGCGACGCGAGGGCGTGACGCCAAAGCAAACAGTACGTCTCGATACGATCGACACGTCCGCGCAGCACCTGCTCGGCATCATCAACAATATCCTCGATATCTCGAAAATCGAGGCCGGCAAGTTCGCGCTCGAGGAAGCGCCGGTCGTCATCGACGAACTGCTGGCGCATGTCGGTTCGATCCTCTCCGAGCGGGCCCGGGCAAAGGGCATCCTGCTTCTGTTCGATGCTGCGCCGATGCCCGACGGGCTGGTGGGCGACCTTACGCGCCTGCAGCAGGCCCTGCTCAACTACGCCACCAACGCCATCAAATTCACCGAGGAGGGAACGGTGACCCTGCGCGCCTTTAAGCTGAAGGAAGACGGTGAGTCCGTGAGCGTGCGCTTTGAGGTCGCGGACACCGGTGCCGGCATTCCGCCCGAGGCCATGGCTCGTCTTTTCAATGCCTTTGAACAGGCCGACAACTCGATCACACGCAAGTATGGCGGCACCGGTCTCGGCTTGGTGATTACCCGCCGTCTGGCTGAATTGATGGGCGGTGATGCGGGCGCCGAAAGCACGCCGGGGGAGGGCAGCACCTTCTGGTTTACAGTCCGCCTGAAAAGAGATTCAGAGCCGAAACATGTGGCACAGCGGCCGGCAAGTGCAGATGCCGAGAAAGCGATCCGGCAGCATTATCTGGGTCAGCGGGTATTGATCGTCGATGATGAACCGGTGAATCGGGAAGTGGCGAAGATGCTGCTCGAAGATAGCGGCCTGGTGATCGATACCGCGGAGGATGGCGCGAAGGCAATCACCCTGGTGCAGGAGACGGCGTACGCCGCCATCCTCATGGACATGCAGATGCCGAAACTCAACGGGCTGGAGGCCACCCGCGCGATACGCCAGATTCCCGGTTACGGGCACATATCCATCATTGCCATGACCGCCAACGCATTTGCCGAAGACAAGGCGCGCTGCTTCGCCGCAGGAATGAACGATTTCCTGATCAAACCCTTCGAACCCGATCAACTGTTTGACACTCTGCTGCGCTCTCTGGACAGGCGTGCTGCGTAGGTCCGACCCCGATCTGCGGTGGCGGGCTGTATCGGCCTGATGGTGAAAGGCCGAGCCATATTGAGTCACATGGATTGCGGCTGCCGCTAGACTCCGATTATTGAACTCACGAGAAGGAGTACCGCGTGGATGACTTGCTGCCCGCCATAGAAGTCGAGACCGCCGCCATGCCCCGGTTCTCAGTGGTCTGGATGCACGGCCTGGGGGCCGATGGTTCGGATTTCGAAGCCGTGGTGCCGGAACTGGGTCTGGATGGAGGGCCTGGTGTCCGCTTCATCTTTCCACATGCGCCCCAGATTCCGGTGACCTGCAATGGCGGCTACGTGATGCCGGCCTGGTACGACATTGTTTCCCTCGACGCCCACAGTCGCACCGTGGATGAGGCCGGGATCATTGCGTCCCGGCAGGCGATCCGGCGCCTGATTGCACGCGAGAACCAGCGTGGCGTGCCTTGCTCCCGGGTCTTTGTCGCGGGCTTTTCGCAAGGCGGGGCGGTGGCCTACACCACGGCGCTGACCCATCCGGAAACCTTGGCAGGCGTCATCGCGCTTTCGACCTACATCCCGGTGCAGAAACTGATTGAAACCGAAGCAACGGCGGCCAATCGGGCGGTACCAATTTTTGCGGCGCATGGCAGCGAAGACGACGTGGTGTCGCCTGAACTGGGCATCCGGGCACGGGATTTTCTGGTTCGAAACGGCTACGGCGTGCAGTGGCACGAATACCCGATGCCGCATTCCGTCTGCCTTGAAGAAGTACAGGAAATAGGAAGTTGGCTCAGGGGCAGGATGGATGCCCTATGAGTATTCCGTTGGCGCCTTACGCCCATAGTTTCTTCCGCGCGTTAATGGTGGTCGTGCCGTGACCCGGCAGGCCATGACCTGGTTTTTCTTGCGCCACTCCCACGGCGGCATCGGCGCCGCATCCTGCCAGAGCCCAATCCGCCTGGCTTTTGCATCGAACTCGGCGTACTCGTAATAGCCCTGGTCTGCCAGGGACTGCTCGCGTCGGGATTCCCGGTCCCACCAGGCCAGGCCGGCTTCGAGTTGCGCCAGGCCGGCATCCTGCGTCTTCGGGCAGGTCGAACAAGGTGGTGCCTGCAAAGTGAGCTTGCCGACGATGCGGCCATAGCGATCGTGCTTGCGCCATTCGACCCTGACCTCCTTTCCCAGCACCAGATCCGACAGGTTCTGCTTCGATTCCTTGCTGAAGGGCTGCCTGGATTCCGGAGCGTCGATCGCAGCGAGGCGGATCCTGTGCAGAACACTGGCGCCGTCCACCACGGTGAGGCTGGCACCATCGCTGACACCGCTGACCCGCCCGACAAGCGTGTCGGCTAGTATTGAGCCTGCCTGAAGCAACAGACCCAGTGCGAGGAGATGGCGAAACATGGACACGAGCAATCCACCCTTTCAGGAATCCGGCGCCTGCCGCCGAGGGCAAGACTTGAAGCCTGCCGGGAAGTAGATCATGCCATTTCCTTCAGGTGAAAAGAAAGTGCTGATCGTCACCGGCGCGTCGCGGGGCATCGGCGCTGCCGTCGCCCGCCTCGCGGCGCAGGATGGCTATGCCGTTTGCGTTGGCTACCTGGGCAACAGCGCCGCCGCCGATGCGGTGGTCGCCTCGATTGTCGATCGGGGCGGGGTGGCGCTTGCCGTGCAGGCCGACGTGGCGGTCGAGCGTGATGTCGTCAGGCTGTTCGGGGAGGTGGATGCCTCACTGGGCAAGCTCACGGCGCTGGTCAACAACGCCGGTATCCTGGAACGGCAGAGCCGCGTCGAGGACATGGATGCGGCGCGCATTGGCCGGGTCTTTGCGACCAATGTGATCGGCAGCTTCATCTGCGCCCGCGAAGCCGTGCGCAGGATGTCGATCCGCCATGGCGGAGCAGGCGGGGCGATCGTCAATCTTTCCTCGCGGGCGTCGCGTCTCGGTTCACCCGGCGAGTATGTCGACTACGCGGCCTCGAAGGCGGCGATCGATACTTTCACCATCGGGCTGGCCAAGGAAGTCGCGGCCGAAGGCATCCGCGTCAATGCGGTCAGTCCCGGAATCATCTACACCGATATTCATGCCAGCGGCGGCGATCCCGATCGGGTCGATCGCATGAAGGATGTTGTTCCCATGAAACGCGGCGGAACTGCCGATGAAGTGGCCCGGGCCGTACTTTGGCTGCTGTCGGACGATGCCTCCTATACGACGGGGGCATCGATCGACGTTGCGGGCGGGCGCTGACAACGATCACTTTCCGCATTTCGCGGAAAGTGATCGACCGGTCGATCACTTCGGCTGGAAGGCCATTGAGCGTGCCGATATGGTGAAAGCATCAGAGAAGCACATGCCTTCCTCGGCGCCCTGGTTCTTCAGCGAGGGGAAGATCGCCTCGACCATTTTCACCGACCCGCAGGCATAGATTTCCTTGCCCGCGAGATCGGGGAAGTCGGCCAGTATCGCTTCGTGCACCAGGCCGGTGCGACCCTGCCAGTTGTCCTCCGGCGCGGC
>CAMBRI010000233.1 GCA_945870205.1 Sulfuritalea hydrogenivorans sk43H | reverse complement strand
TTGCCGGCTGCGTAGGCCTTGAGGATCTCGCGACGCCGAGCACTGTCGCCGAGCAACTGGCCCAACTGATCCATCCAGGGTTCCGTGTGGCGACGTACTTCGGCATCGTCGTCGAGAATGCGCCGGATCAGGCGGTGCTTGTGCGCCAGGTCGATCCCGGCGCGAGGCTGCTCCGTGCTTGCCCGCAAAGTCGCGCGCAGGCCGTCGATGCCACGTTCCAGTTCACGCAGTTCCTCCCAGTCGCGCGCGCGCGCCGCCTCGACCATGCGCGCCGACAGGCGGCACATTCTTTCGTAGAGTTCAAGGTGTGAAGGCATCCAGCGCATGCTAGCGATGCCTCGGGGGCGCGTTGCGGCAAGCTGCGGCAGGATCATCGGCCTATTCCGTCGGGGCCTTCCCGATCCCGGCCAGACCTTCGGGCCGACGCTGAATTGAGGTCGATTCACCCGTCAATTGTCCGACCGGACCAACCGCCTGCCAGGGCAGAGCCAATACCGGCATCGATCCGAAATCAACCTGTGGTGGCCAGGCGCCGCGTCTCCAGGCTGCGCTCGTCGATCGGCAAGTGGCATAGTGCGGCGACAATTCCGAGCAGCATGCAGATGCCCCAGATCGTGTCGTAGGAACCGGTGGCGTCGAACAGTTTCCCGCCCAGCCAGACGCCGAGGAAACTGCCGACCTGGTGGCTGAAAAACACCAGCCCGGACAGCATGCCGAGGTAGCGCACGCCGAACACTTGGGCAACAATCGCATTGGTCAGGGGCACGGTCGACAGCCACAGCAACCCCATGGTCGCGGCGAACAGGTAGGCGCTGGCCGGCGTCAGGGGCGCCCAGAGAAAGAGGGCAATCGCGACGCTGCGCACGCCGTAAATGGCGGACAACAAGAGTCGCTTCGGCAGGCGATTGCCGAGGTAGCCGGCGCCGTAGCTGCCAAACACGTTGAACAGGCCGATCAGGGCCAGGCAGGTCATGCCGACCGACGGGCTGAGGCCCTTGTCGAGCAGGTAGGTGGGGAAATGCACGCCGATGAACACGACCTGGAAGCCGCACACGAAATAGCCCAGGTTCAGCAGCAGGTAGCCTTTTTCGCGCATGGCTTCGCTCAATGCTTCGCGCCCGGTCTGGCCCTTGCCGGC
Source organism: Sulfuritalea hydrogenivorans sk43H (assembly GCA_945870205.1). Classification (GTDB taxonomy): domain Bacteria; phylum Pseudomonadota; class Gammaproteobacteria; order Burkholderiales; family Rhodocyclaceae; genus Sulfuritalea; species Sulfuritalea hydrogenivorans_A. The sequence goes on along the minus strand of CAMBRI010000233.1, from coordinate 5,305 downwards.
GGCAGCGGCGACCAGCCCCTGGGTCAGCGCGGCGCCCAGCGGAATGATCAGCAGCGCACCGGCGGCGAACACCAGCAGGGTACCGAACCAGCCCAGGCCGCCGATCAGGCTTGATGCCACCGGAATCATCAGGAACTGGCCGAAGGAACCCGCCGCCGCGACCACCCCCATCGCCCAGCCACGCCGTGCTGCCGGCACCAGATTGCCCAGCGCGGCGAACACCACGCTGTAGGTGCAGCCGCTTTGCGCGGCGCCTATCATCAGGCCTGCAGTTGCCGCCAGTCCGCTGCCGGTGCTGGCGTAAGCCATGCCCATCAGGCCAAGTGCATACAGTCCGCTGGCACCCCACAGCACACGGCGCGCGCCAAAGCGGTCGGCGAGGAAGCCGGCAAAGGGCTGCGTCGCACCCCACATCAGGTTTTGCAGGGCCAAGGCGAAGGAGAATACCTCGCGGCTCCATTGATGGTCCATGCTCATCGGAGTCAGGAACAGGCCGAAGGTGTGGCGTATGCCCATCGCCACGCAAACAATCAGCGCGGCGAAGGCCAGCACGCTGGCGAGGGAACGCTGGGGGCTAAGGGATGATGTGCTCATTCTCGGCGGGATGCTAACATCTCCAGTCACTTAAAAATTCCATGAAATGAACAAGGCCTTTGTCAAGGAATCCGAGGACGACGCCGAGGACGAAGCGCCCGAAGCGCAACTACCCTCAGGTACGAAGAACTACATGACGGTGCGCGGTCACGCGCAGATTCGTGCCGAATTCGAACACCTGGTCAAGGTAGAGCGCCCGGCCATGGTGACCGTGGTGTCCTGGGCGGCGGGCAACGGCGATCGCTCCGAGAATGGCGACTACATCTACGGCAAGAAGCGGCTGCGCGAAATCGACCGCCGCATCCGCTTTCTGGGCAAGCGCCTGGAGACGGCGGTGATTGTCGATCCGGCCGCGCAGCGCAATTGCGAGCAGGTTTTCTTCGCCGCCACGGTCACCGTTGCTGACGCCGACGGCATCGAGGCGACCTACCAGATCGTCGGCATCGACGAAGCCAATGCCGTCGAGGGCCGCATCAGCTGGATTTCACCTCTGGCGCGCGCCCTGATGAAAGCGCGCGAGGGCGACACGGTGCGCTTCGACAGTCCAGGCGGGCTGCGCGAAATCGATATCCTCGAAATTCGCTACGAGTGAATCAGCTGCGCCTTATCGCGTGATTGGCCCAGATCAGCAGGCCGAACAGCACCATCGCTCCGGCCTGATGGGCGGCAGCGAGGGCGACCGGCACTTGCAGCAGCAGGGTGGCGATGCCGAGGCCGACCTGCACCGCCAGCCACAGCGTCAGCGCCACGGCCGGCGTGCGTGAGCGCGGGCTTTCGTTCCAGATGCGCCAGGAAAACCACGGAATCAGCGCCATCAGGGCCCAGGCGATCATGCGGTGGTCGAACTGCACCGTCGCCATGTTGGTGAAGAAGTTCAGCCACAGCGGCTCGACCATGAAGATTTCGGGCGGCACGAAATTCCCGTTCATCAAGGGGAAGGTGTTGTAGGCCAGGCCAGCGTGGATGCCGGCGACCAGTGCGCCGGACAGCACCATGATGAACACCAGTGCCACCAGCCAGTTGCCGAGGCCTTGCGTGAAGGCCGTCGCGGGCTGGTCGGCGACGGCCTTGCTGCGCGGCTGTAGCAGGCCCAGCCCGGTCCAGCCCATCAGGCCGAAGATCAGGAAGGCCAGCCCCAGATGCGCTGCCAGCCGGTATTGCGATACACGCGGGTCGTCCACCAGCCCGCTTTTCACCATGTACCAGCCCATGGCGCCCTGCAGGCCGCCGAGGATGAAGAAACCGAACACCTTGGCCGCCAGCGCGCCACGCAATTGGCCGCGCACCAGGAACCAGACATAGGGCAGGAAGAACACCACGCCGATCAGCCGACCGGACAAGCGGTGCGCCCATTCCCACCAGAATATGAACTGGAAGCCATCGAGCGTCATGTCGTGATTGCGCTTGATGAATTCCGGCGTCTGCTGATACTTGGCGAAGAGTTCGAGCCAGTCGGCGTGGGAAAGCGGCGGCAGGGCGCCTATCAGGGGTTTCCATTCGACGATGGACAGTCCCGAATGCGTGAGGCGAGTGACGCCGCCGACCACCATCGTGGCAAATACCAGGGCGCAGCAGGCGAACAGCCACCATGCCACGGCTCGTTGCGTGTCGGTTTTCGTCATTTCTTGTCCGTACTTGCCAGCCAATGCCCCGATTTTCCGCCGAGCTTTTCCAGAAGGCGGATGTCTTCGATGATCATGCCGCGATCAACGGCCTTGCACATGTCGTAAATGGTCAAGAGGCCAACGGAAACCGCCGTCAGCGCCTCCATTTCGACGCCGGTGCGCCCCACGGTTTCCGCCGTGACATCGATAATCACGCGATTCTTGCCGGCATCCAGCGTCAGTTCGGCGGCGACTCGGGTGAGCGCGAGCGGATGACACAGCGGGATCAGGTCGGAGGTGCGTTTTGCCGCCTGAATCGCCGCCAGCCTCGCAATGCCCAGCACATCGCCCTTTTTCGCCGAGCCGCCGGCGATCAGTGCATAAGTAGCCGGCGCCATGCGGATGTGGCCTTGCGCCCGGGCCACGCGGGTGGTTTCGACCTTGGCGCCGACGTCGACCATGTGAGCCTGGCCGGCGGCATCGAAGTGGGTCAGCGATCCGTCCGGTGGCTTGGCCGGGGGTGCTTTCGTGGGTTTGCGCGGAGGATTCATGAAATACCCTGTCACAACTCGTTCTTGCGAAGCCGCTATCATAGCGGGATGAAACTGCATCCGCTTGCCGGCACCCTCATACTTGCTGTCGGCATCTTCTCCGCGCCGCCTCTGTCGGTGGCCGAAGGCCTGCCCGATCTCGGCGAAGCCGCCCAAACCGAGTTTTCGCCGGCGACGGAACGCCGTATCGGCGAATCCGTGATGCTGGATATCCGGCGCGATCCCGCCTGGCTGGATGATCCCGAGATCAGCAGCTATCTCAATCGCCTGGGCAATCGGCTCTCGTCGCAAATCACCGAATCGCGTCAGGAGTTCGAGTTTTTCGCCTTGCGCGATTCGACGCTCAATGCTTTCGCCATGCCCGGCGGTTACATCGGCGTGCATAGCGGGTTGATTCTGTCTGCGGCCTCCGAGTCCGAACTGGCATCGGTGCTGGCCCACGAAATCTCGCACGTGACCCAGCGCCACCTGGCCCGCCTGATCAACAAGTCGGGGCAGGGTCAGGTCACCAGCCTGCTCGCGCTCGCCGTGGCCATCCTGGCGGCACGCAGCAGTCCAGATCTCGCCGTCGGCGCTGCCATGGCCGGCCAGGGCGCCGCGATCCAGAATCAGCTGAACTACTCGCGTGATTTCGAGCGCGAGGCGGATCGGATGGGCCTCGGCCTGATGGAGCGTTCCGGCTTCGACATCCGCGACATGGGTTCCTTCTTCGAGCGCCTGCAAAAATCCGGGCGGCTTTATGAGAACAACGCGCCGGGCTATTTGCGCACCCACCCGTTGACCACCGAACGTCTGGCCGACTTGGGCAACCGGATCCAGACCCGGCCCTACAAACAGGTACCGGACTCCCTCGATTTCCAGTTGGTGCGCGCCAAGCTTCGGGCGCAGGAAGGCACCTCGCGCGATGCCGTGACCGAGTTCGAAACCCGCTTGCGGGACCGCAACTTTGCCGGTAGTGAAGCGGCTGCGCGCTACGGCCTGGTGCAGGCCCGCCTGCGCGACGGCAATGTCTCCGCGGCGGAACGGGAATTCGGCGAGTTGCGCCGCCTGAAGGCAGTGTCGCCGATGATCGAAACGCTCGCCGCACACCTGCGCATGAAGCAGGGCGATGCGGCCGGTGCCGTGAAGATCCTGCGCGCGGCCCAGCCACGCTTCCCGCAGGAACGCGCCATCGCCTACAGCCTGGTCGAGTCCTTGCTGGACGCCCAGTTGCCGCAGGACGCCGTCAAGGTCACGGAAGACGACTTGCTGAGTTATCCATCGGACGCAAGGATGCATGCGCTGCAGGCGAAGACCTATGCCCTGCTTGGCAAGCGCCTGCAGCAGCATCGCGCCCAGGCGGAAGCCTATGCCCTGCAGGGCCAGGTTCCGGCTGCGGTGGAGCAACTCGAACTGGCGCAAAAGGCCGGCGACGGCAATTTCTATGAGCAGTCGCAGGTCGATTCGCGGCTGCGGGAACTGAAGAAGCGCATGGCGGATGACGCCAAGGCGGCCAAGGAAGCCAAGCAGAAATAGGACCATGAGCAAAGCCAAACCCGCCAGCCGGCGCGATGTCGGCGCCGATGTCCAGACACTCGCCACGGCGCTGGTGCATCTACACGACGAGCCCTATTACCACGCGACCGGCGACGAAATCGCCGTTTTCGATGCCGCGGCCAAAAGCTGCCTGCCGATGATGCTGAAAGGCCCCACCGGTTGCGGCAAGACGCGCTTTGTCGAGCACATGGCCTGGCGCCTGAAGCGGCCGCTGGTCACCGTGGCCTGCCACGACGACCTGACCACCGCCGACCTGGTCGGACGCTACCTGATCGTCGGCGACGATACGGTCTGGATGGACGGCCCGCTCACCGCCGCCGTGCGCGCCGGCGCCATCTGCTATCTCGACGAGATTGTCGAGGCTCGCAAGGACACCACGGTGGTGATTCATCCCCTCACAGATTCGCGGCGCGCGCTGCCGGTCGAAAAGCGCGGCGAATACATCGAAGCGCCGCCCGACTTCATGCTGGTGATTTCCTACAACCCCGGCTACCAGAGCGTGCTGAAGGAGATGAAGCCCAGCACGCGGCAGCGCTTCGTCGCGCTCGACTTCGATTATCCGGATGCCGAGACCGAGGCGCGCATCGTCGCCCACGAAGGCGGCATCGACGTCGGCACGGCACAAAAGCTGGTCAAGCTCGGCAACCTCACGCGCAAGCTCAAGGGCGCCGGACTGGATGAAGGCGCCGGCACGCGCCTCCTGGTGCATGCCGCGCAATTGATTGCCAATGGCATGACTGCGGCCACCGCCTGCACCGCCGCCATTGCCCGCCCGCTGGCCGACGAAGCCGATACGCGTGATGCACTCGATGACTTGATCCGAGCGGTTTTTTAGGCGGCGATGAGCGAACGCAAGCTGTTCGCTTATGAGTTGGAAGCGCGGCTCGACCAACTGCTGCTGCTGTCCTTGCGCCAGCGTTCCGCCAAGGAGCCGGCGGCCCGGCTTGAAATCCTGCCGCGTGAAACGCAGGAACGCGTGCTGCACTGGGCCGGCGTTGCGGCGCAAAGCTCCAATGACCT
>CAMBRI010000232.1 GCA_945870205.1 Sulfuritalea hydrogenivorans sk43H | reverse complement strand
GCCTCTGCCCGAAGATCAACGGCTTCGAGATTCGGCATCACCAGATCGTTGTCGGCCTTGGCCAGGAACAGCATGTCGGCGATCATTTTCGCCATGCGCTCCAGTTCCTCCACGTTGGACGCGAGCACATCCTGGTATTCATCAATCGTTCGGGCACGTGACAACATGACCTGAGTCTGCGTCAGCAGGTTACTGACCGGCGTTCGTAGTTCGTGGGCGATGTCAGAGGAGAAGTCCGACAAGCGCCGAAAGGAATCCTCCAGACGGGCCAGCATCAGGTTGAGGGTTTCGGCAAGATCCATCAGTTCGACCGGGATCGATTCGGTAGATAATCTGGAACGCAGTCGATTCGCCGTAATGGCCGCCGCCTCCCGCTTGATCGCGTGCAAAGGCGCCAGTCCTCGTCTGACCGCCATCCAGCCGAGAAGCCCTGTTATCAATGCCGCCAGAACGACAACAGACCATAGCGTGGACCGGAACGAACTCATGAAGTGCTCGTGGTGAGATATGTCCGTCGCCACGGCAACGACGGCCGGTTTCGCCCCCTTGATGCCGGTTTGGACTATTTCCGAAATCCCGCGCAGCGGTACGCCATCCTTTGATTTCCAGATCATCGGACGGGAGCTTTCCATCTCGGAATTTCGCGCAAGCAAGGCTTGCGGAAACTCGGCTCCGCTGGTGACAAACAGGGTCTGTCCTGAAGGCGCCACCACCACGACCGCCAGTCCGTGATGTCCCACCAGGGAGTCATCCAGTTGCTGCGGCAAGGCATCCAGATCGCTTTGCGAATGAACCTTTTCCAGCGCGTATCTGGCCAGTTCCAATTTGCCGTTCAGAACCTCCATATCCTGCTCCTCGAAATGGTGCTCGACCGAATTGCCGATCAACAGTCCAAGCACAAGCAGAACTCCGGTAGACACCGACGCAAATAACAGTGTTAGGCGGTAAGTAATCGATTTACGTTTTGGGGACTTCACTCCGTGATCTCCAGCACATACCCCATGCCGCGCACGGTGCGGATCAGCTTGGGTTCGTAAGCATCGTCGACTTTTGCCCGTAGGCGTCGCATCGCGACTTCGATCACGTTGGAATCACTGTCGAAATTCATGTCCCAGATTTGTGAGGCAATCAGCGAGCGCGGTAAAACCTCGCCCTGACGCCGCAACAGCAGTTCCAGCAAGGCGAATTCCTTGGCAGTCAGATCAATGCGCTTGCCTGAGCGTGTGACACGGCGTCGCATCAGGTCGAGTTCGAGATCGGCGATACGCAGATACTCGGACTCCTTCGCCTTGCTGCCGCGCCGCAGATGGATGCGCACGCGCGCCAACAGTTCAGCGAAGGCGAAGGGTTTCACCATGTAATCGTCGGCCCCTAGTTCCAGGCCATGCACGCGGTCCTGCACCTGGTCGCGGGCCGTCAGAAACAGCACCGGCATGTCCTTGCCGGCTCTGCGAATGCCCTGTAGCACTGCCCAGCCGTCGATGCTGGGTAGCATGACATCAAGTATCGCCAGGTCATAGGCATCCGTCAGCGCGAGATGCAGCCCATCCAGTCCATCGCGCGCCAGGTCGACGATGAACCCGGCCTCGGCCAAACCTTGCTTCAAGTAATCCCCGGTTTTGATCTCGTCTTCGACCACCAGTATTTTCATGTGCATTCTCCCGTGTTGCGATTTGCGCCATTCTGCGCTGGCAACATGGGCAATCCCGCAAGATTACAGAAATGTAATCAGATGGTCAGCATGGCGTTAGGTAAGGTTGCGCAGAATTCGCTCATCGTCGAACAGGAGCGAATGCTGTGGAAACTCATACTCAAAACCGCCAGGAAGTTGCGAGCCGTCCCCTATACCTGATCCTTTTTTCCCGGCAGCCATGAAACCCGTCAGGTTTCATCAATCACGCCAACTGTGGCTAGTGGCGGTTTGCGCTGCCGGTCTGCTCGCCGGTCTTTCCGTGCAGGCGGCAGAAACGCCGAAGTCCGGACTGGCGACAGCCGTGGAACAGGCCTGGCGCTTGAACCCGCAAGCCGCCGGATTGGATGCCCGCGAGGCCGAAGCGCGCGCTGCGCGGGATGTCGCGGCCGGACTGACGCCAGGGCCTGGCTCGGTCAGCATCGGCAGCCTTAACGACAGGCTCAACCGCAATCAAGGCAAGCAAGAATACGAGGTCGAACTGGCGTTGCCGCTGTGGCTACCCGGCCAGAAAGCAGCGCGTGAAGGCGAGACGGCGAGCCGCATCGACGAAGCCGTTGCCAGACGTGCAGCCGTGCGTTTGGAGGTCAGCGGCGAATTGAGGGAAGCGTGGTGGGCGCTGGCAGCGGCACGCAGTGCCAAGATATTGGCGGCACGTCGACTCGAAACCGCTCGCGCCCTGGAAAATGATGTCGTCCGTCGCTACAAGGTCGGCGAACTGTCCCGCATCGACGCTAATCTGGCGCAAACCGAAACCCATGTTGCCAATGCCGAGCTGATTGAGACGGAGTCAGCGCTGCTCCAGGCCGAGCAGGCCGTGCAAACCCTCATCGGTTCTCCCGCCCCGAAGGATCTGGACGAAGAGTCACCAACAACGCGGCGACTGATCGGTGAAGCCGGGGATGCAGCTGAATCCCACCCCTTGCTGGCGGCTACCGCCGCCACTGCACGCAGTGCCCGTGCACGCGTCCAGGTTGCAGATGAATCGCGTCGCGCCGCGCCGGAACTGGCGCTGCGGGTCGTGCGCGAACGCGGCGACTTCGCCGAGTCTTATTCCAACAGCGTTGGGATCAAACTCAAGATTCCTTTTTCGTCCGGTTCCCAGGTGCGTCGGGAAACATCGGCGGCGCAGGCCGAAGCGAACCAGTCCGATGCCGACCTGCTGCGTACCCAGACCCGGGTCCGGCTCGACGCGGAGCGCGCACAGCGCAATCTGCAGTCGGCCGAACGCCAGCTCGCCATGGCGCAGGAGCGTCGTCAGCTTTCTGCGGAGAACCTGCGGCTCGCCGAAAAAGCCTTTTCGCTGGGCGAATCCGATCTGGCGACCTTGCTGCGCATTCGGGCCGCCGCCTTTGATGCCGATGCCTTTTTAGACCGCCAGCGCGTGGCCCGTGCCGCCGCGATATCACGTTTGAACCAAGCTCTGGGAGTGTTGCCGTGAAGCATGTGAAGAAGTTTTTTCTTGTGACGCTCGTCGCTTTTTCCTTGCCCGTATGGGCAGGTGGGGACAGTAGCGATGGGCATAGCCACGCGGCACCCGCACCTCTCCCGGTCAGTCAGAGCGTCACGCCGCGTGCCGCCGCAGCGACCGAGGAATTCGAGGTCGTCACTTCGCTCGAAGGCAAGACGCTGGTGGTGCATGTGGATCGTTTCGCCAGCAATGAACCGGTGACACAAGCCAAGGTGGAGATCGAGGGAGCGGGGCTGAAGGGCGTGGCCAGTGAAACCACACCCGGAACCTACGTACTCGATTTCGCCACCACTCCACCGTCGGCCAAGCACCCGTTGACCATCAGCGTCGAGGCCGGCGATAGCGTCGACCTCCTCACCGCAACGTTGGATACCTCCGCTTCCGTGGCCAATGTGGCGCATGCGCACGGCTGGAGCGAGTGGGTCGTCTGGGGGATTTCCGGAGCGCTGCTTCTGGTCACTGGAATATTGTTTGCCGTTCGGCGTCACAAGCGCGCCAAGAAGGGAATTTGATGATGCGCAAGATTGATTTGCATATGCTGGTGGCCGCACTGTCATTAAGCATGGTCACGGGAGCAGCCTTGGCTCACGGCGACGAAGATCACAGTCAGGACGCCAAGAAGAAGGCGCCGGCCGCTGTGTCGGCGGTAGGCGCAATGGGGGCAACGGGGGTGACTGCAGCGCTGCAGCGGCTGGCCGACGGCAGCCTGTTCGTGCCGAAGCCGGTGCAACGTCAGCTAGGTTTGCGCACCCAGCCGGTGCGTATCGCCGAACTGGCGGCGACGGTTGAACTGAACGGCCAGGTCATTCCCGACCCGGAAACCAGCGGCAGGGTACAGGCCATGTTTGCCGGGAGCGTGATTCCTGGCCCGAAGGGCATGCCGACGGCCGGGAGGAAGGTTGTCAAGGGCGAAGTCCTGGCCTACCTGCGCCCGATCAGCGGCGCCTTCGAGCGCGGCAACCAAAAGGCAAGCCTTGCCGAACTCGAAGCGCAACTGGCCATCGCCGAGGGCAAGATGAAGCGCTTTGAGCAACTTGAAGGCGCCGTGCCGCAAAAAGAGATTGAGGCAGCGCGCATTGAACACACCGCGTTACAGCAGCGTCGGGCCTATGTCCGGGCCAGTCTCGACTCCTCCGAACAGCTCGTGGCACCGGCGACCGGCATCATCAGCGCCTCGCACCACTTGCTGGCCGGGCAGGTGGTCGATGCCAAAGAAGTGCTATTCGAGATCGTCGATCCAGCCCGCCTCGCCGTGGAGGCACTGGCTTACGATGTCGGCATCGCCAAGACACTGGTTTCCGCCAGCGCCTTGGCCGATCAAACTGCGCTGGACCTCAAGTTTGTCGGCGGCGGCCAGCAACTGCGCGAGCAGGCCTTGCCCCTGCTGTTTCGCATCACTAACCCTAACGCGGCAGTGGCCGTTGGTCAGCCGGTCAAGGTGATCGTCCGTATCGACAAAGGGGTCAAGGGTGCGACCGTGCCACGGGCAGCACTGACCAAAGTCGGCGCTGGCGAGACGGCGGTTTGGGTCCATACCGAGGCTGAGCGCTTTGTCGCCCGCCGGATTCGCCACCAGTCGCTCGATGCAGCCAATGTCGCCATCCTCGACGGCCTGCATGACGGCGACCGCGTGGTGACGATCGGCGCTGGACTGCTCTCGCAGGTACGCTGACATGTTCGACTACGTTATTCACGCCGCGCTGAAGCAGCGGCTTATCGTTCTCGGCATCTCGCTGCTGCTGATCATTTATGGCGCGATCACGCTGCGACAAATGCCGGTCGACGTCTTTCCCGACCTCAACAAACCGACGGTAACGCTGATGACCGAGGCTGGCGGCATGGCCCCGGAAGAGGTCGAGCAACTGGTCACCTTTCCGGTCGAGTCGAGCATGAACGGCATGCCGGGCGTGACGCGTGTCCGCTCGGTGTCGGGCATCGGCCTGTCGATCATCTACGTCGAGTTCGAATGGGGTTCGGACATCTACCGCAACCGCCAGCAGGTTGCCGAACGCCTGAATCTGGTGCGCGAAGCCCTGCCGCCCGGGATCGTGCCGCAGCTCGGGCCGATCTCGTCGATCATGGGCGAGATTTTGCTGATCGCGCTACCGGCCGATCCTGACAAAATCAGTCCGATGGCGGTCCGCGAATATGCGGACTGGGTGGTACGCCCACGCCTGTTGACGATTCCCGGCGTTGCCCAGGTCATCCCGATCGGCGGCGAAGTGCGGCAATACCGCGTCGAGATCAAGCCGGCGCAGCTCCAGGCGCTCGGCATCGAGCGGGAGAAGCTGGAAGCTGCTCTGAAGGACTTTGGCGCCAACACCAGCGGCGGCTTTCTTGAAGCCCAGGGCCGCGAATGGCTGATCCGCCAGATCGGCCGCAGCTCACGTATTGAAGACCTGCAAAATCTCGTTGTGGCGACCAAGAAAGGCCAGCCGATCCTGCTCAAGCAGGTGGCGGACGTGAAGCTCGCCCCGGCCATCAAGCGTGGCGACGGCAGTTACAAGGGCAAGCCGGCAGTGATCCTGTCGGTGCAAAAACAGCCAGCTGCCGACAGCGTCCAGCTGACCCGCGAAGTCGAGAAGGCAATGGCCGAACTCGGCAAGAGCCTGCCCAAGGGATTCGATACCCCGTCTTTCCTGTTCAAGCAGGCCGACTTCATCGAGCATTCGGTCAACAACGTTGAAGAGGCGCTGCGCGACGGCGCCATCCTGGTGGCGGTGATCCTCTTCATGTTCCTGCTCAACGTGCGCACCACGCTGATTTCACTGATGGCGATTCCGGTGTCGCTACTGGCCACGGCGCTGGTATTCCATTACTTCGGCCTGTCGATCAACACCATGACGCTGGGCGGTCTGGCCATCGCCATCGGCGAGCTAGTGGATGACGCAGTGGTCGGTGTGGAGAACGTGTTGCGACGACTGAAGTTGAACAGAGCCGCCGATTCGCCGCGCCCGGTGGCGGAAGTTATCGCCGCCGCGACGCTGGAAGTGCGATCTGCCATCGTTTATGCGACCGTGATCATCGTCCTGGTGTTCGTGCCCCTGTTCGTGTTGCCGGGCATCGAGGGGCGGTTGTTCACGCCGCTCGGCATCGCTTACATCGTCTCGATCCTCGCAAGCATGATCGTTTCGGTGACGCTGACGCCGGTGATGGCCTATTACCTCTTGCCACGGATGAAGCAGCTCCACGCCGGCGACAGCCCGCTGGTAATTTGGCTCAAGCGCTGGGATGCGAAGCTACTGCACTGGTCATTCGGTCATGCGCGCAGCCTGCTGGCCGGGGCCGTGGCGCT
>CAMBRI010000231.1 GCA_945870205.1 Sulfuritalea hydrogenivorans sk43H | reverse complement strand
TGGATTAAAACGCGGAGCGGTATAAATGATGTCGTAAACCTGCCAAACGCCCGGACCTTTGCAGGCATTTACCAGAGGTGGGTGTTGTTTGTACAAACTACCGGCCTGTAGCGCATGGGTCAGCACCGCGTTCGGCTTGTATTCCTCGCAGGGCGTACCGAACATCATGTGCATGAAGTTGGCGGTGTAGTCGAGATCGTTGCGCGGATACATGAAGGGCTGGCCGGTGTTGTACTTGTAGGCCATGGCCACGATGGTCGGCAGCTTGGCGACCAGGCGGATGAAGGAGACATTCCGTTCGGCAGGATCGGTGAAGTCGACCGCATCGTGGTAGAAAGCCGCCAGAGCGCCGACGACGCCGACCATCACCGCCATCGGATGCGCATCACGACGGAACCCCTGGTAGAACTTCACCAGTTGCTCATGCACCATGGTGTGGTTCTTGATCGTGTTTTCGAACTTGGTCTTCTCGACCGCGTTCGGCAGTTCGCCGTTCTTCAACAGGTAGGCGACTTCGAGAAAGTTGCAGTTCTCGGCCAATTGCTCGATCGGGTAGCCGCGATAGAGGAGTTCTCCCTTGTCACCATCGATGAAGGTGACCTTGGATTGGCAGCTTGCCGTGGAGAGAAAACCGGAGTCATACGTGAATAATCCGGTTTTGGCGCCAAGGGTACGGATGTCGATGACGTCGTTGCCATGCACGCCTGTCATCACCGGAAACTCGACGGTCTTGCCATCAATGGTAAGGGTTGCTGTGCGATTCGTGCTCATGGTCTTTCCTCTCTTCGGGTCAGTTGCGGTGCTGCAGTTCTTCAAAATTGGCTATCGGCGAAACTTCCCGCAGCCGCTTGATCATTGACGCCTGTTGCGGATCATCGGTGACCTCTCTGCCACTCACCAACGCCCATAAATCGTGGTCTTCCAGTTCCAGAAGACTTTCCAGTGCCGCTTCGCCCTGCACATCGAGAGTGTCTTCATAACGCTCCCAGAAACGGTCGAACACCAGATCCAGCTCCAGCAAGGCACGCCGGCAATGCCATTTCAGGCGATTGATGCGCGCCTTGCGATCCTCTTCCACCGTCAGACGGCCCGGCGAACCATCATTTCCTTGATCTTGCCGATTGCCTTGGTCGGATTCAAGCCCTTGGGACACACATCGACGCAGTTCATGATGGTGTGGCAGCGGAACAGGCGATACGGGTCTTCCAGATCGTCGAGTCGCTCGGCGGTGGCCTGGTCACGCGTATCGGCGATGAATCGGTAAGCCGCCAGGAGTCCGGCCGGTCCGACGAACTTGTCCGGGTTCCACCAGAAGGACGGGCAAGACGTCGTGCAGCAGGCGCACAGGATGCACTCGTAGAGTCCGTTGAGTTCCTCGCGGTCCTCGGGCGACTGCAAACGCTCGCGCTCGGGTGGCGGATCGTTGTTGATCAGGTAGGGCTTGATCGAGTTGTACTGCTTGAAGAACTGCGTCATGTCCACGATCAGGTCGCGAATCACCGGCAGGCCAGGCAGCGGACGCAGGACAATCGGCTTGCCCTCGGGAAAGCTCTCCATCGCGGTCAGGCAGGCCAGGCCGTTCTTGCCGTTTATGTTCATCGCGTCGGAACCGCAGACACCTTCGCGGCAGGAGCGGCGGAAGGAAATGGAATCGTCCTGAGCCTTCAGCTTGACCATCGCGTCAAGCAGCTTGCGGTCCGTCGATTCCAATTCCACTGAGATGTCCTGCATGTAAGGCTTGGCGTCCTGATCCGGATCGTAGCGATAGATCTTGAACTGGACAGTACGGTTGGCATTCGTCATCGTCGGTTCCTTGTTAACTTGAAACAACTTGTTTGTGGCGACTGGTGACAGTCGAGCGAAGCGAACTGACCAGAAGCCTCCCCGCGAGGGGAGGATGGGAGGGGCGGGTCTTCAATTCGCCTTTCGCTTGTTTCATCATCTGGGACGCCGCACTCCGCTGCATGAATGTTAGTAGGCGCGCTTCTTCAGTTCGATGGTATCCACGCTCATCGGCTTCATCTGCACCGGCTTGTAATCGAGACGATTGCCGTCGCGGTACCACAGCGTGTGCTTCAGCCAGTTCTTGTCATCGCGTCCATCCGGCGTTTCCGGCGTATCGGTGGCATCGTCGCGGACGTGAGCGCCGCGCGATTCGGTGCGGGCATTGGCTGAAACGATGGTGGCCTTGGCGACCTCGATCAGGTTGTCGAGTTCCAGCGCCTCGATGCGTGCGGTATTGAATACCTTGGACTTGTCCTTGATCTGGGTCTGCGCCACCTGTCCGGCGATCTCGTCGATGCGTGTTACGCCTTCGGCCAGCATGCCCTTGAAACGGAACACCCCCGCATGCTTCTGCATGGTGCGCTGCATGGCGAGCCGCGTCTGGTGCACGTCGGTGCCATCCTTCTGGTGGTTCAGGCGATCGACGCGGGCGAGCGTGCGGTCGATCGAATCCTGAGCCAGCGGCTTGTGCGCATTGACGTTGTTCTTCAGATCGCTTACCGCTGTTTCGCCGGCCGATTTACCGAACACCAGCAGATCGAGCAGTGAATTGGTACCCAGGCGATTCGCGCCATGTACCGACGCGCAAGCGCATTCGCCGGCGGCGTAGAAACCCTGCACCGGCGTGCTCTGGTTGCCATCCTTGGGCACCACGACCTGACCAAGATAGTTGGTTGGAATGCCACCCATCTGGTAATGACAGGTCGGCACCACCGGCAAGGGCTCCTTGAGGCAATCGACGCCGGCGAACTGGACGCCGATTTCGTGAATGCCGGGCAGGCGCTTCATGATGGTCTCCGGTGGCAGGTGCGTGATATCGAGCAGCACGTAATCCTTGTTGGGCCCGCAGCCGCGGCCTTCGTTTATTTCGGTGGTCATGGCGCGGGACACCACGTCGCGCGATGCCAGATCCTTGGCGTTTGGGGCATAGCGCTCCATGAAGCGCTCGCCGTCAGAGTTGCGCAGGATGCCGCCTTCTCCGCGCACGCCTTCGGTGATCAGCACCCCGGCACCAGCCACGCCGGTCGGGTGGAACTGCCAGAACTCCATGTCTTCCAGCGGGATGCCGGCGCGCGCCGCCATGCCGACGCCGTCGCCGGTATTGATGAAGGCATTGGTCGACGAGTAGTAAATGCGCCCCGCGCCGCCCGTGGCAAAAATGGTGGCCTTGGAGTGGAATACCACGATCTCGCCGGTCTCCATGTCCATCGCGGTGACACCGAGCACATCGCCGTCGGCGTCACGGACCAGATCCAGTGCCTGCCACTCGACAAAGAACTGCGTATTGACCTTGATGTTTCGCTGGTACATCGCATGCAGCATGGCGTGTCCCGTGCGGTCGGCGGCGGCGCAGGAACGACGCACCGGCTTCTCGCCGAAGTTCGACATGTGGCCGCCAAAAGGGCGCTGATAGATCTTGCCGTTGTCGAGGCGATCGAAGGGCATGCCGTAATGTTCCAGTTCGACCACCACTTCATTGGCCTTGCGGCACATGAACTCGATCGCGTCCTGGTCGCCGAGCCAATCGGAGCCCTTGACGGTGTCGTACATGTGCCAGTGCCAGTGATCTTCCTCGGAATTGCCCAGGCTTGCGGCGACGCCGCCCTGTGCTGCCACGGTATGCGAGCGGGTCGGAAAAACCTTGGTCAGCACGGCGGTCTTGTAGCCGGCCTCCGACAACTGAATCGCGGCGCGCAGACCGGCGCCACCGGCACCAACGATGACTGCATCGAACTTGCGAACGGTATAAGACACTGTCACAACCTCCAGATGATCTGAACTGCCCAACCGGCATAGCCGACAAGAGCGAGAAGCGTCAATACATGCAGCGTGACGCGCACCGCGGCGGAATTCATGTAATCCATCCAGATGTCGCGCACCCCGACCCAGGCGTGATAGCAGAGGCTGACAATGAACAGAAAGCTGATGAAGCGAATGAAACCGTTGCCCATGAAGGCTTGCCAGGCCTCGCGCGACGCGGCCGCCCCGCCGAGTACCGCGGCGAACATGAGCAGGGTATAGACCGCCATGATGACGCCGGTAATGCGCTGCGCCAGCCAGTCCTTGAGTCCGTAATGAGCACCTACAACCAGACGGTTCATCTCAGTAGGCTCCCAGAAGTTTGAGACCGAAAATCAAGGTCAGCGCAAGGCTGACTACCATCACGGCCACGGCGGAGGCATGTGCCTGCTCCTTCTCTACACCTATATGAATATCAATCAGGAGAATGCGGATACCCATGCAGAAGTGGTGCAGAAAAGCCCACAGCAAGCCCAGCAGAATCAGTTTGACCAGCAGGTTGCCGGTTATCGCACTGAACATCGCCGCGCTTTCCTGGGTGGAGCCAAGCGACAATTGCAGCAGCCAGATCAACAGCGGCAGCATGAGAAAAAGTCCGGCGCCGCTGACGCGGTGCAGTATCGATGCGTATCCGGCAAGGGGCAGCCGGATCTGGTGAAGCGCCAAATGCTTCGGACGCTGTTTGGTCATCGCTGGCATAAGAAAAATTCTCCGATTTTAGTTTTGGCATGACACCCTTTTCCTTGGGCGCCAGCTTGTACCGACACTTCGTTACGCTTCAATTTGATGCGCTGCACTATAAGACAAACCGTTCATGTTGAAAACAAATTTTATACGCGCAATCAGCCAAGATCATTGAAATAGCAATGATCAGTTGTCGAATACAGGCCGCGGCGCCACTCGACCGGTTTGTCGGCGTAGGAAAAGCTGACGCGTTCGACCGACAGGAGGGGGCTTCCCTCGGCAACTTTCAGCAACTCCGCACTGGCCCTATCCGCGGGTACGGCGCGCAGTCGTTCTTCCGCCCGGATCATGCGTATGCCGAAGCGGTTTTCAAAAAAACTGTAAAGGGAACCCTGATAGTCGCGCAGCATTTCCAGGGTCACCGTGCCGAAGATCGCACCGGGCAGGTAGATTTCATCCACCACCACCGGCTTGCCGGCGAACTGCAGCAAGCGCCGCACGATATTGATCGGATCGCCGATATTCAACTCAAGCATGCGGGCAACTTCAGGTCCGGCCTTGGCGCGCCAGCATTCAAGCGGGACGCTCTGCGCCTGCTCGATGCCCCCCGCCAAGGGTACGAGTCGCAGGAAACGAAAGAAGGCGCGGGGGTCGTCGTGAGAGGCAACGAAGGTTCCTTTGCCCTGGCGGCGTAGCAGCAGGTTTTCGGCTGCCATTTCGTCGATGGCCTTGCGCACCGTGCCCTGACTGACGTTGAAGCGCACCGCCAGTTCCGATTCGCTGGGGATCGCCTCACCCGGGCGCCATTCGCCAGACTCGAGCCGCTGCAAGAGCAGGCTCTTTATCTGGCGATACAGGGGACTGAATGTCGGTGACGACGCCCCGAAGGAGGTCCCCTTTGGGGACACTGCAGAATCAGGCATGGCACGCATTTGACCATATTTTTCCAGGATCGTCCACACCATATCTTATGTCTTATATAAGACAATAAACAGATATTGACACAGCGCAACACAAACCCTAAACTCCGGCTCCGCGATCCTGTCGTATCATCTGCGAAGTTGCTACTTTGCAATGCGTCATCCGATCAGCCCGCTTTTACGCAGTCTTGACCAATCGATTCAAACTGATACAGGAGTTCTAGAAATGGCAAAAGCCCCCGTACGTGTTGCAGTGACCGGCGCTGCCGGCCAAATCGGTTACGCCGCAATCTTCCGCATCGCTGCGGGCGACATGCTGGGCAAGGATCAGCCCGTGATCCTGCAACTTCTCGAGCATCCCTCCGAAAAGCCCCAGGCCGCGCTCAAGGGCGTGATGATGGAACTCGACGATTGCGCCTTCCCGTTGCTCGCCGGTGTTGTCGGTACGGGCGACGCGAAGGTGGCCTTCAAGGACGCCGACTATGCGTTGCTGATCGGCGCCAAGCCCCGCGGCCCCGGCATGGAGCGCAAGGACCTGCTGATGGATAACGCCAAGATCTTCATCGAACAGGGCGGCGCCCTGAATGAAGTCGCTTCGCGCAACGTCAAGGTGCTGGTGGTCGGCAACCCGGCCAACACCAATGCCTACATCGCCATGAAATCGGCTTCCAGCCTGCCGGCGAAAAACTTCACTGCGATGCTGCGCCTGGATCACAACCGCGCCGTGTCGCAACTCGCCAGTCGCACCGGCAAGTCGGTCAATGACATCGAGAAAATGATCGTCTGGGGAAACCACTCACCCACCATGTATCCGGACCTTCGCTTCTGCACCGTCGCCGGCCAGGCCGCTCCGGCCGCCGTAAATGACGAAGCCTGGTACAAGAACGACTACATCCCCACCGTCGGCAAGCGTGGCGCCGCCATCATCGCCGCCCGCGGCGCCTCCTCGGCCGCCTCGGCCGCGAATGCCGCGATCGACCACATGCGCGACTGGGCGCTGGGCACCCAGGGCAAGTGGGTCACCATGGGCATCCCGTCCGACGGCAGCTA
>CAMBRI010000230.1 GCA_945870205.1 Sulfuritalea hydrogenivorans sk43H | reverse complement strand
TCGGCGTATGCAGCGAGCAAGGATTTGTCTGCCAGCAGGTTGATGCGGCGGGCGCGGCCCTGCGAAGCCTTGAGCAGCAGGCCAATCGCGCCGGGGGTGAACAGCCGGCCGCCCCGCCACCCGGCAATGCGCAAGCGGTGATCGATGTAGGCCGTCGCCTCGTCATGCGGCAGCGGCGGCAGTTCGAAACGGTGTATCACCCTGTCCCGAACCTGGCGCAGCCTGCGATCAGTCAGCAGCGTATCGAGTTCCGGCTGACCAAACAGCATGATGTTCACCAGCTTGTGGCGGTCGGTCTCCAGATTCGACAGCAGGCGCACTTCTTCGAGAGATTCGGGCGGCATCGCATGCGCTTCATCGATGACGAGCAGCACGCGCAGCCCCAGCGAATGTCGACGCAACAGTTCCTGATGCAATTGCGCAAGGTTCTCTTCGGTCGAAGCCGGCAGGCTGGTCAAGCCGAGATCGCGCGAGATTGCGCTGATGATTTCGTCGCGGCTGAAACAGGGATTGGCCAGGTAAACCGTACTGATGTCGTCCGGCAGGCGGCTGATCATCAACCGTGCTAAAAGGGTTTTGCCGCTACCAACTTCCGCGACCGCGGTGACGATGCCCTCTTCGTGGCAGGCCACATGGAGCAGTGCGGTGAGAATGCCGCCACGCTGACTACCCGAAAAAAAGAAATCAATATCCGGCGTTATCTGAAACGGCGATTTTTCCAGGTCAAAATGCTTCAGATAGAGGAAAGACATTGCTGGCGACCGAGGATAGGTAAATTTTTCAGGATATTGTTTATTTTCAACGCGTTGAACAATAGCAACTCACAGATTGCCAGAATATAACCGAACTGTTCGGACTTTCATGGGCAGTTCTGAGCGCGTTTAGTGCCGTATTTGATCCGCTTGGTCACCGTATTGCCCCTTTGGCGCCAGGAGAATCCGTAAAACTGGCTGCCACCCATGCCAATATCCAGAGCGGACCGGGAAACTTGGCCATTTCAGCCGCGGTTTTGTCGGAAAGTTGCCGGATAATTGCCTCCTGCTTCAAAAGCCGCCACTTTCCGAAGGTCCCCACTACGTGTTTCATGTCATTCTCGTCGCCCCGGAGATTCCGCCCAATACCGGGAACGTCATCCGTCTGTGCGCCAATACCGGAGCAAAACTGCATCTGATCGAACCGCTCGGCTTCGATCTTTCGTCCGCGCAACTGCGCCGGGCCGGAATGGATTACGCGGAACTCGCAAGCGTTTCAGTGCATCCGGATTGGGCGACATGCCGCGCGATACTGGGCGATGCCCGCCTGTTTGCGCTGACGACCAAGGGCAAGCGCGCTCATGCCACAGTCGGCTTTCTGCCCGGCGACGCGCTCGTGTTCGGTTCCGAATCGCGTGGCCTGCCGGAGGATGTGCTGGCCGGGATTGCCGAAGACCATCGCCTGCGCTTGCCGCTGGTACCGGGAAATCGCAGCCTCAACCTGTCGAATGCCGTCGCTATCCTGGTCTATGAGGCATGGCGGCAGCAGGGATTCGCCGGCGGCGCGTAGGCTTTATTCGTGCTTCGGATCACGCGCCATGAGTTGTTCAACGGCCACACGGGGAGTGATGCGGCCGTCAAGCACGGCGGTCACCGCCCGCGTGATGGGCATCTCGATGCCCAGTTCGACAGCGCGACGGGCCACTTCTCGCGCAGCCGGCACACCTTCGGCGACATGGCCCAGTTCGCGCGTGATATCCGGCAGTGCCCGCCCTTCGGCCAACAGCAGACCGACGCGACGATTACGTGAAAGCTCACCAGTACAAGTAAGAATCAGGTCACCCATCCCCGCCAGCCCCATAAAGGTTTCACGGCTGGCACCCAGCGCCTCGCCAAACCGGGTGATTTCCACCAGGCCGCGCGTGATCAAGGCAGCGCGGGCATTGAGGCCGAGACCGAGGCCGTCGCAAATACCGGTTGCGATGGCCAGGACATTCTTCACCGCGCCGCCGACCTCGGCGCCGATCAGGTCTTCGGTGGCATAGATGCGCAGATTGCCGCCGTGCAGGGCGTGCGCGGTACCGGCGGCGAAATCGGGGTCGGTTGCCGCCAGCGTGACCGCGGTGGGCAGCCCACGCGCCACTTCAAGGGCAAAGCTCGGCCCGGTCAGGACGCCGCAGACGGCATCACCCATTACCTGATCCACCACCTGATGCGGCAAAAATCCGCTACCTGCCTCAAGGCCCTTACACACCCAGAGGAAAGGCATGGCCGGCGCGATGAGCTTGATTTGTTCCAGCAGGGGTCGCAGGCCGGCCAGCGGCGCCGCGAGAATCGCCAGGTCGGCGACGGACAGCGCCGCCTTCATGTCAGCCGTGACCTGCAAGCCGGACGGAAAGGTACAGGCCGGAAGATAGCGCTGGTTTTCGCGCAGGCGAGCCATGTCGGCTACTCGCGTCGCATCGCGGGCCCACAGGCTCACCGCATGCCGCCCGGCGAACGCAATGGCCAGCGCCGTACCCCAGGCACCCGCACCGAGCACCGCTATCCGCATCGCACCTTCCAAACGCTCATGGCAGTGCAAGCCTCCCGCCGAGGATGAAACACGCGAAATGCCGTTTATTCACCCGCCCCCCTTCCCCCCTCGCGCTAGCGTATGCACGCAAGTCGAAGCCGGAAACTCCTCCCCCTTCAAGGGGGAGGTTAGGAGGGGGATGGGGAAAGAAAGATTCGAGCAAATTCAATCTGTTGAAAATGACTAATGAATTTAACCCCATCCCCACCCTAACCCTCCCCTTGAAGGGGAGGGAACTTGACGCACGTCGTTTCCTCAACATAATCAGTTTATTGGGAAGATTTGTGCATACGCTAGCCCCCTCGCGGGGGGGATACCAACCGGCGCGCTGCGCGCGTAAGTCACAAGGAACTCCCAAGGGGCTCCCGACAAGGAGTTTCACGTCAAATGACAAGCTTGTCATGGGGCGCGCGCCGAAGTGGAAGCTACAAACCCCAGACTTGGGGCGCCTTGAGAAAACCGCTCTGTCCGTCGCGATGCCTGACCTTGGCCCAGCCACCGGGAACAGGCTCCATGAATTCCAGTACGACATCACGCTCGGCTTCGAACACCAGCGCCGCCTTGTCGTCCGCATCGGCACGCACCTGGGCGCGTTCGGCGCGAACAATGACATTGCGCTTTTCGGTCAAGTGCTTCTTTTCGATCCAGGTCAGGTCACCCCGGCTGTCGCGCACTTTCGACCAACCTTCGAGGCTGACCACGAGTTCGACCGGCGTGCCGGCGAGGACGACGAAAAGTGGCTTCGACTTGGCGGAAGGCGCGTCATACACCGGCGCCACCTCGGCCACCGTGCGATAGTCGAGGGCAAGCGCCGGTATCGACGCGGCCAGCGCCGCCAGCGTGAAAAGAAACGAGAAGAGCGGCCGCGGCGTCATCGCTGCTATTGCAGCTGAATCTTGCTTTCGGCCTGCTGCTGCTCCATCAGCCGCTGCTGGTAGAGCGATTCGAAATTGACGGGAGCAAGAATTACCGGCGGAAATCCGGCGCGAGTGATGGCATCGGAAATCGTTTCGCGGGCATAGGGGAAAAGGATATTGGGACAGGCGACAGCCAGAATCGGCTCCAGGTCCTGTTCCGGCACATTGCGAATCTGGAATATCCCGGCCTTGACCACCTCGACCAGAAAGAAGGCCTTTTCACCTTCCTTGGCGTTCACCGTGACCGTCAGCGCGACTTCAAACATGCCCTCGCCGATGGCGTTCGCCGCACTCTGAATCTGTACTTCGATACCCGGCGTTTCCCGCTCCAGAAAGATCTGCGGTGCATTGGGCACCTCGATGGAGAGATCCTTGACGTAAATTTTTTCGATGCTGAAAACCGGCTGTTCGTCGCTCATGATGGATTGGGGGTGAGGGGAAAAGGGAAAGGGGATGATTCTACGCGGCAAGCAATGAATCGAGCTTGCCCTGACGCTCCAGTTCATAGAGCTCGTCACAGCCACCGACATGCGTCTCGCCGATATAGATTTGCGGCACAGTGCGGCGGCCGGTCCTTTGCATCATTTCATCGCGGCGCTCGGGTTGCAGGTCGACCCGCACCTTCTCGATGTCCGTGATGCCCTTGCGCGTCAGCAGCTGCTCGGCGCGTACGCAGTAGGGACAGACGGCGGTCGAATACATCAAAACCTTGGACATGTTGGCTCCGTGATCAGGACTTTTTTGTAAGGGGAAGATTGGCCTCCGACCAGCCCGAAATTCCGCCACCGAGGCTGAACACCTTCTCGAAGCCGCCCTTCTTCAGTTGGCCGCAGGCAGACGATGAGCGATTGCCGGTGGCGCAGACGACTATGATCGGACGGTCCTTGAATTTCTCTATCTCGGACATTCGCTTCTCGAGTTGCGCCAGCGTAATGTGGCGCGCGCCGGTGATATGACCCGAACTCCATTCGCCGGTTTCACGCACATCCAGCACCAGCGCGTCCTCGCGGTTCATCAGCAGCGTCGCCTGCGACGGAGTCAGGTTTTCCACTCCGCCACCGGACACCATCGGCCACAGCAGCATGCCGCCGCTGACAAAAGCGAGCGCCACCCAAATCATGTTCTGTTCCACGAATTCCATTGCTGTCTATTCCCTGTGTGCGGGGACGCCGCAGAACACCTCGCGCATCAGGGCGATGAGCTGAAGGGTGCGCTGGTCGGCGATCCGGTAAAAAACCCGATTAGCATCCTTGCGAGTTTGCAGGACGCCCTTGTCGCGCAAGATCGCGAGGTGTTGCGAGATATTGCTCTGCGAGGTGCCGACGGCTTCGACGATGTCCTGCACGCAGGTTTCCTGGTCGCCGACCACGCACAGAATCTTCAGACGCAGCGGATGCGAGATCGCCTTCAGCGCCCGCGCCGCAGTTTCGATGTGTTCCTGCTTGCCGATCAATTCGTTGATAGCTGTTTGCATTCCGTGCTGGCCCCGGTTGTGCTGCAGGTGTCTCTTGTCAGGCGGCAATTGGGAATATTATAGAATACTGTTTTGATCTGCGTTGAGGCTTTCTCCATGTACAAGATCGTTCTGCTTCGCCACGGCGAATCCACCTGGAACCAGGAAAACCGCTTCACCGGCTGGACCGATGTCGGCCTCACCGAAAAAGGCCAGGCGGAAGCCGTGGCTGCCGGTCAGCTGCTGAAAAAGGAAGGTTTCGCCTTCGACATTGCCTATACCTCGGTGCTGCGGCGTGCGATCAAGACGCTATGGACGGTACTCGAGGAAATGGACCGCATGTGGATCCCGGTGCAGCATTCCTGGCGTCTGAATGAGCGCCACTACGGTGCGCTGCAAGGGCTCAACAAGGCTGAAACGGCGACCAAATTCGGCGACGAGCAGGTGCTGGTCTGGCGCCGCGCCTACGACACGCCGCCCCCGCCGCTGGCTGAAGACGATCCCCGCCTGGAGACCGGCAACCCGCGTTACGCCGACCTGCCGCCCGCCCAGTTTCCGCGCACCGAATGCCTCAAGGACACCGTGGAGCGCTTCCTGCCCTACTGGCACGAAACCATCGCCCCCGCGGTCAAGTCTGGAAAAAAGGTGGTCATCGCCGCCCACGGCAACAGCCTGCGGGCGCTGATCAAGTACCTGGACAAGGTCTCGGATGCCGACATCGTCGGGCTCAACATCCCCACGGCGCAACCCCTGGTCTATGAACTGGATGCCGACCTGAAACCGATCCGCAGCTACTACCTGGGCGATGCCGAGGCCATCAAGGCGGCGATGCAGGCGGTGGCGAATCAGGGCAAAGCCAAAGCGTGATGGTCGACCGTGAAATGTGAAACGTGAGCAAACTTCACGGTCTTTCACGTCTCGCTTTTCAGGTTTTACTTTTCACGGCATTTCTTTTCGTTTCGTCGGCATTTGCCGCCCGGGTCGATTCGAAAAAGGGCGAACTGCAGGACGTCAAAGGCCGCATCGAAGCCTTGCGCCGCGAGATGGCGGCAGGCGAGGAATCGAAGAGCTACGCGGCGGATCAACTGCGCGAGACCGAATCGGCTATCTCGAACGCCAACCGGCGCTTGCATGAACTGGGGGCCGAACGCAGCGAGTTGAAAGCCCAACTGGCAGATCTGGACGGACAAAGCCAGCGTCTGGACCGCCAGACGGCCAGCCAGCAAAACCAGTTGGCGCATCTCCTGAATCGACAGTTCGTCGGCGGAGATTCCGACGCGCTGAAACTACTTCTGTCGGGTCAGGACCCCAACCAGTCGGCACGCGACAAGTACTTCCTGACCCAGCTCTCGCGCGCCAAGGCGGATCTCATTCAGCAATTGCGCGCTGTTGCGGCCGAAAAAAAACGTCTAGCCGACGCCGCACGCGAACGACAGGCCTTATTGGTCGAGGTTGAGCGCCAGCAAAATGACAGTCGCGCGCAACTGCTCGTCCGCAAGAAGCAACGACTGACGACCCTGGCGGCAATTGCTGACCGCCTCAAGGCGCAGCGCCGCGAGATCACCACCCTGAAGCGCGATGAACAGCGT
>CAMBRI010000229.1 GCA_945870205.1 Sulfuritalea hydrogenivorans sk43H | reverse complement strand
GTTGCTGGCCCATACCGATGACGTCCTGGATACCCAGAAGGCACCCAACGGCGGCCAGTTGCGCATGGCCGGCGTCTATCACTACGAACTGATAGTCGCCAAGGACAGCAAGGAGGCGAAGGACAACCCGGTGGTCGTGTATGTCACCGATCATGCCGGCACCAAACTACCGACGGCCGGTGCGAGCGGCACGGCGACCATTCTCGTTGGCAAGACCAAGGCGACCGCGACACTGGCTCCGGACGGCGACAACCGGCTCAAGGGGATGGCCAAGTACCTGTCGGCGCCGGACATGAAGGTCGTCGTGTCGATCGCCTTCCCCGGCAAGGCAGCCGAACAGGCGCGCTTTACCCCGTTGGCTGCCGCGAAGGATGGGCATGCTGATCACAAGCATTGATGATGCAGGCCACCCGCCGAAGCGACTGCAAGAGGAAGGCGCAGATAACAGAAATGTAATTTCCGGGTCAGCTTCCTGTCGGGATGAATGGGTCAGACTGCTTCCATCCGAACAACCGAGGAACTCCGTCATGAAGCTCAACCGATATGCGCTGCTGCTGATCTCCCTTCTTGGTGCTTCTGCCGCCATGGCGCAAGCCACGGTGGTCGATGTATTCAAAAGCCCGTATTGCGGATGCTGCGGCAAATGGGTCGAGCATCTGCGGCAGAGCGGCTTCGAGGTCAAGGCGCATGACGTGGAGGACGTGCCTTCGGTCAGGCAGAAGCTCGGCATGCCTGATCGGCTGGGCTCCTGCCATACGGCCAAGATCGGCGGGTATGTCGTGGAAGGCCATGTTCCTGCAGCCGACATCCAGCGTCTGCTGAAGGAAAAACCGAAGGCCCTGGGCATTGCGGTTCCATCCATGCCGCCCGGTTCACCGGGCATGGAAAGTTCGAAGCCGATTCCCTATCAAACGCTGCTGGTCCAAACCGATGGATCGACTCGCGTTTTTGCCCAGCACTGAACCTCTTTCCACAGGAGAACGCCATGAAAGCCACTGCCGCTATTGCCTTCGTCATCGCTGCCGGAATTTCCTTGCCGGTCCTTGCCGCCTCCGATCAGGGTGGGCATGCCGGGCACGGCGCCATGTCCGAAACGCCGAAAGCGACTTCTGCATTGACCGAAGGAATGGTGAAGAAGATCGACAAGTCTGCCGGCAAGGTCACGGTATCCCACGGCCCGTTGCCGAACGGCATGCCGGCCATGACCATGGTTTTCAAGGTTAAGGACATGGCATGGCTCGACCAGATGAGGGATGGTGGCAAGATCCGCTTCGCCGCCGACCAGATCAACGGGGCGATGACGATCGTCCGCTTCGTGCTGGAGCAATAACATGGTCCGTTTGAAGATCGCCCTTGCCGCAACCCTTGCGGTACTCGGCTTGTCAGCCGCGCCGGCACAGGCGTTCGGCCCCATGATGTTGCTAATGATGCCCATGATGATGGGCGGTCATCAGCACGGAGGCGATACCAGCCATAGAGACTCAACGGCCGGGCATGCCGATGCAACGCAGTCCCCAGTTGGTTCGAAGCACTCAGAACCAGCGGACGCTGGGCGGTTGCCCAGCAATCCGCCGATCGCCCCGCAACACGCCGACTCGCGTGAAACACACCGGAGCGACGCCGAACACGGCCGATGAGCATCCGTATCCACCACATCGAGAATGCGCCCCCGGCATTACTTGATTACATGATTTACGGCAGCCTCATCGGCGTCGTCATTGCCTTCGTCATCGTTTTTCATTACAGCAGGAAGCCACGACCCGATCAGAAAAATAGCATCCAGCGCGCAAGCAGACGCAAGCGAAACGCCAAATAGACAAGGTGGATAGAACAACAATGGACATGCTCTCCCATGCGCTTTGGGCAGATATCGGACGAAGGGTGATATCGGATAATTCGTCCGAGAAGCGCCGTCTGATCGGCTGGCTTGTCGCCGGAGCGCTGCTGCCGGATATCTTGCACGCCATTCCCGTGTCGATATGGGCGCTGTTTGGCACCGGCAGTCCGTGGGACGCAGTACTTGCCTACGCGCTGGCCACGCCTGGAACCGAACCGCTGATGCCGGCGTGGGTTGTCGAGACTTCCCGCGTCGCGCATTGCAGCTTGCATAGCGCCGTCCTGGCAGGGCTTGTCTCGCTCTTGATCTGGCCCGGCGGAAATATCCAATTGCGCTATCTGCTGCTTGGCTGGTGGTCGCACATCCTGATCGACACCTTCACGCATTCCGCCGCCTACTACCCCGTCCGGACGTTCTATCCCCTCAGCGAATGGAGTTTTGACGGCTGGGCGTGGAATTCCCCCGCGTTCATTGCGACCAACTATCTGCTGCTGGGTCTCGTCTATCTCGGGATCGGTCTTTCAAGGCAGCGTCCGTGGGAATCGCCGGGAAGGCAAGAAAAAGATATCGCGTAATGCCGCGTCGATTCTGTAGCATTCCGTTGTTGATTGAAATACATAACTAACTATCTGATTCGAATGGGAGGTTGTATGCGAAGCGTGACTACCACGCGGACTTTAGCGATGCTGTTGGCCTTGGGAATATTCGGCCCGGCTGTCGCGCAGGAAACGCTGCCGGGACGAACGGTCGAGAGCCTGCTCGACTACGCCAAGTCGCGCAATCCGGAATACGCCGCCATGCGCCTGGAGGCCGAAGCCGCAGGAGAGCGGGTCTATCCTGCCGGTGCCTTGCCCGATCCGGTGCTGCGCACCGAATTGCAGAACGTGACCAATTTCGGTGCCGAGTCCGGCACCAGCTTCAATTTGCTGCCGAGCCGTGTCGGCAGCACCAAATACACGGTGATGCAATCGCTACCGTTCTGGGGCAAGCGCGATCTCAAGCGCGAAGCCGCCGAGGCGGAAGCCCAGGCGGCGCAGGGCAAGGCCGGCCTTACCTGGACGGAGCAGGCGGCTCGCATCAAGACGGCGTATGGTCAGTATTTCGCCGTGGCGCGACTGATCCGGCTCAACCAGGAAGTTATCGACCTCATCGATCGCATGGAACGCATCAGTCAGGCGCGTTATGCCGGCGGCCTGGCGCCGCAGCAGGATGCGATCCGTGCTCAGGTCGAACGAACATCCATGCGCAACGAACTGATCCAGATGGAGACGGAACACCACCACACCCGCGCCCGCCTCAATGCGTTGCTGGCGCGTCCTGCCCAGTCGCCGCTGGCCGATCCTGAACAACTGCGGCCAGTGCCCAACCTCGCCAAGCTCGACTATGTGACGCTGGAGGACCGGCTGCGCAGCAAGAACCCGCAGTTGTTCTCCGACGACGCCAAGGTTCGCGCGGCGGAAAAGAACCGCGACCTGACCTACCGCAACCGCTATCCGGATTTCACTCTTGGCGTCTCGCCGATCCAGACCCGCAACCGCGTGAACATGTGGGAGCTGATGCTTGAGCTGAACATTCCGCTGCAACAAGATAGCCGACGCAGCCAGGAGCGCGAGGCGGAAAAAATGCTCGACGCCGCCAAGGCCCGCAAGGAGGCTACTGCCAACCAACTGCTCGCCGATCTATCGGAGAACCTCTCCGGCATCGATGCCGCGCGCCGCATGGAACAACTGGCGCAGACCAGCTTGCTGCCGCAGGCGGAACTTACTTTCAAGGCAGCGCTGGCCGGGTACGAAACCGGCAAGGTGGACTTCGCCACGCTGCTAGAAGCGCAGCGGCAGATCCGCAAGGCCAAGCAGGATGTCATCAAAGCCCAAGCGGAACAGCAGGGGCGTCTGGCGGATATCGAACGATTGATCGGAGAAAACCTATGAAACAGGGAGCAGGATTGGCCTTGGCGGCCGTTGTGGCGATTTCGGCCGCAGGGGGCGGCTATTGGCAGGGCACGCGCAAGGGTGGCGACCACGCTGCATTGGTAACGCCGGCGCAGTCTGCGGCGGTGCCGGCCGGCGAAACCAAGGCGCGCAAGCTGCTCTTTTACCGCAACCCGATGGGCCTGCCCGATACGTCGCCGACGCCCAAGAAAGACCCAATGGGCATGGACTACGTTCCAGTCTATGAGGGCGAGCAGGACGATCAAAGCTCAGGGCCAGCCGCTGCCAATCAGATCAAGATCAGTACCGACAAGGTGCAGAAACTTGGCGTCAGGACAGAGGTCGCGAAGTTGCGCTCGCTTGACCGCGTCGTCCGCGCCGCCGGCCGTATTGAACCGGATGAACGACGCGTTTACGCCATCACCCCCAAGTTCGAAGGATATGTCGAACGCTTGCATGTCAATGCCACAGGACAACCGGTAGGAAAAGGACAGCCGTTGTTCGAGGTCTACAGTCCCGAACTCGTTTCCGCCCAGCGTGAATATGCCATCGCCGCGCAAGGCGCGGACTCGCTTCAGGAGGCCGGTGGCGAGGCTCAGCGCGGCATGCGCCAGCTCGCCGATTCGAGTCTGATGCGCCTGAAAAACTGGGACATTTCCGAAGAACAGATCAAGGCACTCGCCAAGTCCGGCGAGACCAAGCGCACGCTGACCTTCCGCTCACCGGTGGCCGGTATCGTCACCGAGAAGAAGGCGCTGCAAGGCATGCGCTTCATGCCGGGCGAGGCGCTGTATCAGGTCGCTGACTTGACTGCTGTGTGGGTAGTGGCCGACGTGTTCGAACAGGACATCGGCCTGATCAAGTCCGGATCCAAGGCAACGGTGCGGATCAACGCCTATCCGGACAAAGCCTTCACCGGCGCTATTACCTACGTCTATCCAACGATGAACGCCGAGACGCGTACTGTCCCTGTTCGCATCGAGGTGGCCAACGCCAGCCAACTTCTCAAACCAGGTATGTTCGCTCAGGTTGAATTGCCGGTGGCTGCCAAGGGCCCAGTGGTGACGATACCCACCTCGGCGGTCATCGATAGCGGAACCCGCCGCATCGTGCTGATCCAGGCCGGCGAGGGGCGTTTTGAACCGCGAGAGGTCAAACTCGGTGCCCGCAGCGATACCTATGTGGAGGTCATCGACGGCGTCAAGGACGGCGAGCCGGTGGTGGTGGCAGCCAATTTCCTGATCGATGCCGAAAGCAACCTCAAGGCGGCAGTTGGTGGCTTTGGTCATGCCTCACATGGCAGCGGTGCTGCGGCGCCGGCACCGGCCGCACCGTCTGCTGCTGCCGGTTCTGAGAGTCGTGAGGGCGCCAAACCAGCCAGCGGCGATCATCGCGGCGAGGGGAAACTTGACGCCATTGATCTCAAGGCCGGGACCGTCACCATTACCCATGGCCCGGTTGCCACGCTCAAATGGCCCGGCATGACGATGGACTTCACGCTGGCCAATTCTGGCCTGATCGGTAATCTCAAGCCGGGGGCAAGCATCGAATTCACTTTCGTCGAACGCAAGCCCGGCGAGTGGGTCATCGTCAAACTGGCGGGAACCGGCGCAGCGCGCCCGGCGGCCCATGCTGGCCACTGATCCGCCACGGAAACGGGAAACGCTATGCTAGCCAATATCATCGACTGGTCGGGCCGGAACCGCTTCCTGGTTCTGCTCGCCACGCTGTTCATCATCCTCTGGGGCGTTTTCGCTGTGCTGCGGACGCCGATCGACGCACTGCCGGATCTTTCCGACGTGCAGGTCATCGTCTATACCGAGTACCCCGGCCAGGCGCCGAAGGTGGTTGAGGATCAGGTGACCTATCCCTTGACCACCGCCATGCTGTCGGTGCCGAAATCCAAGGTGGTGCGCGGTTTCTCCTTCTTCGGCGCGTCCTTCGTCTACATCATCTTCGAGGATGGTACCGACATCTACTGGGCGCGCTCGCGTGTGCTCGAATATTTGAATTTTGCGTCCAGCCGCATGCCCAAGGGGGTTACGCCATCGCTTGGGCCGGACGCTACCGGGGTCGGCTGGGTCTATCAGTACGCGCTGCTGGCCAAGGACAAGACGCTGGCCGAACTGCGCACCATCCAGGACTGGTACGTGCGCTATCAACTGACCAAGGCGCACGGCGTCGCCGAAGTGGCCTCGATTGGTGGTTTTGTCCAGACCTATCAGGTCACGGTCGATCCGGTGAAGCTGCGCGCTTACGGCATTCCGTTGATGAAGGTCGCCCAGGTGATCCGCGACTCCAATCGCGATGTCGGTGGCCGCGTGGTCGAGATGGCCGAGACCGAGTACATGGTGCGTGGCGAGGGCTATCTCACGGGCCGTGGCGACATCGAATTGCTGGTCGTCAAGAGCGACAAGGGGACGCCGGTGCTGATCCGCGACATCGCCCGGGTCGAACTGGTTCCGGACGAACGGCGCGGCCTGACGGAACTCAATGGCGAGGGTGAAGTGGTGTCGGGCATCGCCATGGCCCGCTATGGTCAGAATGCGCTGGAGGTTATCCATAACCTGAAAGCCAAGATCGCGGAAATCGGCCCTGGCCTACCCGAGGGCGTCACGGTGCAGGCTGTCTATGATCGCTCGGAACTGATCCACCGCGCCATCGACACCCTGAAGTGGACGCTGTTTGAGGAATCGATCATCGTCGCCTTGGTCTGTATTGTCTTCCTGCTGCATGTGAGGAGCGCCCTGGTCGCCATTTTGATGCTGCCGGTTGGCGT
>CAMBRI010000228.1 GCA_945870205.1 Sulfuritalea hydrogenivorans sk43H | reverse complement strand
CACGAGGGTGTCGATCGGACCATAAGATTCGCAGACGAGTGCTTTCATGGGATCGCTTTCAGCCGAGTTGGGTGGGGTTGCGCAACTGCATGATGTCGTCGGTGCGCAGCGTGATGGCGTTGTTGATCTTGCGATGGGGAATCACGTAGAAGCGGCCTTCGCCGACGGCGGTGAAAACCTCGCTGGCCATGTCGGCGGCGGTGAGGCGGCCGGATTTGACGGCCTGACCCATGCGTTCTTCATAGGCGGCCGAGAGGCCGGCGGCGGGTGCGGCACTGCCGAAGCGATCCTGCCGGTTGCGTGATGAATCGTGGATGCCGGTCGGCACCCAGGCCGGGCACAGCACCGAGACGCCGACCTTCGCCCTGGCCGCGAGTAACTCGCCGTAGAGCGTTTCGGACAGCGTCACCACGCCGTGCTTGCTGACGTTGTAGGCGGCCATGCCGGGAGTGGACAGGAGTCCGGCGACCGAGGAGGTATTGACGATGTGGCCCTCATCGGCTTGCTCCAGCATTCTGGGCAGGAAGTGGTGGATGCCGTGGATCACGCTCCAGAGGTTCACGCCGAGCACCCATTCCCAGTCGGCCGTGCTGTGTTCCCAGGTGACGCGTGTGAGGCCGACGCCGGCGTTGTTGCACAGGAGATGTACGCCGCCGAAGCGGGCGAAGGCGGCATCGGCCAGCGCGACGATTTCGTCCTCGCGGCTGACGTCGGTGCGTCGCGCAAGAATGCGATCGGCATCGATGCCGAGACCGGCGGCGGCGACGTCGAGTTTGGCGGCTTCGATGTCCGCCAGCACCAGGTTCATGCCTTCGGCAGCGGCGCGGCGGGCCAGTTCAAGGCCGATGCCGCTGGCGGCGCCGGTGATGACCGCGGTGCGGTCGCGGAATTGCTTCATGAAGGGGTCCTTTGTGGTTGGGCGCGTTTTCGTGCTTGGGCGGATTGCTTTGACCGGGCGGCCGGCAGGCGCAGGCCGATCATTTTGAATAGTGTCGCGGTCAGCCGGCTGACGAGTTCGTCGGGTGGCAGTCGGCCTTCCGGGCGATACCAGGTGTACATGAAGCCGACCGCGCCGCCCATGGCCTTGGCGGTGACCGTGGTGTCGTCGAAGGACAGCTTGCCCTGGCGTCGGCCTTCATCCATAAGGGCGCCAAGATCGGCATAGAAATCATTGGCCAGTGTGCGCAGCGCGGCGCGGAATTCCGGCCGCAGGGAGGCAGTGACGCGGAATGCCAATGCGCTGGAACGGAAATGCGCAACACAGGCCGCCACCCAGCGCTGCAGGCCTTCGGCCAGCTTGATGTCGGCGGGGCGGCGGTCGTCTGCCGGAAATTTCATGGTGCTCAGGCAGGCGACGGAGGCACGCCAGGCCAGCGTCTCGACGATCTCGTGCTTGTTATGGAAATAGTAGTAGACGTAGGGCTTGGTCACGCCGAGCTCGCTGCAGATCATGTCCATCGTGGTGCCGGCAAAACCGTTGCGGTAGAAAAGGCCTTCCGCCACCGCCAGGATGCGCTCGCGCTTGTCGGCGCCGGTTGTCGTCGGAGCGGTCGCTGAGCCTTTGCTGGCGGTGTGAGCGGAGGGCATGGGTCGATTGTGATGTGGGGGAAGAAAGGACTGAAAGCGATTATACTGATCGGTAGAAGAGTCTATACCAGGCAGTATGGAATTGGTGTGCAGTCATTCAGGGAGCGGCATGAAGGCGAAAGCGACAAAGGATTCCGGGCTCGAAACCCTGAGCGGTGTCGACGGCGCTTTCCTCAACCTCGAAACCGTGGCGACCCCGATGCATGTCGGCTCGCTGCATCTGTTCGAGACGCCGGCCGGCTACCGTGGCAGCTTTTTCAATACGGTGCGCCGCATGATGGAATCGCGCATGGTGCCGGTGCTGCGCCGGCGCCTGGCAGCACTGCCGCTGCACCTGGCCAACCCGGTCTGGCTGCAAGGCGAAATCGACCTTGATTACCACATACGCCGCGTCCGTGTCCCGGCGCCGGGCACCTGGGCCCAGCTCGAAACCGTGGTGGCGGATCTCCACGCCGAACTGCTCGACCGTTCTCGCCCGCTGTGGATGATGTATGTCTTCGACGGCCTCGAGGGTGGCGCCAAGGCCTACTACTTCAAGATTCATCATGCCATGCTTGACGGCCAGGCCGGCGTGGCGCTGGCCGGCGCCCTGTTCGACAGCTCGCCCGATCCGGTGGCACGGCCAAAGGTCGCGCGCAAGGCGCACGGTGCCGACGCACAGACGCCTGGCACGCTGGCGCTGGCGGCAGCCGCCTTTCGCCACG
This sequence comes from Sulfuritalea hydrogenivorans sk43H, assembly GCA_945870205.1. Taxonomy (GTDB): domain Bacteria; phylum Pseudomonadota; class Gammaproteobacteria; order Burkholderiales; family Rhodocyclaceae; genus Sulfuritalea; species Sulfuritalea hydrogenivorans_A. The sequence continues at coordinate 4,294 of CAMBRI010000228.1, read as the reverse complement.
ACGCGGCCCAATACATCAAGCTGGTACGCGAACTGCCCGGCGTGGTACGTACGCTGGCAGGCATCGTCAAGAGTTCCGCCGGCAAGTCGCGCGGCGCCGCAGGGACGGAGCATGCGCCCAGCATCAGCGAACTGCGCCGTAGTGTTTCCTTCGGTCCGCGCACCGCATTCAACGTCGCCATCACGCCCGGGCGAGGCTTTGCCACGGCGGCGGTGCCGCGCGGCGAGCTCAAGGCCATCGCCACCGCCAACGATGCCTCGGTCAATGACGTCGTGCTGGCGCTGTGCAGCGGCGCGCTTCGGCGTTACCTGAAGCGAACCGCATCGATTCCGCGCAAGTCGCTGATCGCCTCGATGCCCATCTCGCTGCGCGAGCAGGGCAATACCGAGATGCGCACCCAGGCCACGCTGAGCCTGGTCAGCCTGGCCACCAATGTCGCCGATCCGGTCAAGCGCCTGCAGGCGATACGCGATTCGGCGGGTGCCACCAAGGCCGTCGCGCGCAGCGCCAAGTCGGTGATACCGACCGATTTCCCCCTGATTGGCGTACCCTGGATACTCGGTGCCCTGGCCTCGCTCTACGGTCGCAGCCGCGTCGTCGATACGCTGCCGGTGCTGGCCAACGTGCTGGTGTCGAACGTGCCCGGCCCGCCCGTGCCGCTCTATGTCGGCGGTCTGCGCATGAGCGGCTACTGGCCGTTGTCCATCGTCGAGCACGGCGTAGGGCTCAACATCACGCTGATGAGTTATGCCGGCACGCTGTTCCTCGGCTTCGTCGTTGCAAAGAATGCGCTGCCCGACCCGCGCGCGCTGGCCGACGATTTTCTCGCGGCCTTCGAGGAACTGAAGCAGCACATGCAGAAGCCCGCGCCGCGCCGCAAGTCGGCAGCAAAGCCCCCCGGGGGCGGCGGCAAGACCACGCGTCTGCGTGCCGGTAGCTGAAGGAAGCGCCATGCCCGACCGTCGCGCCGTTGTTCGCCACACCCATACCGGCAAGCCCAGCGCGCTCTATTCGATGCTGGAGCCGCGCGCGCTGCTCGAAATGGCGTTGCTGCCGGCGTCCTTGCCGCTGCTGCTGCAGGCGCCGCGCGGCGACGGTCATCCCGTGTTGCTCCTGCCCGGCTTCATGGCCGATGAGAAGTCGCTGATCGCCCTCAAACTGTTCCTGCAGAGCAAGGGCTACGAGGTTCACACTTGGGGCCTGGGGCGCAACTTGGGTTTTCGCAGCAAGCATGCCAGCGCCCTGCCGCAGAAGATCCGCTACCTGCATCACGTCGCCGGGCGCAAAGTGAGCCTGGTCGGCTGGAGCCTGGGCGGCGTGTTTTCGCTCTATGGTGCCGAGAGCACGCTCGACTGCGTGCGCTCCGTCATCACGCTGGGCAGCCCGGTCAGTGTCGATGCCGGCGGCAGCCAGTCGCCGCCCGCGATCAGGGCGCTTTACCGCCTGGTCTCGCATCGCCTCGGACCCGCGGCCCACGTCATGCAGCCGCGCGCCAAGACCCTGCGCGAGCAGCGTCGGCTGCAGGTTCCGACCAGTTGCCTGTATTCGCTGGGCGATGGCGTGGTGCCGCCGCAGGAAGCCACCATCGACGGCGATCCGGCCATCCACGAAAACATCCAGGTGCCAGGCAGCCACCTAGGGCTGGGTTTCAACGGCATCGTGCTGGCCATTGTCGCCGACCGCCTCGCGCAGCCCGAGGGCGCCTGGCAGCCTTTCCGCCCGCAGGGCCTTCTTGGCCGCGTGTGGCGCGCAACCTCGGGATCGTCCCAGGTTGGCCAGGTTTCTGCCGCCGCCTGAATCCTCTACCGAAAGTTCCTCATGCGACAACTCAGCGAACACGATGCGGCTTACATCTATTCGGACAGCGCCCACGCCAATTCGAACGTCACCCTGCTGCACATCTACGACCAGTCCACCGCGCCGGGCGGCGTGGTGCGCTTCAAGCAGATATTGGCACATGTCGAGAGTCGGCTCGGCCGCTTGCCGGTATTCCGCCAGAAGATCCGACGTGTGCCGCTCGACCTCGATTACCCGTACTGGATCGAGGATGAGAGTTTCGATATCGAGTACCACGTGCGCCACATCGCGCTGCCCAAGCCCGGCGACTGGCGCCAGTTCTGCATCCAGGCCGCGCGTATCCATGCCCGCCCGCTCGACTTGCAGCGCCCCTTGTGGGAGATGTATGTGATCGAGGGTCTCGACAGTTTTCTCGACCTGCCGCCGGGCAGCTTTGCGGTGCTGCTCAAGATTCATCATGCCGCGATCGATGTCGCGCGCGGCAACGAGATCACCACCTTGCTGCACGACGTCTCGGCCGACTCGCCGCCACCGGCCCCGCCTGCGCCCTGGTTTCCCGAAACGGCGCCGGGCAATCTCGGCCTGCTGCTGCGCGCCGGCTTAAACGTCGCCACTTTTCCCTTGCGCATGGCGCAGCCACTGACGCGCAGCTGGACGACGGTGAAATCTGCCGCACGAACCTTCGCCGGCGAATTCCTCGGCCGGCCGCAGGAGTTCCCCATGACGCGCTTCAACAGCGAAGTTTCGCCGCACCGCGTGTTCGAAACGCGGCGCTTTGCGCTGCAGGATTTCAAAACCATTCGCGGTTTGGCCGATGGCGCCACGGTCAATGACGTTGTGCTCGCCGTGTGCGCCGGCGGCCTGCGCCGCTATCTCGATCTGCAAGGCGAACTGCCTGACGAAAGCCTAGTCGCGGCGGCACCAGTCGCCGTGCGCGCGATGCATGGCAAAGCTGGCGACACGATTGGTCCAGCAAGCTTTTCCTGGGTGCGTCTGGAACTCGGCACCGACATCGCTGACCCGGTCCAGCGCCTGGTGGCGATCCAGGCGCTCAGTTCTTCATCGGAGGTGATGGCGCAGGCGGTGAGCGCACGCGAGCTGGTCGATCTGGCCGAGCACGCACCCTCGGCGGCGATCGCCGTCACCAGCAAGATGCTGCGCTCGGCCTCGGCCCTGCTCGGTAACTGGGCACCGCTGGCTAACTGCGCCATCACCAACGTGCCGGGACCGCAGGTGCCGCTTTACCTGCACGGCGCGCGGTTGACCTATCTGTCGGCCATCATGCCGATTTCGGACGGCATGGGGCTGGTGTTCTCGGTCACCAGCTACAGCGAAATGATCGTCATTTCCTTCACCGCCTGTTACGAGCAGTTGCCCGATCCGGAAATCTTTGCCCAGTGCCTGCGCGACAGCTTCCAGGAATACCTCGCGCTGGTGCGTCCCGCAGGGCGGCGCAAACCCCGTCTGTCGGCGGTCAAGACCTCACGCCGAAAGACAGTGGCGGCCGTGGCCACGACACCGCGGCGCAAAGCCGTTCTCCGCGCCGCGGCGCACTGAGCGATGAGCACCGCGGCGCTGCACATCGAATACGAATCGCTGGGCGATCCGGCGCATCCTGCCATCGTCCTCATCATGGGCCTCGGCATGCAGTTGATGGCCTGGCCCGATAGCTTCTGCCAGGAGCTGGTGGCACGCGGCTACCGCGTGATCCGCTTCGACAATCGCGATTGCGGCCTGTCGGGTCGCGCACCAGGGAAGAAGCGCGCCAACCTGCTGCTGGCCATGGCGGCTTCCGCACTCGGCCTGCCGGTGCGCACGCCCTATACGCTGGAAGACATGGCGGGCGATGCGGTCGGCCTGATGGATAGTCTGGGCATAGCGCGGGCGCATATCGTCGGCGCCTCGATGGGCGGCATGATCGCCCAGGTGCTGGCGGCGAAGTTCCCGCAGCGCGTGTTGAGCCTCACCTCGATCATGTCCACCTCGGGCAACCGCAAGGTCTCGCGGCCGAGCAAGGCGGCGCGCAAGGTGCTGCTGAGCCGGCCCGCCGACCCGAAGAATCCCGAATCGGTGATCGAGCATCTGGTCGAAATGTTCGGCGTGATCGGCAGCCCGGGCTATCCGGCGAGCAAGGACGAACTGCGTAGCCGCATCGGCAAGAGCGTACATCGCGCCTACGAGCCAGCCGGCACGGCGCGTCAGTTGCTGGCCATCATCGCCTCCGGTGACCGGCGCAAGCTCCTGAAAACCATCGCCGCGCCGACGCTGGTGATCCACGGCGCCGCCGATCCGCTGGTGCCTGTCGCGGCCGGTCGTGACACGGCGCAGAATATTCCCGGCGCGACATTGACGGTGATCGAGGGCATGGGCCACGATTTTCCCGAGGCCTTGCTGCCGCGCCTGGCCGCGGCGATTGCCGACCATTGCGACAAGATCCTTGCCGCGCCGCGGGTCGCCGCCTGAGAAAGCCATGACCCGCGTCGGCATCTATTTCGCC
>CAMBRI010000227.1 GCA_945870205.1 Sulfuritalea hydrogenivorans sk43H | reverse complement strand
ACCGACCCCTCGCCCGCGTTATAGGCCGCCGCGACCAGCGACCAGTCGCCGCCAAAGCGGGCCTTGAGCCAGCGCAGGTAAGCCAGCCCGCCCTTGATGTTGGACTCGGCATCGAAGGGGTTTCTGACGCCGAAGCGTTCCTGCGTTCCCGGTATCAACTGCATCACGCCCTGCGCGTTCTTCGGCGAAACCGCCTGGGCATTGAGATTCGACTCGGCCAGCGCGATCGCCAGGGCGATGCGTACGTCGACGCCATAGCTTGACGCGTGGCGGCGGATCAATTCGGCAACCTTCCGCTTGGCCGGAGCGAGCGCCGACAGATAGCCGTCGAGATCGAAAGGCTCGGCAACCACACCAGGATCCAGTTCGCTGCAGTCTTTTTCCAGCGACGCGGTGGCAACCGCTTCGTCGAAAAGATCGGGCGCCGTGTGGTGTCCCAGTCGTGAGGCCAGTGCGAAATAGGCGTTGGCCAGTGCCGGATTGCGCAGGTATTCCGGGCCTCGTGCCAGTATTCGCCCGATGCGGAAGAAGCCCTCGGAACTGCCCATGGTTCCCGCATCGCAGTACAGCCTGATCGCCAGGCGGGGGTTGCGCTTGAGGCCGACGCCGAGTTCCACCGCCAATCCCTGCTCGAGCACCGCCGTGACACGCGGCGCTTCGATATCCGCACGATCGGCACGCACCAGCGTCGCCGCCAGCAAGGCGGCGCATCCGAGCAGCAATTGACGAAAATGGCAAGCGTGTAATCTCACTCGCCAAGAGTAGCCTATTTCACCGCGCTGAGTCGCTTCACACCAGCCACGAAGCGTTGCAGGGTGCTCGACAGAACGCCGCGCGGGAGCGTCACCTCGATCAGCTGAAAGCGTCCGCGGGTCGCCACGGCCTTGTCCAGCGCCGCCTTCAACTCGGCCCGCGTACCCACGCGCACACCGTCGCCGCCCATGCCGCCAGCCATTTCGGCAAAACCCCAGTGGCCGAGATCATTGAACGACGACTCGGGCTGGAAAGTGCGCAGCATTTCCCAGCTGGCATTGTTGAACAACAGCACGATCGGATCCCAGCCGTAGCGGCGGCAATTGCCCAGTTCCCAGCCCGTCATCTGGAACGCGCCGTCGCCGACAAGGATCAGCGGCCGCTGCCGGGTCGCCGCCTGCAAACCCAGCCCGGCAGGAACGCCGAAGCCCATGGTGGCGTAGTAACCCGGTGCCACCAGCGCGGTGTGGTCGATCTCCATGGCGGTGAACAGGCAGTCCCCCATGTCCGATGCAATAGGCATTTTGCCATGCGCCAGCATAAGGTCATTGACCGCGGTGGCAATGTCGGTCGGCGTAATACTGGCGTCGTCGGCCGGCATGCCGCGCGGGAAGGACTGTCGCGGCACCGGCAACGGCGCCGACGTTTGCGTTGCACATTCCAGCAAGCGATTGACCAGGGCCGCAAGCGGCAACCGCGGATACAGCTGATAACCCATGGTCACCCGGCCGTCCAGCGCCTGTATCGTCTTGCGCATGTCGATCTTGGTTTCGGACACGGCAAAGTTGGTATCGCAGACAATTTCACCGAGCAGGAACAAGCCGTCCGAGCCTTCTACCAGTTGCGTCACCTCGGGCAAGCCGGCGACCCCCATGTAGGTGCCGACCAGCGGCGCGTCATGGTCCGCGAGCAGGCCGCGCCCCATGAAACTGGTTACTACCGGCAAGCCGAGACGGCGCGAGAGCAAGGCCACTTTTTCTTCCAGCCCATAGCGGCGAACCTCGACACCGGCCATCAGCACCGGCGACCTGGCCTGTGCCAGTCGCGCCAGTATTTCCGTGACGCAGGCATCGAGCGCCTCGTGATCGATCGGCTGGTCCGCCTCACGCACCACGGCTGCGCAGTCCAGGCCCACCATGTCGCGCGGGATCTCGATATAGACCGGCTCGGAATTGCGCAGGCAGTTTGCCAGCACGCGTGCGATGTCGGCCGGCGCCCGCACGATGTCATCGAGCTTGACCTGATCGCAGGTAATTTCCTTGAACATCTGGAATTGCGAGTCCAGGGTCTTGGCCTGATGATGCAGCAACAGTCCGGAGCGCGCCTCGCCCTTGCCCGGCCCGCCCGAGAGCACCACCACCGGCGACTTTTCGGCGTAAGCCGCAGCCACGGCATTGACCATGTTCAGCGCGCCGGCGCCGTAGGTCACGGCGGCAACACCCAGGCCCATGTGGGCCCGCGCCGCAGCATCGGCGGCGAAGCCGACACCGGGTTCGTGCGACAGGGTGTACAGCGGCAGAATCTGCGACTGCTCAATGATGCGAAAGTAGGGCAGCGCGAAGTCGCCGGGGATACCGAAAATCTGGCGGGCACCATGTTCCTTGAGGGCGTGAAGCAGGGATTCGACGAGATTCATGGGCGCGTGCCGGGAAGTGAATTGATGGTGAGATTGTCACTCGTATTTGCCGCATGAAGCGTTCATTCATTCATCTATAACTGGCCTAGAATGCAGGTTTTGTGCGCTAATTAGTGAATTCATGCCAATAATCACCATCGATCGCTACGACATCTCCCTGCTCGACGCCTTGCAGCGCAATGGCAACGCCACCAATGCGGCGCTGGGCGATGCGGTGCACCTGTCCGCGTCACAGATCAGCCGCCGCCTGCAGCGCCTTGCCGACACCGGCATCATCAGTGGCCATGCCGCCCTGCTCGACCCTTCGGCAATCGGCCTGGGCGTTACGGCCTTCGCCCATGTCACGCTCGAACGTCACGGCAAGGCGCACTCGGACGCATTCGAGAATGCCGCCATGGCAATGCCTGAAGTGATGGACTGCTTTTCGGTCAGCGGTGACGCCGATTATCTGCTGCGGCTGGTCGCACCCGATCTGCCGGCCTTCTCCGAGCTGATGATGAAGCGTGTGCTGCGCCTGCCCGGCGTGGCCCACATCAAGACCAACATCGCCTTGCAGAAGGTCAAGCAGACCCACGTCCTGCCGCTTGATCACCTGACGCAACCGGCGCGGGAACGCAAGCAATTGCGCTATGCGGCCGGTCGCGAGCCGGCAGCCGGCGGCACGACGTGAAGCTCTCTCGGCTATGGCAACCGCGCAATCCGGCCTTCTGGTTGATGGTCACGGTTAACCTGCTGTCCACTCTGCTGGCGTGGATCGCCCGCAGCTACGAACTGACACCCCTGCCGGCGCTTGCCGTGACGGTTTTTGCCATCGGCAATTCCCTGATCGGCGTCTTCCTGATGCTGAGGCTAATGCGTGACAACGACGCCGGACAGAACGGCAGCTAAGGTCTGCGCGAGTGCGGCAGCCAACTACTTCGTGTTCCGTTCGCGAACGATAGGCGGCACGAACTTGACGGCGAATTTCCAGCCTTCGGGGGTGTCCTTCAAGACCAGGGTCTTCGAACTCGCGGCATCGTGGAAATCCGGCTCTTCCCCGATCAGTTCGATGGCGCCGATGCCCTTTATAACGCATGCTCCCGGCATGGTCACGAAAACCGACTGCGCCGCCACCAGAACGAAAGCCCCTTCCTTCGATTCGGAGCAGGACAAACCCCGCGGCACGGACGCGGGATCTCTACGCCAGGCGTCACGCAAATTGTCGAGTGCCGTCTGCAGTTCCGGCGTGAACTTGATCGCGAGGATGACTTCACGAGACTTCACATGGCTCATTGCCTAATTCCTCGCGTCAGGGTTTTCAGGGGGCTCGTCGGCCGGAAGCGCCGGCAGCAACCAGACCAGAAGCAGCGGAATCACGGGAATCGACAAGGCAAACAGCACCCAGAGCGCCCGCGACCGATGCTTGCGCTTGGCAATGATTCCGGTCGGAATTGCGGCGGCCAGGGTCAATACCGTAAAGAATATCGCGCTCGCCATCAATGACTCAAGGTTGCCGGCGTCGACGCCCAGTTGCTTGAGCAACTCGACGGTGTTCGGATCAAGCATGACCGGTCCGACCCATGATGAATTTTCGCGGCTGATTCAGTCGCTGTAAAGTGTTGCCTCGTGTAAGCATTCCTGGCTGCGCTCCCGATTGCGTCTGGCGTCCGAAATACGGCGACCTTGAAGCCGGTGTCGATCCAAGGCTCAAAGAATAGCAGGTAAAACCGAAGGCACCTCCAACGACAGCGCACAAGCCGCTCACACGGCAAGCCCCCGCTAAACGCGGGCACCGTATAGGCCCGATCGGCCGCCGGACCGGGATTCGGCAACTGCCTTGAAATTGGACCGAAGGATATCGATTCATGCTGGTAATCTAGCGCCTGTCCTCTTTCGAATCCCTGCCGCCAGGCCCCATCATGACCCCGAGCCAGATCGTCAAGTTTCTAGACCAGCACGTCATCGGGCAGGACGAGGCAAAGCGCCAGTTGGCGGTTGCGATCTATACCCACTACAAGAAGATCCAGCTCGCCGGGCCTGATCAGGTGGCCATCGTCAAGAGCAATGTCCTCTTGATCGGCCCCACCGGCACCGGCAAGACGCTGCTGTGCGAGATGCTTTCGCGGGTGCTCGAGGTGCCTTTCGTCACGGCCAACGCGACCTCGCTGGCGCAAAGCGAATATGTCAATGATGAAATCGAGGCCATCCTGCAACGGCTCATCGACAAGGCACAAGGCGATATCGAACGGGCCCAGCGCGGCATTGTCTTCATCGACGAGATCGACAAGCTCAAGGCCATCAGCAGCGCTCATGGCCAGTCGCGCGGGACCTCCGGCGAAGGCGTGCAGCACGCGCTGCTGAAAATCATGGAAGGCGTGCCGGTCAAGATCAAGGATGCGCGCTACATCGACACGACACAGATTCTTTTCATCTGCGGCGGCGCCTTTGTCGGCATCGAGGAAATCCTCGCCAAGACCCGGTCCTTCGGCTTCATTTCCACCTCCGAGGATGACAACCAGAAACTGCTCGACCGCCTCAATGCCCGCGTCAAGCCGACCGACCTGTTCGATTACGGGCTGATCCAGGAATTTGCCGGCCGCCTGCCTATCGTCGCGCACCTGAAGCCCCTGTCGCGCGAGATGATGGTAAGGATCATGACCGAACCCAGGAATTCGATCTACAGCCAGTATCAGCAGATCCTGAAGGACAGCGGCGTGGAACTGATCATCGAGCCGCTGGTGTTCGAACAGATCGCCGACCTCGCCATGGAATACCGGGTCGGGGCGCGCAGCCTGCGCGGAATCTTCGAGGAAATGCTGACGCCGGCCATGTACCTGGTGCCCGACCACCCTGAAGTGCGCCAGGTCAGGATCGCCTCCCTGTTCGAAGACCCGCGCTTCATCGGCACGCGCGCCTCCGCTTGACGGCAAACCGTCAGAACCAAACATGAGCGTGAACATCGCCCAACTGCTGGTACGAGCCGCCGGTCTGCATCCGCAGCGGCCCGCGCTGGCGCGTGGCGAGGAACTGCTGGCCAGCTACGCCGAACTGGCCGCACGCGTCAGCCGCCTCGCCGCCGGTCTCGCGGCCCGACTGCAAACCAATGACCGGGTCGCCCTGGTAATGAAGAACTGCCCGCAGTACGTCGAACTGATGTTCGCCTGCTGGCATGCGGGCCTGGTGGCGGTGCCGATCAACGCCAAACTGCACCCGAAAGAGTTCGAGTTCATTCTTGCCGACAGCGGCTCACGCCTGTGCTTCGCCACGGGCGACCTGTACCCCGCGCTGGCCCCGCTTGCGGTTTCCGGCTTGCAGCAGGTGATCGACGTCGACAGCGCAGACTACGCCGGACTTTGCGCTACCGCGCCGATGCCGCTGGCACCCCGCACGGCGCAGGATGCCGCCTGGCTGTTCTACACCAGCGGCACCACCGGTCGGCCCAAGGGCGTGACGCTGACCATGCGCAACCTCATGGCGGCGATCCTCAATTATTTCGCGGACCTGGACACCATCGCAGCGGGCGATGCCATCATCCACGCCGCGCCGATGTCGCATGGCTCGGGCTTTTACGTGCTGCCCCATGTCGCCCGCGCCGGCATCAACGTGGTGCCCGAATCGGGCGGTTTCGACCCGGCCGAAATATATGCACTGCTGCAAGCGCATCACGGCGTCACGATGTTCGCCGCGCCCACCATGGTGAAACGCCTGGTCGACCACCCGCTCGATGCCGACAGTTCCGGCCTCAAGACCATCATCTATGGCGGCGGCCCGATGTACCTGGCCGACTGCAAGGCCGCCTTGCGGCGCTTTGGCTGCAAGCTGGTACAGATCTACGGCCAGGGCGAATCGCCGATGACCATCACCTGCATGGACAAGGCGCTGCACGCCGACACGTCGAACCCGCGCTACGAAGAACGCCTGGCCTCAGTCGGCCATGCCTTTAGCGGAGTCGACGTGCGGGTCGCCGATGCCGACGATGAGGCGCTGCCGACCGGCGAAATTGGTGAAATCCTGGTGCGCGGCGATGTGGTCATGGCCGGCTACTGGAACAATCCCGCCGCCAGTGCCGAGGCCTTGCGCAATGGCTGGCTGCACACCGGTGATGTCGGCAGCATGGACGCAGACGGCTTCCTGACGCTGAAGGATCGCAGCAAGGACGTGATCATTTCGGGCGGCTCAAATATCTATCCACGCGAGGTCGAAGAAGTGTTGCTGCGGCATCCGGCGGTAAGCGAGGTCTCGGTGGTCGGACAGGCGGATCCCGAGTGGGGCGAAATCGTCATCGCCTTCATCGTGTCGCGCGGCGAGGCACCCGACAGCGCCGAACTCGACGCCCTGTGCCTGGACAACATTGCACG
>CAMBRI010000226.1 GCA_945870205.1 Sulfuritalea hydrogenivorans sk43H | reverse complement strand
CCGTGCTGCGGAGCAGTTCAACGCAACGACCGTCTGGACTTTGTGCTGCGACCATATCAAGCAGACCATCGCCCGAATCGGGCCGTCTCAAACGCACCGATTTCTCGCAAATCATGCGAATGGAATCGGGTAACTGCCGTTTTTAGGATCAATGGCTTGCCGATTCGATACCAATCACCCCACGGGTGAGTGCATGAAACACGGCAAGCACTTGTTTTTCCTCTGTGTCCTCTGTGCCTCTGTGGTTCAACTGAGGTTTTAAGGATCAATGTTGTTGCGCGTGTTCCGCACCAACTGGCGGAAACGTTTCGGATTCGAGGACGCCGACCACCTCCGACAAATGCGAGGTCAATTGCCGATCCACCAGAATCAATTGGGCCAACAGGCGGCCCCTGTCGAAGTCCAGCACATCGCGGCGCAACAGATCCAGCTGCGTCAATACTTCACGGTGCATTTCGCGATGCTGCGGGTCTGACTTGCCGCTGAAAAACTCCATGAATGCTTCTTCTTCCATGAAGCTGAGCCTGGTACATTCGATCAGTCTTTCCAGGGCCCCGAGCATGCGCTCACGGGACTGTTTTTCGAGGTACATGCGCAGCACTTCAACCTGTGCCCCAACGAGTTCGTGACGCCTATTGAGCACTGATGCTGCTGCGGGCACGCCCGAGGCAGCTGGACAGCCTTCCTGCGCGGAAGAATCGACTTCAGGAGTATTAATCGACCTTGACACGGTTTGTCCCTTTCCAGAGATGGCAGATCAAGAATTGCTGCCCTCCAAGCATAGCCCTTTTATAAAAATGGGCAAATTTACTGGCGATGCACGGTCAAGCTCCTGGCTTCAACTAATAGCACCATCTTTGCGGCGTGGCACCTGTTCGAGACGATTTTTTTCGGCGACAACCTTGTTGGCGTAAGCCTGTTCGACGTCGTCGATGGCGCCGGCATAATACTGCAGGCCCTCCATCAGACCGCCTTGCCGCCGGATCGCCTCTTGCAGGATGCGCGCGCCAATTTGCACGTTGGTCACCGGATCGAAAAAGGCCCGGCTGCCCGCATCCTTGGGCAGCTTTTCCTGGTGGTAGCGCGGAATGATCTGCATCAGCCCCTGCGCACCCATGGGACTTTGCGAGTAGGGATTGAACCTGGATTCGATACTGATCACGGCAACGATCAGAAGGGGATCAAGGCGCCACTCGCGTCCGGCAGCCTGGGCCGCTTCAAAAACCGGTAGTAGCGCTTCCGCGGACACCCGGTAGCGCTGGGCCACGTTTTCGAGCGCTGCGCCCATGGCCGGTGCCAAACGCCTGGCGGGACGTTCTGTACCCCGTGAGGACGGTGGCGCTTCAACCGATACCGCAAAATCAGGTATCACCGGGCTAAGGGAACGAATCAGATTGATGCTCTTGCCCAAGCCCCCGGCGAGGAAGAAGAACAGTGCAAAGACGGCAATTGCCAGATCGACATGCAGGTAGTTGAGAAAGGCACTGTTACTGCGTGCCAGGAAGTATCGGTCAGAGAGTGTTGCAGACATGACTTCTCCTTTGCTCTGGTCTGTGCGCCATCAATGCCGGGGTGAACCGGACACTTTCGGGATGGCCTGCAAATGGAACTTGAAACGAAAGGACTACTAACGCTCATGGAACCAAGCGCCACCCGCAGAGGATGAAACACGCGAAAGGCCAATTGAACGCCCGCCCCCCATCCCCCTCGCGGGGGCTTTCTGATCGGCTCGCTTGGCTCGACTATCACTACTCGCTCCGAACGAGTTATTTCACTGCTTCGGGCCGCCGAACAGCACCCTTGAGCTTGCCCCTGGGATGGAGGCATGTTGCTGGCCCATAAAGCCAGCAGGCGAGGATTCGCCGAATATGAATCCGGCCCTTGTCGGGGCCGGAGGAGGAGACTGACAGACTACTTAAGCGGCTTTCTTGCCGCCCTTGATCGGGGTGATTGCACCAGTCGCGGCAGCAAGGTTGGCTTCGGCAAGTTCCGTGGCTTGCTTGGCTGCCTTGTTCATGCTGTCATAGGCCGAGTTGGCAGCAGAAATCGCCGTGCGAAGCGCATTCACCGCCAGATCGGATCCCGCCGGCGCCGTCTTGACCGCCTTGTCGAGTGCCAGATCGATGTTCTTGTTGAGTTCGGAAACCTTGGCTTCGACCACTTGCGACAGGGCTTCCTTGGTCTCGGTAGCAATTTCATAAACCCGACGGGAATAGGCCGACGCCTTCTGCGAATCAGGTTGAGCCAGGGATTTTTGCAGCGAGACCAGCGCTTCCACGTTCTTCACGGCGAACAGCGCGCGGGTGTTGGCGGCGCTGTCTTCCACGAAGCTGCGGGCGGCATTCAGGTTCAGGGCAGCCAGGCGCTCGGCGCCGGCAAAAGTGGCATTGGCCAAAGTCATGAAGGTTTCGACGCCAGCCTTGTTGGCGCTGCTGAATTGCTCGGATACGTTGTACATGGTGGACTCCTGAAAATTGATGGAACCAGCGGGAATGCACCTGACTGGTTCACTGCAAAGTACTCAAGACAAAATTGGTGCACCGCAATATAGTGCCATTCTACGTTCGGCAACGGCTTTGTCAAGGTAAATTTGCTGCGCCGCAGCAATGGCTGTTCCGCATGCGCCTATCCTGCAAGGAGCCAAAAGCCTCGAATTGCCGAAAAAAACCCGATACCGAAGTACCGGGTTGAATCCAATCCATGCGGATCGGAGGAGGAGGACTTCATTCTATGGCTCGCGCTCGCCCCTGATTAGGCGCGGGCCTCTAACGCTAGCCGGAACCCCGCTTGGGGTCTGCCGGCCTAGTTCCAGCCGCCCTTTCCCTTTTCCTCGAACTTCTCGCGGTCGCGACTGAAAAGCTCTTCGAGTTCTTCACGACCCGCTTTGGCTACCGTCAGCATCTTGTTCTCATCATGGAAATGCGGAACCAGGCTTTCCATGGTGGCGACATTGTGGTGACGGAAGGCATCGGCCATTTCGCGCGCCCGGTAGGGATCAATGCCCAGTGCTTCCAGCACATGGCGGCCGGTCTTCAGCGCGGCTTCGAAAGTTTCCCGCTCGATCACGTCGACCTCGCGCGCGCGCAGCTCGACGTAGTGGCGGACGTTGCGGGCGCGGGCAACAATCTTCAGCCGGGGAAAGTTCGCACGCACGAGATCCACCAAGGCAAGGCTGTCGTCCACGTCGTCGACCGCGTTTACCAATAGCGAGGCCTTGCCTGCGTCGGCGGCGGTCAGCAAATCCAGCCGCGTGGCGTCGCCGTAGAAGACCTTGTAGCCGAACTTGCGCAGCATCTCGATCTGGTCGGGATCGTGATCGAGCACCACGGCACGAATGCCATTGGCAAACAGGAGTCGTCCGACGATCTGGCCATAGCGGCCGAAGCCGGCGATCAGCACGGCACCGCCGGCGTTCTCGTCGATGGTATCGGCCTCGCGCTCCGTCCGCGCCGCAAATCCGTCGACCAGGCGATCGTAAAACACGAGCAACAGCGGCGTGCAACCCATGGACAGTGCCACGGCGATGGTCAGCAGACCTCCGGTTTCACGGTCGAGCAGGCTGGAATTCTGGGCGGCGGCAAAGACCACGAAGGCGAATTCCCCGCCTTGCGAGAGCAGCAAAGCAAACAGGCCGCGCTGCCGCGGCGTGACGCCGATGACCCGGGCCAACAACCACAGCGTCGCGGTCTTGATCGCCAGAAAGCCGACCAGCAGCAGTGCGACACTGCCGGGCCGGGCCAGCAGCAGGCCGAAATCGATCGCCATGCCCACCGAAATGAAGAACAACCCGAGCAGCAGCCCCTTGAACGGCTCGATATCGGTTTCCAGGGCATGCCGGTATTCCGAACTCGCCAGCAGCACACCGGCCAGAAAAGCGCCCAGCGCCATCGACAGGCCGACTTGCGACATCAGCTGGGAAATGCCCAGCACCAGCAGCAAGGCAAAGGCGGTGAACACCTCGCGGGTGTCGGCAGCGGCAATCAGGCGCAGGGCCGGCCGTGTCAGGTAGCGACCTATCACGATGACGCCGGCGATGGCGGCGATCGCCTTCAGGGCGTCCAGCCAAGGCGTACTTGTTGCTGCGGCGTGAGTGGCAAGCAGTGGAATGGCCGCAAGAAGAGGGATTGCCGCAATGTCCTGAAACAACAGGATGGCGAAGGCGCTGCGTCCGGTCGGCGCTGGCAGAAGGTTGCGTTCGCCCATGGTCTGCACGGCGATGGCGGTCGAGGACAGGGACAGCGCAAGCCCAGCGATGATTGCCAGCTTCCAGTCGAAGCCGAAGGCCGCTCCGGCGGCCGCCAGGGGAAGGGCACAGGCCAGCATCTGCAAGCTACCGTTGCCGAAGACTTCACGACGCATGGCCCACAAACGCTTCGAGTCAAGTTCCAGGCCGATCAGGAACAGCATCAGGACCACGCCAAACTCTGAAAAATGCATGATCGATTCGACGTCGCTGACGAAACCCAGACCCCATGGTCCGATCAGAGTTCCGGCAATCAGGTAGCCGAGCACCGAACCGAGCCCGAAGCGTTTCGCCAGCGGCACGCACAGTACCGCGGCCGCCAGATAGATCAGTGCGTCGCGCATCATGGTCCGGCACCCGCCGTGCTCGCATCGCCGCCATGAGTTGCAAGCCATGTCTCCAGCCGCTCGCGCAGCTGAAGGCCGCCGGCTGCCAGCTGGGGCGCCTCCATCTCATGGGCGCCATGCAGGATGCTGGGCTCCAGCCAGTTCATGCCGCAGAACCGCGCCGTCTCTTCGATCGGCCGCGTGAAATCCGCGAAGGGTCGCTGATGGATGCCCTCAACCGAATACGTCTCCAGCTTGCCGCCGGTGGTCGCAACCCAGAGGCAATCCTTGCCGCGCAGCGCGGCACCGCCATCGCCATAGGCCCACCCGTAGCTCAGCACCTTGTCGAACCAGTGTTTCAGCAGCCCGGGTACGCTATACCAAAACACAGGATGCATCCAGATGACCAGCCGGGCACGGCTCAGCGCCGCCTGCTCAGCGACTATGTCGATGCCGAAATCCGGATAGCGGTCATAAAGAGAGCACACTTCGATTCCAGGCAGATCGCGCACGGCATCTAGCAGTACTCGATTGGCTCGCGACTGGGAGGGATAGGGGTGGGCATAGACAAGGTAGATCATGGCCTTGCCAAGATACACCAGGAAACTCTCCCGGGTCTTCTGCATAATCTGCCCATCCAATGACGATCACCGCCAACCACTGACACCATGAATGCACTTAAAGACACCCGCATATCGATGCTCGACCTCGTTGCCGTGCGTGAAGGGGGCAGCGTGGCCGACGCCCTTGCCATTGCACTGCGCACGGCGCAGCACGCGGAAGCGCTTGGCTTCACCCGCTACTGGTTGGCCGAACACCACAACATGCCGGGCATCGCCAGTTCCGCCACGGCAGTCCTGGTGGGATACATCGCCGGTGGCACCCGCCGCATCCGTGTCGGCTCGGGCGGCGTGATGCTGCCCAACCATGCGCCGCTGGTGGTCGCCGAGGCTTTTGGCACCCTGGCCGAGTTGTACCCGCAGCGCATCGACCTCGGCCTTGGGCGCGCGCCGGGCACGGACCGCAGCACCATGCGCGCCCTGCGCCGCGACCGGGTGGAGAGCGAAGCAGACTTCCCGCGCGACGTCGAAGAACTGCAACGCCTGCTCGCCCCACCACAACCAGGCCAGCAGCTTATCGCCATGCCGGGTGCCGGTACCGAAGTCCCTATCTGGTTGCTGGGCTCCAGCCTGTTTTCGGCACAACTGGCGGCGCAGCGCGGCCTGCCTTACGCCTTTGCCTCGCACTTCGCACCCCGCCTGCTGCTGCAGGCCATCGGCCTGTATCGCAGCCAGTTCCAGCCATCGGCGACGCTGGCGGAACCCTATGTGATGATCGGGGTGCCTTTGATCGCCGCGCCGACCGACGCGGAAGCCGAATTCCTCGCCAGCAGCACCTACCAGCGCGTGCTCGGCATCCTGCACGGCGAGCGCAGCCGCCTGCAAGCCCCGGTGCCTGACTTCATGGCAACTATGCATCCGCAGGAACGGGCCGCCATCGACGACTTCCTCGCCGCTGCGGTGATAGGTGGCCCCGACACCGTGCGCGCGGGCCTGACCGCACTGCTTGAGACGACGGCCGCCAACGAACTGATGCTGGTTTGTGACATCTTCGATCCGGCGCTGCGCCTGCGTTCTCTTGACCTGGTTGCCGCGGCGCTTACACGCTGAAGATCCGAGTGCCGGCGCTAACGGACCCGCGCCAGTCCATGGGCCCCGTAGATTTTCGTGACGCCATCCGTCGCCAGAAATTCGAGCAGCCTGCCGCCCCAGGCGCCCCCGTCACCCACCAGCCCGCAATCGCTGCGGCCGATCTCGCTTTGCGCA
The DNA here is from genome assembly GCA_945870205.1 of Sulfuritalea hydrogenivorans sk43H. GTDB lineage: Bacteria > Pseudomonadota > Gammaproteobacteria > Burkholderiales > Rhodocyclaceae > Sulfuritalea > Sulfuritalea hydrogenivorans_A. Next base: position 367 of record CAMBRI010000226.1, on the reverse strand, counting down.
TCCGGCACCCAGGCCGCTGCCTGCACGAAATCGAACCAATCGGGAAAGATGCGCTGGTAGCGCAATGCGAGGTGGTAGAACACCACGGCGACGTCGGCTCGCCCATCCGCCAGCGCCTGCGGTGCCTCGCGGTGGTGGATGGCCGCACCGTAGACCAGCTTCGCGGCGTCGTGCTGTCCCGGCTCATGGTCGAGAAAGCTCAGCGATAGCCCCTCCGACTCGGCAAGGCCCTGCAAGGCGCCGCGATAGATCCCGTAACTGAGCTTCTCGGTCAGCGGATTGGAGAGGAACAGTTTGACGTCGTCGCGCAGCAAATCGGCGGCACTCCCGATGCATTTGGGATTGCCTTTCCTGACCAGCAGGGCCA
>CAMBRI010000225.1 GCA_945870205.1 Sulfuritalea hydrogenivorans sk43H | reverse complement strand
ATCGTCATGCAGGCGATGGGCGGCACCGCCGCGATCTTCATCGGCCTCTCGGCCTACGCCGTGACGACGAAGAAGGACTTCAGCTTCATGGGCGGCTTCCTCATGGTCGGCATCCTGCTCGCCTTCCTCGCCGGCCTGGGCGCGATCTTCTTCCAGATCCCGGCGCTGTCCCTGACCGTCTCCGCCGCCTTCGTGCTGCTGATGTCCGGCCTGATCCTCTATGAGACCAGCAACATCATCCACGGCGGCGAGACCAACTACGTGCTGGCCACCGTGACGCTGTTCGTCTCGATCTTCAACCTCTTCACCAGCCTGCTGCAACTGCTGGGCTTCATGAACGGGGACGATTGAACGCGATGTCCGCCCTGATCCGGCGCCTGCGGGCGTTGGCCCCCAGCCGCGAGCAACTCGAGGCCAACCCCTGGTTGCGCTGGCTGGCGCCCTATCTGGCCAACCCGAAACTGTGGTGCTGGTCGCGCCGGGGTGTTGCCATGGGCGTGGCGATCGGCCTTTTCATCGGCTTCCTGATCCCCGTCGCCCAGATCCTGCTTGCCGCCGCCGCCGCGGTCGTGCTGCGCGCCAATGTGCCGATCGCCGCCGCCGGGACGTTTGTGACCAACCCGCTCACCGTGCCGCCCATCTACTTCGGCGCCTATCAGCTGGGCGCCTGGGCGACCGGCACGTCAGCCACGGCGGCGGTCTCGTGGGCCGATCCCGTCAGCATCCTGCAAAGCCTCGGTTCGATCGGCCTGCCATTGTTCACGGGCCTGGCCATCACGGCCAGCGTCGCCGCCGCCGCCAGTTACCTGCTGATCTCCCGGGTCTGGATCTGGCACGTCGGTGCCAGGCGGCGCGGGGTGCGCCTGAGCGACAAATGAGGACTGCCAAATGAAAACCCGGGAAAAGCGCATTGCCCTGATCGTCGGCGGCCTGGTCACCATAGGGGTGGCGACCGCCCTCGTCATGAATGCACTGAACAGCAACATCGCTTTCTTTGTCACGCCGACCGAAGTGCTCGAAGGCAAGGCGCCGCAGGACAAGGCGTTTCGCATCGGCGGCCTGGTCAAGGAAGGGTCGGTTCGCCGCGACAACCTGACCGTGCATTTCCTGATCACCGATACGGCCCGGGAAGTCCCGGTCACCTACACCGGGATCCTGCCCGACCTGTTCAAGGAAGGGAAAGGCGCGGTGGCCCAGGGGCGGATCAAACCCGATGGCAGCTTCTCGGCAACCGAAGTTCTGGCCAAGCACGACGAAAACTACATGCCGGCAGAAGCGCAGCACGCCATCGACGAGGCGAAGAAGGCCGCGCCAAAGTACAAATCGAACCAGACGCAAATATAACCACCCGCAGCATTTATTTCATCAAAGGAGATTCACAATGAAACGCATCGCAATTGCCCTTTTCGCCGTCGTCATGGGTGCCGGCCTGATGGTCCATGATGCCGAGGCCGCCAAGCGCCTGGGCGCCGGCAAGAGCACCGGCGTCAGCCGCGACTCAACGGTGATGAAACGCGACGCAATCCCCGCCAAGCCCGCTGCCGCGCCTGCCGCGGCCGCACCTGCAGCCGCCGCCGCAGCGCCTGCCGCTGCCGCCCAATCCGGCATGAGCCGCTGGATGGGGCCGCTGGCCGGGCTGGCCGCCGGCATCGGCCTGGCTGCCCTGTTCTCGCATCTGGGCATGGGCGAAGGCATGGCCAACATCATGATGATGTTGCTGCTTGGTCTGGCCGTCTTCTTTGCCGTGCGCTGGTTCCTCAGCAGGCGCCAGCCGGCCGCCGCGCAGCCAGCCATGCAGTACGCCGGCATGCCCGCCGGCATGGAGCCGCCGCGCGCCAATGAGCCCTTCGTTCCGGCAGGCGCCGGCGGCACCGCTACTGCTGCGATTCCCGCCGCGACAACCGCGGCGAATATCCCCGCCGATTTCGATGTCGATGGCTTCCTGCGCCAGGCCAAACTCAATTTCATCCGCCTGCAGGCCGCCAACGATCGCGGCGACATGGAGGACATCCGCCAGTTCTGCAGTCCCGAAATGGCGGCCGAAATCCAGATGCAGTTCCAGGAGCGCAATCAACTCGCGCAGGAGACCAACGTTATGCAACTGAACGCCGAACTGATCGATGTCAGCAATGAAGCCGACCGGGCGTTGGCGAGCGTGCGCTTTTCCGGGCTGATTGGTGAGGAAGCCAACGCCGCGCCCGAAGCCTTCAGCGAAGTCTGGCATCTGAGCAAGCCCGTCGACGGCAGCCGAGGCTGGTGCATCGCCGGTATTCAGCAAAGCTGATGTCCATGCTGTCGTCCGCGACCGGATCGCCATGGCTGCGCGCGGGGTTGGACAATGAGCGAACACCGCGCCAATAGCCTTCAACGAGTGATGCCACAACCGCGTAAAGGAAAGCCCCATGTTCTCGATCTATGGAGTTACGGGCCAGGTCTTCAGCGGCACGCTGGAGGAAATGAACCGCGTCCGCGCCCTTTCCCGGGCACGATCTGCCCGCATTCTAGAGAAGGAGGGCGTCGAGGCCATTTCCAGCGCAGCCAGCCGGCCCACTGACGAGGCAGTCCGCGCTTACCGCGCCATGTTGCCGCCCGAGATCGAGCGGGGGCCACTCTACCTTGCCGAGCAGATCATGCAGCGCCGGGTGATTGCAGTCATCGATGATGACGATGTGGCTCTGGCGTGGCGGATCTTGCGCGATAACCAGATCCGCCAGGCGCCCGTCCTCGACGGCAGCACGAAACTCGTGGGCATCGTCAGCGAGCGTGACCTGCTGACTGCAATCAATATCGATTCCGGCCAAATCGTGGACGCGCTCAGCCGACGGGTTCGGGATGTCATGACTACGCCGGTGGTAGCCGCTGCACCGGTGACCGACATTCGACGCATTGCCGCCGTCATGCTCGACCATGGTGTTGACGGCGCTCCGATAACGAACGAAAGTGGGCGTCTGATGGGTTTCGTGTCGCGCAGCGACATCCTGCGCGCGGTGGTTACGGACCCGCCGCTGAGTTTGTGGCGCTGAAATCGACGGGCTTGCGGGAATGTATGACGCGGATGAAATTTGGCAAGGCACTTCATTGGAACGCACAAGGACGCCACCGCATTTGGCTGGTCACGCTGAGTCTGGTCTGGATTCTGCTGGCCGGGTTCGTGCATTTCGTCACGGGGCCTCAGTACGAGTTCCATCTGGTGTTTCTGCTTCCAGTCGTCGCTGTTTCCTGGTTTGTCAGCTTGCAGGCGGGTGGCCTGACGACCTTGTTCAGCGCAATTGTCTGGATGGCTGCAGACTGGCCGTACGCGACCGATCCAAAGGTGTTGCTACTCAACGAAGCGGTCAGGCTAACGGTGTTTTGTCTTGTCGTTGTTCTGGTCACCAGTCTGAGGAATGCATTTGAGCGCGAGTCCGCTTTGGCCAGGGTCGATGCGCTCACGCAGCTACCGAACAGGCGTGATTTTTATGAAATTGCTGGTGCCGAGATCGCGCGGGCGAACCGCTATGCACATCCGCTTACCTTGATCTCCATGGACCTCGATAATTTCAAGTCAGTCAATGATCACGATGGTCATGATGCCGGCGACCGGGTGTTGCGAGCCGTTGGCGAAACGCTACGGAGGAATATTCGCTCAATGGACGTTCCCGCCCGAATCGGCGGCGACGAGTTTGCCATTCTCCTGCCAGAGACAGGGCGTGATGCGGCGGCAGAAATCGTCGCCAAGCTGCAACAAAAACTGACCCATGCCATGCAAGACCAAGGATGGCCAGTCACCGGCAGCTTCGGGGTGGCGACATTCATCAAGGCGCCGATATCTGTCGACGAATTGATAAAGCGATCCGACCTATTGTTGTACAGCGCGAAACAGAAAGGCAAGAACATGATTTGCCACGAGGTCACCCCGCGTTAGCCGTACCGCTTCTTCGGCCAGTCCGAAGGCGATATGGTCAAATGTCTTGCCAGGTTCAGGAAACCACTGGCGCCATGACCGTTCGGCCAAGTATGCTGACGCAAGCCCATCGAGATGGAGGGCGAAACTCCCCAACGACGGCCGCAATTACACCTCTCGGCGCACACATGGCGCGCTTCTACTTTCACCGAATTGCGTTGCCGTGACTTCTCTCAACATGCTCGGCTCTTGATCTACCCGCTCAATATCTTGATAAATCGCGACTGAGCGATTCGATCGAACTGCGCCAGACGACAAAACGAACGGCAGGTGAGAGCGCAGGACCGGCCGATCAGATTAGCTCCAAAATGGCACGCTACGCGGCTGATGGCCGAACCGCGACATCCCCCTCACCCATAAGTCGCAAGCATATGGCATTGAGCGCCGCAGGGGAATTTGTCAATCACAAAACCCGGATACCCAAAATCACTGCGGTATGGTCAGCGCCTTGCCGTTGTTCTTCGGCCCCAGTTTCAGCATGAAGGGCACCGCGCGCTCGGCCCAGGTTGTCGGTGCTTCGTAGCCGCCGGCATCTTCGCCGAAGGACCGGCGCAGCATCGCGGTGTCGATGATGCCGGGATTGAGCGGGATGGCGGCCATGCCTTCGGGCAGTTCCTGCGCCAGTGCACGCGTCAGACCCTCGATGGCCCATTTGCTGGCGCAGTACGGGGCGACTTGCGGCGCGGTGCCGCGCCCCCAGCCTGAACTGAAATTGATGATCACGCCGTGGCCCTCGGCGATCATGGCCGGCAGGAAATGGCGCAGCACATTGGCCGTGCCCTTGAGGTTTACGTCGATCAGGGTGCCGAACTCCGCGGCCGGCACCTCCCAGAGCGGAGCAGGCGAATTCGTCAGCGCGGCGTTGTTGATCAGGATGTCCGGCGGTCCCAGCGTCGTCAGCACGTGACGCGCCCACTGCCCGACCTGGCTGTCGTCGGCGACGTCCGCGGTCGCCAGGCGGTGAGGTGGGGGGAAGGACAGGCGCAGCTTTTCGATGATCGCTTCCGAGCGTCCGCAGCCGGCCACCGCGTGTCCGCGCCCGGCAAATTCGTTCAGCATGGCCAGTCCGAGGCCGCGGGTGACGCCCGTGATCACGATGCGCCGGGTGGTGTTCTTCATGATTTTGTCATTCTGGTCTACCTGCGGTCATTGGCCGGGCCCGATCCGACATTGGGCACGGGTGGGCTGTTGGTCACGCCGATCGAGAACGAGCAGCCAGTGAGGGAAGCGAGGCACAGCGCCAGCAACAGCGCGTGCCGCAAAATCGGCCGCAGCAGTGGCGATATGTAATCACCCACCTGGTGCAGCACGATCCAGCCAGTCGGTGACCATGGGCCACAGGGTGGCTTCGCTTTGCTGCTTGAAAAAGCCGAAGTGTCCGACGCGCGGCAGGCCATGGTGGGTGGCGTCGAGCACACGGTAATCTGCCGGCCGCTTGAGGTAGGCGCCATGCAGCAGGCGCGAACCGGCTTCGAGCAGCAGTTCGTCATCGGCGAAGGTCAGCGCGAGCACGGGGTAGTCCGCACTGGCATAGGCTTCGCGTGCGCCGGGTTCGCCGCTCAGCAGGTAGTCCGGCGTCAGGCACCAGCGTCGCCACTGGAACATCGCACCGGTGGGGAGATCGCCGACGACACCCAGGCGGGCTCCGGGAAAATAGCCGAACACAGGGCACAGCGTTGGCGCCAGCAGGTGCCACATCAGCGGCGCCTTGCGCCGGATGTGCGGCGTGGTGTGGCGTGCCGAGCCGCTGCCGACGGCGATGTTGACCAGGCCCGTGAGGCGTTCGCGCGAGGGCAGCAGGGGTGCGACCTGGCCGCCGAAACTGTGGCCGACGACGAACACGGGTTGTCGCGGCGACATGTCGCTGACTTCGTGCAACAGCGCGTCGTAGTCCTTGATCAGCCAGTCGCTGAGGTCGGCCTTGACGCCGCGCATCGAGCCGGCATGCGATTCGCCGATGCCGCGGTAATCGAAAGTCCAGGCCGTGTAGCCGCAGCCGGCGAGGTAGCGGGCAAACGCCGCATAAAAGGCCTGGGGCACGGCCATCGCGGCGGCGATGATGACGTGGCCTCTGCGCGTACCCGCCGGATCGAAGCGGTAGGCGGCGAGCTGGTGGCCATCCCTGGCGGCAAAGGTGATGCGCTGCATGAGGCTTATCGACGGCGAGCGTGGTCAGTAGCGAATCGGCGAGGCAAGCACTGCCATGGTGACGCGGGCCACGCAAACCAGTTTGTCGGCTTCATCGTGAATGCGCACATCCCAGACATGGCTGCTGCGTCCCAGGTGCAGGGGACGCGCCACGCCGAAGACCCAGCCGCTTTCGACGGCACGAACATGGTTGGCGTTTATTTCCTGCCCGACACAGTGATACTTGGCGGGGTCAACGACATAGGCGGCCGCCCATGAGCTCAGGGTTTCGGCCAGCACCACCGAGACGCCGCCGTGCAAGACACCGGCCGGCTGCCGGGTGCGCCGATCGACCGGCATGCGTGCCTTGAGGTAGTCGTCGCCGGCCTCGATCAGCTCGATACCGAGATGGCCATTGGCACACCCCTCCCCACGCCGGTTGGCTTCGTCCAATGGAAAAGAGCTGTGCCAGATTGCCATGGTAGATTTCCCGAAAGTCTTGTTCAACCTAAATTCCTCACCACAGAGACACAGAGGCGCAGAGAAAGTCAAAGAATCAATGGCTTGCCGATTTGATACCCATCACCCCACGGGCTAGCGTATGCACACATCTTCCCAATAAACTGATTATGTTGAGGAAACAACGTGCGTCAAGTTCCCTCCCCTTCAAGGGGAGGGTTAGGGTGGGGATGGGGTTCAATTCATGCCTCATTTTCAATAGATTGAATTTGCTCG
>CAMBRI010000224.1 GCA_945870205.1 Sulfuritalea hydrogenivorans sk43H | reverse complement strand
GATTATTCCGAGCGTGATGTCGGCAGCCATCAAGGCACCGTGTTGTTGCTCGATTTGCGGCAGAAGCGGCGCTTGAATTCTCGGCATTATTCGGCTGTCGTCTCCAACCGGGGATCTTCCCGGTTCTTCAAGGAGACGGACTATGACGTTCACTCGCCAAGGTGCGGAAACCGCACCACATGGACAGCCTTGCACTGGGCCGCTGGCCTCTCACGTCGAGAGCTTTGCGGCACAACTTTTGGGCAAGGGGTATGCGCAGAACACGATTGATGCAAAGTGCAATGTGCTGGCCGATCTCAGCCGATGGCTCGAACGGCGCCAGCTGGCTCTGGCAGCACTTGACGAGGGTCGGCTGAGGCAGTTTCAGGTAACCCGCCGCCGTCGGAACAAGGCGCATCGAGGCGATCCTGCCACAGGTCAACAGCTTCTCCAGTATCTGCGCGATCGTGGCGACATCGCGGCGGCAGCACAGAAGATCGATCGGAGCCCGGTGGCCTGCCTCACGCGTGATTTCGAGGAGTTCCTCCACGCCGAGCGTGGCCTGTCACGGTCAACAGTGGTCTCCTACTTGCCCACCGTGCGGCGCTTCCTGGATGAACGTTTCGGGCGCAGGGTGCTGCACCTCGATCAGTTGCGACCACAGGACTTGCACGGTTTCATTCTCCGCGAAGCCCAGCGCGTCAGTCGCAGCCATGGCAAGGGCGTTGTCACCGCGCTGCGTTCGTTCTTGCACTTTCTGCTGCAGCGTGGCGCTATTCTGACCGACTTGGCCCGCACCCTCCCCGGGGTAGCGAGCTGGAAACTCTCGCATCTACCCAAGTCGCTGCCGCCCGAGCAGGTTGAGCGATTGCTTGCGTGTTGCGATCGCAGTTCACCGGTCGGCAAGCGTGACTATGCGATCCTGCTGCTTCTGGCTCGGCTCGGATTACGCGGCGGCGAGGTAGTTGCCATGACCTTGGAGGATCTGGACTGGGAACTCGGCGAGCTCGTTGTACGGGGTAAGGGCCAGCGGCTGGAGCGGATGCCGGTGCCTGCGGACGTTGGCGCGGCATTGGCTGACTATCTTTGTGACGTCCGTCCAGCGTGTACGACGCGTCGCGTATTCATCCGGATGAAGGCGCCTCTGCAGTGCCTCGCGGGCCCTGTCGCCATTTGCTGCATCGTTCGGCGCGCCCTCCAACGCGCCGGGTTGGACCCCGAGTTCAAAGGGGCTCACTTGCTGCGGCACTCCCTTGCCACCAATCTGCTTCGCCGCGGCGCGTCCCTGGGCGAGATTGGTCAACTGCTGCGGCACCGGCAACCGACTACAACACAGATCTACGCAAAGGTGGACATCGCGGCCCTGCGCGGCATTGCACTACCCTGGCCGAGGGGTGCGTCATGAGCAAGTTACAAGCCGCACTCGATGAGTATCTCGCGCTCCATCGCGCCCTAGGGTTCAAGCTGCGCCTGTCCGGGCGCTTGCTGCAACGCTTCGTCGACTTCACCGAACGCGAGGGTGCCACGTACATCACGACTGAGCTCGCATTGGCATGGGCGACACAGCCCGCCAGCGCGCAGCCAGCTCAGTGGGCGAACCGCCTTGGGATGGTGCGTCGCTTCGCGCTGTATTGCAGCGCGAACGATCCCCGCACCACCGTGCCGCCGTCGGACTTGCTTCCCCACCGCTATCACCGTCCCGACCCCTACCTCTATCGCGACGAGGAGATCACGCGCCTGCTCGAGGCCGCCCGGCGCCTACCGTCTGCCACGGGCCTGCGGCCTCACACGTTTGCCACGCTGTTCGGCCTCTACGTGGCCACTGGTCTGAGGGTAAACGAGCCTTTGCAACTCGACCGTGATGACGTCGATCTCGTCACCGGAGTGTTGACGATTCGTGACACGAAGTTTGGCAAGTCGCGCTATGTGCCGCTTCACCCCACGACGCAACGCGCATTGCAACGCTACGCGGCATGCCGGGATCGATGCTGCGAAGACATCGAGACGCCGAGCTTCTTTGTCTCGGACCGCGGAACCCGCTTGACGGAGTGGTGCGTGCGATGGACCTTTGTCAAGTTGTCGCACGAGATCGGCCTGCGTGGCGCCGATGACTCCAGAGGACCTCGCCTGCACGATCTTCGTCATCGTCTGGCCATTCAAACGCTCCTCAAGTGGTATCAACGCGGTGTCGACGTCGAGCGTCACCTGCCGGAGTTATCGACCTACCTCGGGCACGCACACATCACCGACACCTACTGGTATTTGACCGCGACGCCGAAGCTGCTGCACTACGCATTGCGATATGTGGAGCGCTCCAGGCAAGGACAACGGCCATGACCGCCATCAGTACGTTGCCCACCCTGGTTCAGGCGTTTTTTATGGATCGACTCATGCAGCAGCGCCAGGCGAGCCCTCATACCGTCGCGAGCTACCGTGACACCTTCCGCTTGTTACTTGGGTATGCCCAACAGCGCTTGGGCAAGGCACCCTCGGATCTCACAGTGCCCGAACTCGACACGCCGCTGCTGGGGGCGTTCCTCGAACATCTTGAGCGCGAACGCAAGAACAGCGCCCGTAGCCGCAACGTGCGCCTCGCCGCTATCCACTCTTTCTTCCGCTATGTGGCCCTGCATGCACCGGAGCATAGCGCCGTGGCGCAGCGTGTGTTGGCCATGCCGAGCAAACGATATTTGCGTTCTCCCATCGCCTTTCTGGAGCCCGTCGAAGTCGAGGCGTTACTCGCCGCACCCGACCTCACGATCTGGTCAGGGCGCCGTGATCGGGCTCTTCTGATGCTGGCCGTCCAGACCGGGCTGCGGGCGGCGGAGCTCACCGGCCTTCGCTGTGAGGACATTGTGCTCGGTTCTGGCGCGCATGTTCGATGCGTGGGCAAGGGCCGCAAGAGTCGTTGCACGCCGTTGCGCAAAGACACTGTTCTCGTCTTGCGCAGCTGGTTGCGTGAGCGCCAAGGCCAGCCAGGCGAGCCGGCCTTTCCAACCACGCGCGGAACGGCGTTGAGTCACGATGCTCTGCAATACATGCTGAATAAGCATCTCCCCGCCGCATGTCGGCAATGTCCATCTCTGGCACGCAAGCGCGTAACTCCACATGTCCTTCGACACACCCTGGCGATGGATCTACTTCACCATGGCGCCGGCCAAACCGTGATCGCGCTTTGGCTCGGGCACGAATCGCCGGAGACCACATCCATCTATCTACATGCAGCCATGCAACTGAAGGAGCGCGCACTCGCCAACACGACTGCAAAGAACGTCCCGATACCTCGCTACCAACCCAGCGACCGCGTTATGGATTTCCTGAAGAGCCTCTGATAAATCTGAGCATCGATTGCTGCCCGCCCTGTCAGCCACTTCCGACAGTGCGGCGTCGACAGCCGAATAATGCCGAGAATTCAAGCGCCGCTTCTGCCGCAAATCGAGCAACAACACGGTGCCTTGATGGCTGCCGACGTCACACTCGGAATAATCCTGGTCTCGGAGTTATGGCGCAGGTCGTGCAGACGCGGGGCCGCATGCGCGCCACGATTCACCCAGCCCAGGCTGTCGCGCAATTCGTTGAAGACGCGATGTGCCTGCCGCTCACCGAGGGGTTGCCCAAGACGACGGCCCCGACTGCCGATCAGGAATGGCATGTCAGCCGTCGTGGAAACATGTTGGGCTCGCTGCCGCCGATAGCGGGCCAACGCTTCGAGCGTGCTGGGATGGATGGGCACCTGACGCGACTTGGCGAACTTGGTCTGCCGGATAGTCAGGATTCCGCGTTTGAGATCGACATCGGCATCGCGCAGATGAATCGCCTCGGAGACACGCAGGCCAGTCGATGCCATCAGGCCGAACAAGGTCTCGAAGGTAGCAAAGCATCAGACTGCCGACGGTGACAACGGTGAGCAATGTACCGCCAATTCTGATGCCCGAGGCCCCACACTTTCGCCACATGCAGACGATATCGACGGATGCCTAGAAGGCCGAGACATATAACCCGCTTGTGGCAGGCTTGATGGGCGTAAAAAAACCGCCAGGAGGTGGTTGGATGTGGGGGGTGACCGTGTGGTCGGGTCAGGGTGGGGCGTGGCTCAACGGAAGTTGGCTGAAAGGTATATCACTCGTAAGTTGCCGCAGTCATCGGATCCCCCGCTCAGCGACTACCCATGCGCTGATCCCGGAACCCAGTGGGTCGCCGCGCCAGGAGTCGAATACCTTCACCCCTTCGAACCCGGCCTGTCGCGCCAGAGAAGCCACCAGGCGTGCATCGGCCACCGACAAGGGGTGTTCCTCCCACACCAGCTCCGCCATGGATTTACTCGCGAATACGTAGCGGGCTAACGCCCGGTCCGGTCCGGTTGCGGCGAATTGGAAAAGGAAAACGACATCGTCAGGTTTGCCGTCTGGTCCCGGTTCCCGGTCCTCTAATACCTTGCCGACCATGTTGGGCGCATGTGCGCACTGAAGGATCAGTCGGCCCCCCGGCTCCAGCGCCTTGTGCATCCGGGCGAGTATGTCGAGCACGGAATCTGGATCGGCGGCGTAGTTGATGACCCAAGATAGGGCGCAGATGCCATCGAAACGCTCGACCTCGTTGATTTCCTCCATGGCGGCCTGACGCACCCGCGCCGCTCCCACCTTGGCAGCCGCTTGCGCCACCATGCCGCCAGCGGGTTCGATGCCGTACGCATCGAACCCCGCGGCCTGGGCCTTGGCCAGGAATACGCCAGTCCCGCAGCCGACGTCCAGGATCCGGCGCGCCCCGTTGCCCGCGCTCGTCAGCCGGTCCAGGACGAAAGCGTGGTCGTGGCGGTAGTGGTGAGCCGGGGTGTGCAGGTCGTAGCTGTGGGCATACTCCTCGAAGAGCCGGAAGCGCATGGGCCTGTTACCTCGCGTTGTTGGCGTACATGAAGGTGTTCAGAACGGTGTCGGCGAACCGCCTGAGGACCGGTTCGGTGGGGTCCACCCGCTGACCGAGCTGCATACTGGGGGCTTCCCGGACCAGAGGGGCCAGGCAGGCGAGGATCCGCTCGACTGTGCGCGAACGCCGCTGATCGCCGACGGTCCGGTCGGCGCAGAGGGCGTCCGCAAGTTCTTCAACCGTTGCGCCGCCCAGCCAATCGGCCAGCGAGCGGCCGGCCACGCCGATCAGCCGGATAACGTCGCGGTGGCCGGAACCGGCGCACACCGGGCACGGTTGGTCTCTAGCCGAATCGCGTACGGCCTTCGCCCAGTTGCCATGCCGGCTCCTCGGCGATTCACTCCAGACGACGCGGTATAGACCGTCCCAGCGTAGCCAGGAGGCCACTTCGTCGGGATCGGCCTGCGGCTTTTTCAGGAAGGTACCAGCGCCGGGGCGCTTCCAATATCCGCCGAACAGGGTCTCCCGCAGGTCGTCCGGCGCCAGCCCTTCCTGTTCCAGGCGGCGGAAGAATGGCGCGGCATCGGTTCGCCAAAACCCCTTGAGCAGGGCTGCCGCCTCGGCGGTCAGCAGCCCTTCCGCGCTCGTGGCCGAGCGGATTTCACCCGGTTTCACGAGCAGATCCTGGGCGACAACGCGGGTTGAACCGCGTCCGTCGCAGGCGGGGCACCTGCCGGCTACGCTGAAGCGCGACAGATGTGCCGGCTCCAGCCGTAGGGGCGCGATGAGCCCGAGTTCCAGCTCTATCGGCGTGTTGTTGAGACGGGCGAGCACCTCGCCGTGCGCGGAGCGTAACTCGACGTACCCGCCGCCGGTAGCCAAGGCGAGTTCCAGCATCGTCTGCAACGGTTTACCATCGGCTTGCACGGCACCGAGTAGGGTTCCGGGAGCGAGCCGGACTCGCTCAGGGTCGTGCTGAACGCTGTCAGGCAGCGGGGCGAGCCGGAGCTTGGCGATGCGTGAGAGGGAGTGCTGGACTTGGCTTCGTGGCAGGTGCAGGCCCCATGTTCTAATTTCGTGGATAAGTGGCGCGATAACCAGTCCTGCCACGGGGTTAGCTTGCCAACATTCGATGAATTGCCTTCGTTGCTTCTTGGTTCGGTCTCGGAAATCGCCGATGGCCAGCTTGGCCAGTTCTAGGTGGAGGTCGCCGATCTCCCACACCTTCCGCTCTCGGACGAGCAGGCGCTCGACGGGGTTGGGCGCCGGGGCGGCGTGGTCCATCTCGTCGCTGCCTTGCTCGATGCGGGTCAGTAATGTCAGTGCTGATGGATTGGGCGAGACCAAGTCAGTAACCCCGGCGGCCTGGCCTTTGCGAAAGGCTGGGGAATGACCGTGCATCGAGTCCGCCAGTGCCCGACCGGTGGGTGTAGCGCCTGCGGCCAATTCGGCGGGCGTGCCCTGGGCAATGACCCGTCCGCCCGCGCTGCCAGCCCCCGGCCCGAGTTCGATCAACCAATCGGCTTGGGCGATGAGATGCAGGTTGTGCTCGACCAGGATCACCGTATTGCGGCCGCCGCTGGTCATGCGGCGCAACGCTGTGAGAAGGCGCTCAGTATCGTGGCGGTGCAACCCGGCTGCGGGTTCGTCGAGTACGAACAGGTGGCGCTGGGCATCGCGGCCGTCGGCGATCAGCCTTGCGATACGTAGCCTCTGAACCTCGCCGCCGCTCAGGCTGTCGAGCTTGCGTCCGAGCGCCACATGGCCCACGCCCAGTTCGACCATGGCCGCGAACAGGGGGAGCAGTACGCGCGGGTAGAGAGCATCACCGCTGCCAAGCCAGTGCTCCTGCAGTTCTGCGACTGGCTGTTCCATGGTCGCGGCGATATCGAGGCCTGCCACGCGCGGTGTAAGCGCCTCCGGGCCATAGCGTCGGCCGCCGCAGGCGGGACAGGCGATCCCCACGTCGTC
>CAMBRI010000223.1 GCA_945870205.1 Sulfuritalea hydrogenivorans sk43H | reverse complement strand
TCGCCCAGTCCACCCATGACGCCTGCAAGGCTTGGGCCGACGCCAATGCCAAATTGAAGTCAATGCACACAACTTAGAAAGGACACAGCATGAGTGCCATAGTCGTCACCCGCGGCGGAACACCCTACACACCCACCTATGCCGATTCGATCGACACCAAGAAATGCATCGGCTGCGGCCGCTGCTACAAGGTTTGCGTACGCGACGTATTGACACTGATCGATCGTGGCGAGGATGACGAGGTCGATGAGGACGATTGGGACGACGAGGACGCCAAGGCGATGATGGTCGTGGCGAACCCCGGCGACTGCACCGGTTGCGGCGCGTGCGGCCGCACCTGCCCGAAGAATTGCTTCACCTTCGTCTCGGCCTGAGAGCTTGTGAATAAATCTACTGCGCGTGCCGGATCGGGGCTTGGGCGGTGCTCGCTATCCTCACGTATAACGACATACGTTCCGGTAGCTGCGCTCCGGCCGCACCCCGCTGCGGCCCGCTCGCTACGATTTCTTCACAAGCTCTGAGCTTTTGGCATGCTGACACCGCGGCTGCTGCTGTTCCACAAGCAGGGCACCAGCGCCCGCACACGCTTTCTGCGCTTCGGCGACAGCCTGCTGGCCTTCGCCCCGCTGCCGGCGGGAGCGGTGTTGCGCGCGGAAGATGCAAGTCCGGGCAAGCTTCAACCGAATCCCGCGCCTCTGCTCAAACTGGCGGAGCAGAAACTGGGTCTCCCCGGCTGCCTGCAGCTCGAGCCGGAGTTCAGCGCAACCCTGGACACGCCGCAAGGCGAGGTGCCAGTGCTGCTGGCCGGGTTCACGACGCTGGATCCGCCGTTTGTCGCCGCCGATGCGCTCGGCGGACGTTTCGTGGCCCTCACCGAAGTGCGCGGCGTGCCGGTTGTGGAACTGGAGCTGGTGCGTCGCGCCTACACGTTGATACTCGGCTAGCGGTCGCTGTCGCCTTTGCGACAAGCGCGGCCTGCGTTGCGCGCGGATTGTCGAAGATTCAAGCACTTGAAATCATGGCACGAGGCTTGCGAAGAAGGGCCTATAGCGGTTCTTTTCGCCGCCCGCTTCGCCCCAATAGGAGAACGCCATGATCAACCTGACTCCCGCCGCAAGCAAAGCCATCAGCCGTTTCATCAAGGGCGCCGAGAATCCGGTCGCCGGATTGCGCATCTTCGTTTCCGGCGGCGGCTGCGCCGGCCTGCAATACGGCTTGCGCCTGGAACAGGACAAGGACGAGGATGATTACGAGTTCGAAATCGGCACCGGCGCCAAGCTGCTGGTCGACCCGATGAGCCGCCCGATGCTGGAAGGCCTGACGGTGGATTTCGTCGACAGCCTCACCCAGACCGGCTTCAAGTTCAACAACCCGAACGCCACGGGCGGCTGCGCCTGCGGCCAGTCTTTCTCTGCCTGAGGGCCAATGCCATGTGGGATTACTCCGAGAAGGTCCGTGATCACTTCTTCAACCCGAGGAATTCGGGCCCGCTGGATCATGCCAATGGCACCGGCGATGTCGGCTCGATCAAGTGCGGCGATGCGCTGCGCCTGATGCTGAAGGTGAACCCGGCGACCGAGATCATCGAGGACGCGCATTTCCAGACTTTCGGTTGCGGTTCCGCCATTGCGTCGAGTTCGGCACTGACCGAGATCATCAAGGGAAAGACCGTGGATGAAGCGCTCAAGGTCAGCAACCAGGACATTGCCGATTATCTCGACGGCCTCCCGCCGGAAAAAATGCACTGCTCGGTGATGGGCCGCGAAGCGTTGCAGGCCGCAGTGGCCAACTATCGCGGCGAGGTCTGGAGCGACGACCACGAGGAGGGCGACCTGGTCTGCAAGTGCTTCGCCATCGACGCCGTGATGATCGAGGACACCGTGCGTGCCAACGGCCTCAAGACGCGCGAGGAAGTGACCAACTACACCAAGGCTGGCGGTGGCTGCTCGGCCTGTCACGAAAAGATCGAGGACGTGCTGATTGCCGTGAATGGGCGGCTTTACAGCAGCGAGCCGAAGCCGAAGAAGTCGCCGCTGGCGGTCCCTGGCGAGTCGCCGGTCAAGCCGAAACTCACCAACTATCAGCGCATCCGCAAGATCGAGGACACGCTGGAGGCGCTGCGCCCCATGCTGCAGCGCGACCACGGCGACGTGACTCTGGTCGAGGTCGACGGCAAGAAAATCTACGTCGCGCTGACCGGCGCCTGCCAGGGCTGCCAGATGGAATCGGCCACCCTGGGCGGCATACAGCACAAACTGGTCGAAGCGCTGGGCGAACTGGTGCAGGTGTTGCCGGTTGCAGCCATGGCGCATCACTGAGGAAAACGCGATGAAGCCGATCTACATGGACAACAATGCCACCACGGCCTGCGATCCGGCCGTGGTCCACGCCATGCTGCCCTTTTTCACCGAACAGTTCGGCAATGCATCATCCATCCACAGCTTCGGCGCGCAGGTCGGCAAGGCGCTGAAAGAGGCGCGCGGCAAGGTACAGGCTTTGCTCGGCGCGGCGCAGGATTCGGAAATCGTGTTCACCTCCTGCGGCACCGAGTCGGATTCCACCGCTATCCTCTCCGCGATCAAGGCCCAGCCGGAGCGCCGGACCATCATCACCACGGTGGTCGAGCATCCGGCCATCCTGACCCTGTGCGACCAGCTCGAAAAAGAGGGCTACGTCATCCACAAGCTCAAGGTCAACAAGAAAGGCCGCGTCGACCTCGACGAGTACAAGTCGCTGCTCAACGATCGCGTCGCCATCGTCTCCATCATGTGGGCCAACAACGAAACTGGCACGCTCTTTCCGGTCGAGGAAATGGCCGAGATGGCGCATGAAAAGGGCATCATGTTCCACACCGACGCCGTGCAGGCCGTGGGCAAGCTGCCGATCGACCTCAAGGCCACAAAGATCGACATGCTTTCGCTCTCGGGCCACAAGCTGCATGCGCCCAAAGGCATCGGCGTACTCTACGTCCGCCGCAATACGCGCTTCCGCCCGCTCTTGCGCGGCGGCCACCAGGAGCGCGGGCGGCGTGCCGGCACCGAGAATTCGGCCTCCATCGTGGGCTTGGGCGTCGCCTGCGACCTGGCGATGCAGCACATTGCCGAGGAAAACACGGTGGTAAAGAAACTTCGTGACCGCCTCGAGCGCGGCATCCTGGCCAAGGTGCCCAACGCCTTCGTCAATGGAGATACGCTCTACCGCCTGCCCAACACGGCCAGCATCGCCTTCGAGTACGTCGAGGGCGAAGGCATACTTCTGCTGCTCAACAAGGAAGGCATTGCCGCCTCCAGCGGCTCGGCCTGCACCTCCGGCTCGCTCGAACCTTCGCACGTCATGCGTGCCATGGGCATTCCCTATACCGCTGCGCACGGCACCATCCGCTTTTCGCTGTCGCGCTATAACACGGAAGCGGAGGTCGACCGCGTGATTGCCTGCGTGCCGACTATCATTGCCCAGTTGCGGAAGTTGTCGCCCTACTGGAGCGGCAGCGCACCGGTATCCAACCCGGAACAGGCGTTCCAGCCGGAATACTCATAGGGTGCAGTGCCGCAGCGAGTCCGTGTCAGCCCGGCGCCGTCCTTCCACTGACGGCTTTGCATAGCCGTCCGGCTTCGCAGGCGCGGAGCAGTGCTCCGCGAAACCCCTGCTACGCCCAGCGCCGACTTCCTTCGCCGTTACTGCTGCGCCTGCTCCTGTTCGGTCGCGATGGAAGGCGCGCCTTCCATCCAGGCTTCGGGGGCGCGACGCAAGTCGAGCGTCAGCGGGTAATCCGGATTACGGCCTTCGCGGCGCACGTGCATGGCTCCCGGCGTGTGGCCGTGGTTCCAGAAGCGCGCAACGCGGCGCGACTCGGCCGCGTTGGCATTGACCGGGAAGCTGTCTTCGCTGCGCCCGCCGGGATGGGCGACGTGGTAGGTGCAGCCGCCGATCGAACGTCCGCTCCAGCTATCGACCAGGTCGAACACCAGCGGCGCCTGCACGCCGATGGTTGGGTGCAGGCCGGAAGGCGGACACCAGGCGCGGTAGCGTACGCCGGCGACATACTCGCCGCGCGTGCCGCTGCCGGTCAGCGGCAACGGGCGGCCGTTGCAGGTGAGGATGTGGCGGTTGTCGTTCATGTGACGCACCTTGACTTGCATGCGCTCGACCGAAGAATCGACATAGCGCGCGGTGCCGCCGGCGGCGACTTCCTCGCCCAGCACGTGCCAGGGTTCGATGGCCTGGCGCAGTTCGATCTCGATGCCCTGGTAGACGACGGTGCCGAAGCGAGGAAAGCGGAATTCGAGGAAGGGCGCGAACCAGTCGAACTCGAAGGCATAGCCGGCGCGCTGCAGGTCGAGCACCACGTCCTTCATGTCCTGCGCGACGAAGTGCGGCAGCATGTAACGGTCATGCAGTCCGGTACCCCAGCGCATCAGGCCGCGGCTAGCGCCGGTGTAGGGCGTCTGCCAGAAGCGGGCGACCAGCGAGCGTAAGAGCAGCATTTGCAAGAGCGACATCTGCGCGTGCGGCGGCATCTCGAATCCGCGGAATTCGACCAGGCCCAGGCGCCCGGTGGCGCTGTCCGGCGAGTAGAGCTTGTCGATGCAGAACTCGGCGCGGTGGGTATTGCCCGAGAGGTCGACCAGCAGGTTGCGCAGCAATCGGTCGACCAGCCAGGGCTGCAGGCTTTCCTCGCCCGGCTTGAGGCGTGCGGCCATTTGCTGGAAGGCGATTTCCAGTTCGTAAAGGCTTTCGTGGCGCGCCTCGTCGACGCGCGGCGCCTGGCTGGTGGGGCCGATGAACATGCCGGAGAACAGGTAGGACAGTGCCGGATGATGCTGCCAGTAACTGATCAGACTCATCAGCAGATCCGGCCGGCGCAGGCAGGGCGAATCGGCCGGGCTGGCGGCGCCGAGCGTGATGTGGTTGCCACCGCCCGTGCCGGTGTGGCGGCCGTCGAGCATGAATTTCTCGGTGCCCAGGCGCGTCAGGCGTGCTTCCTCGTAGAGGATCTGGGTGTTGGTTACGAGCTGGGTCCAGCTTGTCGCCGGATGGATGTTGACTTCGATGACGCCGGGGTCGGGCGTGATGCGGAATTCCTTGAGGCGCGGATCGCTGGGAGGCGTATAGCCTTCGAGGCGCACGGGGAGCTTGAGGTCGGCGGCCGTGGCTTCGATCGCAGTGAGCAGCGTGATGAAATCTTCGAGCAGCGGCACCGGCGGCAGGAAGATGCACAGCACGCCCTCTCTTACTTCCGCGCAGAGCGCGGTGTGCACGATCTCGCGCGGGTCGTAGCCGGATTTGGGTGCGCCCGGCGGCGGATCGATCTTGAGGCGCGGCGTTTCTGTCTCGGCAGGGTCGCACAGGGGATCCTGTTCGGCAAACGGGTCACGGGTGAATTCTTCTTCCTTGTCGCCGGGCGCGACCCAGGGCAGCGAAGCCAGCGGCAGACGCAGACCCAGCGGCGAATCGCCGGGAATCAGGTACAGGTGTTCGCGACGCAGCGGCCAGGGGCTGGAGCGGAAACGGGACGCCGCGGTGCCCGTGGCGGGCCGTTTGCTGTTCGCTGGCACCGGCACCGCCGGCAGGGCCTTCAGCGGCAGCACGTAGCCGGCCGCCTCGCCGAGGCCGCGTTCCAGAAGCTTCGCCACGCGCAGTCGTTCGTCGGGCTTTTTCAGGTCGGCCTTGAGCGGGTCGAAATTTTCCGGCCAGCGTTGCTCCTCGTCGATGATCCGGGTGACGTCTTCATAGGCAGAGATCACCCAGCCGGGGTCGAGTTTCAGTTCGCGTGTCAGGCGGCGGATGAAATGCAGCGCGTCGTGGGCCTTGCCCGTGCTGGTGCCGTCGGTGGTGACCAACAACTTGGGTTCCTTCCACAGCGGCTTGCCGTCGGTGCGCCAGTAGCAGCCCAGCGCCCAGCGCGGCAAGGGTTCGCCGGGATACCACTTGCCCTGGCCGAAATGCAGCATGGCGCCCGGCGCGAAATGGCCTTGCAGACGGTTGAGCAGCTTGCCGGCGAGCTCGCGCTTCTTGTCCGACAGGGCGGTGTAGTTCCACTCCGGTCCGTCCATGTCGTCTATCGAGACGAAAGTCGGCTCGCCGCCCATGGTCAGGCGCACGTCGTGCTTTTCCAGTTCGGCGTCGACCTGGTGACCGAGGTCGAGCACCGCCTGCCATTGAGCTTCGGTATAAGGCTGGGTCACGCGCGGGTCTTCGTGAATGCGTGTGACATGCATGGCGAAATCGAAATGCGGTTCGCACTTCTCGGTGGCGCCGATCACCGGTGCGGCCGAGGACGGCATCGCGGTGCAGGCCAGCGGGATGTGGCCTTCGCCGGCCAGGAGGCCCGAGGTCGGGTCGAGGCCGATCCAGCCGGCGCCGGGAATGTAGACCTCCGTCCAGGCGTGCAGGTCGGTGAAATCGCAGGTGGTGCCGGAGGGGCCGTCGAGGGCCTTGACGTCGGCTTTCAGCTGGATCAGGTAGCCTGAGGCGAAGCGTGCGGCCAGACCCAGTTGGCGCATGGCCTGCACCAGCAGCCAGGCTGAATCGCGGCAGGAACCGCGTTTGAGTTCGAGGGTTTCTTCTGGCGTTTGCACGCCGGCTTCGAGGCGCACGATGTAGCTCACATCGCCTTGTACGCGCTGGTTGATGCCGACCAGCATGTCGATGGTGCGCATTTTCTTCGCCAGCAGTTCCTTTTTCGTGCGCTTGAGCCAATCCGACAACAGAGGCCCCGCCGGATCGGCCTCAAGGTAGGGGCCAAGTTCGCGCTTGAGGCCCTCCGGATACTCGAAGGGGAAGTTCTCGGCGAACTCGTCCATGAAGAAGTCGAAGGGATTGATCACCGTCATGTCGGCCACCAGGTCGACCGTGATCGAAAGCGATTCGGATTTCTCCGGGAAGACCAGGCGCGC
>CAMBRI010000222.1 GCA_945870205.1 Sulfuritalea hydrogenivorans sk43H | reverse complement strand
GAGACACAGAGGCACAGAGAAAGTCAAAGAATCAATGGCTTGCCGATTCGATACCAATCACCCCACGGGTGAGTGCATGAAACACGGCAAGCACTTGTTTTTCCTCTGTGTCCTCGGTGCCTCTGTGGTTCAACTGAGGTTTTAAGGTTCAACGCGTTGCCCAGGCTGACGAACGCTTCGGCGTAGTCCGGCCGGATAGCCAGTGCGCGGCGATAGCTCGCGACAGCCGCGTCGAGTTGTCCGAGCGCCCTCTGGGTAGTTCCCAGATTATTGTGCGCTTCGGCATAATCCGGCCGGGTTGCCAGCGCACGGCCGTTGCATGCCACGGCCTCGTCAAGTCGCCCGGCAGACTTGAGCGCATTGCCAAGCTTGTTCTGTGTCTCGACATCACCCGGCAACAAGCGGGCTGCCTTTTGCAGGGCCTGTAGCGCCTCCTTGCCCTGGACCAGCAAGGCCGCCCCCAATACCTTCCATGCGAAACCCGAATCGGGATGCAGCTCAAGCAGGCGATTCGCACGGCTTTCAAGCTCGGCATGGCGCCCGGCCTTGAACATCGCGGCGAGTTCTTGCTGCACGCTGTGTGACAGCGCATCTGGGTGCCGGGCAGTCGTGGGCTTTCTGCCGCCGGCCGCCGGATGGCGTGGCGACGGCCTAGCAGGTCAGACGGGCTTCATCGCGGTTCGGGGGCACGAAAATGGGCATGAGGCTATCCTGAAATATGAATCCACCCCCGGTTCCGGTTCCAGGCGAGCGCCGGGAGAAACCTGAAGAGAATCTCGTGAGCGTGATTCAAACCCTCGGCAGCCTTATTGTCGCGCAATGAGCTTGCTTCTGCTTCCCGGGTTTCAGAAAGCGATGGCGATCAGGCCGGAAGTACTTCGGCCGACTTCCGCAGCCAGTGCAACACGATCTCGCAAAGCGCATCCGGTTCCACCGGCTTGCCGATATGGGTATCCATGCCGGCCGCCAGACACGCATCGCGATCCTCGTTGAACGCGTTGGCGGTCAGGGCCACGATCGGGATGTCCGCCATGCCGGGCAACAAACGAATGGCACGGGTGGCCTCTGCACCGTTCCAGATCGACATTTGCATATCCATCAGTATCAGGGCGTAGCCGCCATGACGCGCCATCTCCACGGCTTCCCGGCCATTGCTGGCGGCCTCCGGCACGAGGCCGGCGTCCTCCAGCAGGAACATCATCACCTCGCGGTTCACCGCTTCGTCTTCGGCCACCAGCACACGAACCCCGGGGAAATCGCGCGCCAGCGTCTCGCGCGCCGGTTCCGCAGGT
Source organism: Sulfuritalea hydrogenivorans sk43H (assembly GCA_945870205.1). Classification (GTDB taxonomy): domain Bacteria; phylum Pseudomonadota; class Gammaproteobacteria; order Burkholderiales; family Rhodocyclaceae; genus Sulfuritalea; species Sulfuritalea hydrogenivorans_A. The sequence goes on along the minus strand of CAMBRI010000222.1, from coordinate 5,649 downwards.
GCATTGACGTCGGATTGCGAACCGGCGGCGCCCCTTCTGAGTCGGGCGGTAAACCAGAAGGTGCTGCCCTGCCCTTCCGCGCTGATCACGCCCGCATCACCGCCCATCAGGAGCGCGATGCGTTTGGAGATGATCAGCCCAAGTCCGGTGCCGCCATACTTGCGATTCATCGAACCGTCGGCCTGGGTGAAGGCGTTGAACAGACGTGCCTGTTGTTCGGGACTGATGCCGATACCCTGATCGGCCACCTCGATCTTCAGCAATACGCTGAGGCTGTCTTCCTCGGCGACCGTGGCATGCACGGTGATCTGACCGCGCTCGGAGAACTCGATGGCGTTGCCGGTGAAGTTGAGCAGGATCTGGCGCACACGCATGGCGTCGCCGCAGAGCAGGTCGGGCAGGGCCGGATCGATATGCCACGACAGGCTCAGCCCTTTGGCCTGGGCAGGTGCGTCCTGCATGTGCATGGCGTCGTCAATGGCTTGTGCGAGCGAGAAATTCTTCTCCTCCAGAACCAGGCGCTCGGATTCGATCTGGGAAATGTCGAGGATGTCGTTGATGACATCAAGCAGATGTTTCGCAGCGAGCTGGCTCTTCTTGAGCCAATCGATCTGTTTGGGGTCGGTGGAACGGCGCAGCGCCAGATCGGTCATGCCCATGATGCCGTTCATCGGGGTGCGCAGTTCATGGCTCATGTTGGCGAGGAAAATGCTCTTGGTCCGGTTGGCGGCGTCGGCATCGTCACGGGCCTGCGTCAGTTCGGCGGTGCGGGCAAATACCATTTCTTCGAGATGATTGCGATGCTGGATGAGTTCCACTTGCGCCTGCTTGCGCTCGGTGATGTCCATATGCGTGCCAACCGCCCGCAAGGGCGCACCGGCCGCATCCCATTCAACGACCCGCCCTCTATCCAGTATCCAGATCCAGCGGCCATCCTTGTGCCGAACCCGATGTTCGCATTCGTAGGACGGAGTTGCACCCTTCAGGTGAGCTTGCAGGGCGACCTTGAGGACCGCCCAGTCATCCGGGTGCGTCATTTTTCGCCAGCTGTCGAACTCAGGCTTGATCTCGTCCGGGCGGTAGCCGAGCAAGGCACATCCACGCTCGCTGAAGACCAGCTTTTGGCTCGGCATATGCAAATCCCACATGCCAAGATTGCCACTGTCGAGAACCAGTTCCATACGTTTCTGGCTCACCAGATCCTTCTGGTAGCCCTCCTGCAGGCGCTGATTGAGATTGGCGAATTCGGTGGCGAAGCTTTGCAGGTTGCTCAGGTCCCGCTTCATTTCTCGTTGCAGGGTCACCACGCGCTGCCCGGCGATCAGTCGGGCGGTGAGTACATTCGACTTCAGCGGCTTCGATAGAAAATCGTCGGCCCCGGCGGCAAAGGCTTCGACCAGGCGTTCCTCCTGATCCAGACCGGTCAGCAGCAGGATGTAGATGGCGCGCCCGCTCTCCGTCTGGCGCAGGCTGCGGATCAGTTCGATGCCGTCCATCTCCGGCATCATCCAATCCACAATCATCATGTCGGGAAGCTCGGCGCGCGCCAGTTCCAGTCCCTGGCGACCGCTCGCGGCTTCGCTACAGGTGTAGCCGGCCTTGGTCAGCAGGCTCCTGAGGATCAGGCGGATGCTGCGATCGTCATCCACCACCAAAACGCGAAAGCCTTCCGCTGCGCCGACCCTGGACAGACCGTCGGCATGCTCAAGGGATGGCACCGGCGGTGCGTTCATCAACTCGGCAAACGGCGGCAGGGCTTCCGACGGTACCTCCAGCAGCCGGCACCAGTCTGTCCAGTCGTGGACGATGCCGTCGCACAGCTTCATCAGTTCTTCTGCCCCGATGGAAAGCTTACCGCCAAGCAGGAACAGCTCAGCCATCATGGCGCGCCGCTGGGGCTTGGCTGCCATGCAGACAGCGGCGATTTTCGAGGCGAGCACGAGCGTGAATAGCAGGCGCTCCGATCGTGATCCGGCAGCAAAGCTGGCGGCATCGGCTTGCTCATGAAAACCTACCGGCTCGGTCAGGCTGGCCGGGAAGCCCCAGTCGCTCATCAGCGCAGTCGTCAGCTCGGCATGATCGAACTCGAACGCCTGCTGTTCCAGCACCAGGAGCGGAATGCCGGCGAGCGGTGCGCGCTCCAGCAGCAGTGCGTAATCTTCCGGAAACACACTGGCCAGCCCCAGCTCGCCAATGTGGGAAAGCAAGCCAAGGGTGAAGCCCTCGTCGCTTTGCATGAGACGGGAGGAAGCCGCCAGAACCTGCATGGCGACGGCGCAGGCCAGGTTGCGCGACCAGAAGGCGGTGTAGCTGAAACCACGACAGCGAAAACTCTGCTTGTCGGTCATCAATGAAAAACCCAGCGCCAGCCCGCGCACCGAAGTGAGTCCCAGGAGGCTGATCGCATCCTTGATCGCGAGTACCGGCCTCAGCCCCGGGCCGTGGCAGGCATTGGCCAGCTTGAGCAGGCGCGCGACCAGCGCCGGGTCGGCCTGGATGGCGTGCGCCAGTTGCACGGAGGACACATTGTCCTGCCGCGTCAATTGCACTACGGCCAGTGCCGGGCCTTTGGGCGAAGGCAGATACCCGGAGGCCTTGAGCGTCTCGAAGCGGGCTTGAAGTTTGGGATTCACGATGCTGCCTTTACGCCAGACTCAATCCGCGGCCTGACCCGGAACCGGCGTCGGATGTCGCGCGCGTTTCCGTTGCGGCCAGAATGCCCGCCAGCTTCTGGCTGAGCTCTCCCAGCGTCGCCTGCGATTCACCCGCGATGTCGTAGATATCGATGAGCTTGTTCGAGCGATCCTTGACCATTTCCAGGATTTCTTCTTCCTGCTCGCTCGACATGCCAAGGTGCGCGAAGGCGGCAAGCAGGTCGTCGAGAATCCGCGTCGTGAAAACCGATCCACGGTATCTGGCCTCGTCATATTTCTGGCGGTATGACTCGACGGTTTGTCCCACAGCCAGCAACAGGTAGCGAATTTCATCGCGCATGCTTGCGTTGTCGGTAAAAGACTGCAACGCCACCAGCCTGGCATCCGCCGCTTCCGCCGCGATGGCGAGATGATCCCGAATCCGGCCGCACAGGTCGGCATCCGCCACCGACATGTTGGTGACCAGAATGGTGATGTGCTCGAAGTTGTAGGCGCAGTGCGTGCGAAATTCGAAGATGCGGTCCAGCGAACGGATGTGCTTGATCACCGCAATTTCCAGCGGCCAATTTTCGCCCGCCTTGCTGAAGGTTTTCTCGAAATTGCGCAGGCGAATCTGCACGGCGCCCTCCAGATGGAAGGCGGCCAGCGAGCGAAGGATGGCCTCGACTGTTTCCTGGATGGTGCCGCACTCGTTCAAGGAGCGCAGGAACTTGATCAGGACGGCATATTCGTCGAGGTTGGCGAGGACCAGGGTGGCCAGGTCATCGGTATCCTTGACCTGTCCCAACAATAGCTTCTTGTCCTCCTCGATCCGCCGGAGGTTTTCGATCTTGTGCTGCAAGATGACGGTGTCAACCGGCTTGACCACATAGTCTTCGCCCCCGGCATCGTAACCGGCCATTACCGCATCCAGATCATCGTGGCCGGAAATGAACACCACCGGAATGCTTCTGCTCTCCGGCAGGGCTTTTATCGTTCGGCAGAGCTCATAGCCGTCCATGCCGGGCAGGCCGACGTCGAGCAGAAACAGGTTCGGTTGTTTATGCGCCAGCCTGTCCAGGCAGCTTTCGGCCGAGTCGAAGGCTTCCACCACATACGCTTTTCCCAGCGACGAGCCAAGCAGCAATCGCGTTGTCTTGTCATCATCGACGACGAATACTGTGTAACCGGTTTCCATATTCATTTCTCCAAGGTGAAGCCGTGCAATTGGCGTATCCGCTGAACACGTCCGTCACACCGGCGACGGCCGGTGTCCAGGTAACTGAAGGCACTGGAAACTCCTCCCTTCAAGGGGGGCGAGGCGGGAATTCGCGACGCATGCGTCGCGCCGCCGCAGCCGGCTGGCTGTGCAAAGCCAGCCGTGGGCCGCGCAGAGGTTGGGAGGGGGATGGGGGCCCGACGATGTTCCTACTTTCAATGAGATAGCCATAACGTACCCAGTAGCCCCCATCCCCTCCCCAGCCCCCCAATCGCAAACGTCGCATGCGACCTTCCCCTTGAAGGGGAGGGAGAAGTGCCGCGGTTACGTTGGTGCTTGTGGGGTTTCGCCGGAATGACGAATCCGGGCTTGTTCGGCACTTCATTGGCCTATCCATTCCATCAGTTCGGCTGAAAGCATCAGGTAGTCCTGGCGCAGATCGATCACGGTGGCGCTGTCGGTATCGCCACCGGCCTTGAGGTGGTCGTCAAGCTCCCTCATGCGCGTCGAGAGTTTGATGCCGCCGATCTGTGCCGCCAACCCTTTCAGGGTATGCGTTTGCCTTTCGGCGGCCTTCCAGTGGCCCGCCGCAACAGCCTGTTCCAGTTGATCGAAGTAGCCCGGCATGTCTTCCGTTGCCGACTGAACGACGTCTCTGGCGAGTTCCTGGTCGCCGCCCAACTGGGCGAGCAGGATCGTTTCGTCGAATACCGGCGGGCCGCCTTCCTGCGGCGCGATGGCGGTTTGTGGCGCCGGGGCCGCTTCTACCGCTTCGTCCAGGTTGCTGCCGCCGGGCAGCCAGTGGAGAAGGGTCGCCACCAGCTTTTCGATATCGATGGGTTTCGCCAGGAAATCGTCCATGCCGGCATCAAGGCAGCGCTGCCGATCATCCTCGAAGGCGCTGGCAGTCAGGGCCACGATGGGCAGTCGCGGCCGGGCATGTTCTGTTTCCCAGCGACGGATCTGCAAGGTAGCCTGGTAGCCGTCCAGAACCGGCATCTGGCAGTCCATCAACACCAGGTCGGGGGCGATTCTGTCCGCGCCGGTGATCGCCTCCACCGCCTGCTGGCCATCCTCGACGAAGTCGCACTGCACTCCGGGTTTGTTGAGCATGGCCTTGAGCACCAGGCGGTTGGTCGCGTTATCGTCGACCACCAGAATGCGGCCGGTGAAGCTGCCGGCATGCCCGCCCCTTGCCGTGTCGTCAGCGCCGACTCTTGCCTGGCGCACGTCTTCACGGCTATCCGCGCCAACGGCAAGAAGCCCGGTGCGGATGCGGAACCAGAAACATGAGCCGTACCCGGCTTCGCTGTCGACACCGACATCACCGCCCATCAACTTGGCCATGCTGCGCACCAGAGACAGACCGAGCCCGGTGCCGCCAAACTGTCGCGTGGTCGAACTGTCGGCCTGCGAAAACGCTTTGAACAACAGCGCCTGCTTGTCTTCCGGGATACCGATCCCGGTATCTGCAACTCTGAATTCGAGCAGGGCATGCGGTCCGTCGCGCCCGACCTCGCGCGCCTCGATGCGGATATGGCCCTTCTCGGTAAACTTGAGGGCGTTGCCCACCAGGTTGGAGAGCATCTGGCGCAGGCGGTGCGGATCGCCCAGGTAGCGCTGCTCGGGTGGGTCCGTGGCGCCGACCCATTCGGATTCGAGGCGCAGCCCCTTGCACCGTGAAGCTTCGGCAAACAAGGTCCGAATTTCATGAATGATCTGCGCCGGGTCAAGCGCCACGGATTCTAGTTCAAGCTTGCCCGCCTCAACCTTGGAGACGTCGAGAATGTCGTTGAG
>CAMBRI010000221.1 GCA_945870205.1 Sulfuritalea hydrogenivorans sk43H | reverse complement strand
GAAGGGCAGCCATATCGTGGTGCCGCGCGTGCATCCGGGCGAGCACGCCTACATCTTGCAAAACACCGACCAGCGGGTGATTTTCATCATTCCGTATCAGGACTCCTGGTCGCTGATCGGCACCACCGACATCGCGATCGACGACATGGTCCAGGCCGATGGCATCAGCGCGGCGGAAACGCGCTACCTGCTGGAGGCAGTCAATCGCTATCTGCTGAAGCCGCTTGGCGAGAGCGACGTGGTCTGGAGCTACAGCGGCGTTCGCGCGCTGTACGACGACGGCAAGGGCGACCCGGCGGCGATCACCCGCGATTACACGCTGGTCGTGGATGACCGCGATGGCGCGGCGCAACTCGCAATGTTCGGCGGCAAGCTCACCACTTATCGCAAGCTCGCCGAGACCGTGCTCGACAAGTTGTCGCCCTGGCTAGACTACCGGCGGCCCGCGTGGACTGACGGCGAAGCACTGCCCGGCGGCGATTTCGATCCGGCGCAGGTCGACGTCGAAATCGGGTGCGTCCGTGCGCTGTATCCGCAACTGCCCTGGCCACTGCTCAAGGAGATGTTCCTTCGCCACGGTCTTGCCGTGAGCGAAGTCCTTGGCGATGTGCAGACGCTGGCCGACCTGGGGCGGGATTTTGGCGGCGGCCTCTATCAGCACGAGGCTGAGTACTTCATTGCCCATGAATGGGCAATGGCGGCGGACGACATACTCTGGCGACGCAGCAAGGCGGGTTTGCGCATGTCGATGGCGCAACGGGAAGAATTCTCGACCTGGTTTGCGGCCTTTGCGGTCGCATCGAAATGAACGCTGCACGCACCATGCAGCCGTCAAAAAACGCCGAGGCTACAAACTCAGAACAGTTCCACCTTTTGCGCGCTCCGCTGAGTGGCTTCGGGGTTTTCGGCCGCGAAGCGCTCCAGCGCCTGGAAGGTGTTTTCGCTGGCTTTGTCCATGGCACGCAGGTGTCGCAGGGCTTCCGGCATGTTGTCGGCCTGCAGGGCATCGAGGGCACTACGCGCGAAGTCGTGGAACTGGACATGCGGCATTTCGATATCCCTGAAACCCTGCGACGAGGAAAAATCCTCCCGATTGGCGTTGTACCACTGGCCCATGGCGCAGTCCTCGTGGCCCACGCACTGGCGCCTGGCCTTTGGGTCAACTATCTGGCGGTTAACATCGAGCCGGAACTGGATATGCTCGATCTTCGCCATGTCTACCCAGGATCGATGGGCGGCCGTGGAGGTGATTCCGCTGGTCCGCTCGAGGACCGAGTGCAGGGCATTGATCGACGAATTGACGTCGGCGCCAAACGTGGCCAAGGCGCTTGCCCGGGAAGACATGTTGGTAACGCTGCTCGAGGCGCTGTTGAGGCCCGGCTTGATCGTTGCGAGAATGGTGCCGATATCCGTGACCGCCGTGGCGGATTTCTCCGCGAGCTTGCGCACTTCGTCGGCCACCACGGCGAAACCCCTGCCGGCATCACCGGCGCGCGCCGCTTCAATGGCCGCGTTAAGCGCCAGGAGGTTGGTCTGGCTGGCGATGCCCTTGATGGCACCAAGAATACCGTCGATCTTGGCGAACTCCTTGCCCAGGAGCGAGATGTCGGAAGCAATGGTTCTGGAATCGCCACCGATTTCCTTGACGCTGGCGATAAGGGTCTCGACCGAGGACTCCTGGGCACTGCTTGCCATGTCACCTTCCTGGAACAGCCGTTGTTCATCCTTGATGAGTTCATGCAGTTTGGCGGTGGACGCATGGACATTGTCGACCATGCCGGCAATACCGCTGAGTTGGCTTGAGGCGGCACCCAGCATGTCGCAACGGGCACGATCGCATTTGGGTTCCAGACGGATCGCCTCTTCGCGGCCGCGGACGCTGGCAATATCCGTCTCCAGGGAATGGATGCGCGCTTGCAGCGAGCTGATCTCGCCGTCCTTTGCGGCCAGGGCGGACGTTGAAGCGTGTGAGGGGAATCCAAACATGGTTGCTCCTGAAAATGCTGCCAGCGGGCGTTGGCCGGAAACTGCTAAGCAGTCCAGGGGCTCGACCAGAACCAGTAAGGCTAAACAAAACCCGCACCGGGCGATATTGGACGAAAGTTATAGATGGGCAAATATTTGTCATTGGATTGATCGCGGTCAACTCCATGTGGAAAATAGTTTGGCGGGCCTTGTTTGGATGCCTCGATTGTGCATGTCATGGATCGAGATGGAGGAGATGCCTGGCTGGCTGCTTCTGTTATCAGGTCGCGGCGGGGCGGCCGATCAGTGGTGGCAATTGCGTGAGATCGGCAATGTAATCGGTTGCTCCGCTGTCAGCTTCCGCAACTCGGCGCTGCTGCCGTTTCGTGCCCCAGCGCGCCGCCGCAACTCGAGCCCTGGCCGGCCGTGCATCCATAGCAATGGTCGGCGACCCGGATCGGCAGATCTTCGAGCAGGGCAGCGCTGGCCTCGGTGATGTGCAGGCGGTTGCCGCGTGCTCCGGTGATCGCCAGACCTAACTGCTGGTTGAAGTCGCAGTCGTAGAGATAGCCCTGCCAGTCGACGCTGAGCAGGCTGCGGCACATGACCTGCTGCAGGTTGTCGCCGCGGTGGGCGGCGCGCAGGGTGCCCATGTAGGCGTTGAACTGGCCCTTGGAAATCAGCGTGCTGCCGAAACGCTGTATTGGCATGTTGACCAGGGTGAATAATTCGTTGAAGGCAACGCCGTACTTTTCGTCGAGGTGCTGCTTGTAGGCGGCCTGCAGCGCCGCCTGGGGCGGCGGCAGGTTCGGCCCCTGCGGGTTGTAGACCAGGTTGAGGTCAAGGCCGCTGCCGGCGCGGCCATAGCCCAGCGCGTTGAGCTGGTGCAGTCCGGCCAGACTGGCCGCGAATACTCCTTTGCCGCGCTGCTGGTCGACGTTTTCTTCCAGGTAGCAGGGTAGCGAGGCGACGACCTCGACGCGGTGGGCGGCTAAGAATTCCGCCATGTCTTCGAAGCCCGGTTCTTCGAGGATGGTCAGGTTGCAGCGGTCGATCACGCGCAGCCCGCGCGCGCGCGCCGCGATGACGAGGCGGCGAAACTGCGGATTGAGTTCCGGTGCGCCACCGGTGAGGTCGACGGTGGTGATGCCCGGGCTGGCGGCAATGAAGTCGAGCACAGCATCGATGGTCTCGGCCGTCATTTCCTCGGTGCGCTTTGGCCCGGCATTGACGTGGCAGTGCAGGCAGCTCTGGTTGCAGCGGTAGCCGAGGTTGAGCTGCAGGGTTTCCACGGCGCGTCGCGTCAGTGCCGGAAAGTCGGTATGGGTCAGCAGGTGCAGGGTGGCATGCATGGCAGGTCTCCAGGAGGATCCTTGGCTTGGTCGGCCGGATCCGCAATTGCTTACAGTGTGCATCAAATCGGCGGCTGCACGAAAGACCGGTCCGGTCCGGGGAGGACTTCGGCATGGCGTCGCCCGTCGTGGATGTCCACAATGGTTGGGCCAGGAAGCGTTGGTTAGTATTGCGGCCACAATGCCTGATTGCCAGGCGACAAAAGGAGGACGGCAGTGGACTTCATCAAGCTGACACAAGACGGCTACATCGGCACGATCACCCTCGACAACCCGAAAAAGTTGAACGCACTCAGCCACGGATTGGTGACGGCCGTCATCGATTCGCTGCAGCAGCTGGAAAAGGCCGAGGCGCGAGTGGTCATCCTGCGCGCACACTCGGGGGCCAAGGTCTGGTCGGCCGGCCACGATGTCGGCGAGCTGCCCGAGGGCGGTCGCGATCCGCTGGGTTGGGACGATCCGCTGCGGCACCTGGTGCGCACCATCGAAACCTGCCGCATGCCGGTGATCGCCATGATCGAGGGCGGCGTCTGGGGTGGTGCGGTGGAAACAGTGCTCGCCTGCGACATCGTGATCGCCGCGCCCGATGCCACATTCGCGGTCACGCCGGCGCGTCTGGGCGTGCCTTACAACGTCAGCGGCATGATGACCTTCATGAGCGCGGCCAGCCTGCGCGTGGTCAAGGAACTGGCCTTCACCGCGGCGCCGATCTCTGCCGAGCGGGCAGAACGCATCGGCATGATCAACCATGTCGTGGCGCCCGAAGCAATCGAGGAGTTTACGCGCGAGATGGCCACCACCATTGCCAACAATGCGCCGCTGAGCATTGCCGTCATGAAAGAACAACTGCGGGTGCTGGCCGGGGCCAAGCCGGTCAGTCCGCGCGGCTTCGAAAAAGTACAGGGCTTGCGCCGGATTGTGTACGATAGCCATGACTATCACGAGGGGATTCGCGCCTTCAAGGAAAAACGCCGGCCGGTGTTCACCGGAAAATAGGCGTTGGGACGCATTCCGGGTTCCTTTGCTCGCCACGGATTTTGAAAGCTCAAAGAGGGACGGCCATGAAGATCAAGAAAGACAGCATTCCGCACGGGGTAAGGCTGCTTCACGATCCGCTGCGCAACAAGGGCACCGCGTTTACCGAGGTCGAGCGCGATGCGCTGGGCCTGCGCGGTCTGCTGCCGCCGCACATCCATACCCAGGACGAACAGATGGCGCGCTTCCTCGCCCATCTGCGCGGAATCGCCGATCCGCTGGAACAGTTCATCGCTCTGTCTGCCCTGCACGACCGCAACGAGGCGCTGTTCTTCCGCGTCGTGTGCGACAACGTCGACGAGATCATGCCGCTGATCTATACGCCGACAGTGGGCCTCGCCTGTCAGCGCTTCGGCCATATTTTCCAGCGGCCGCGCGGCATGTTCATCAGCATCAACGATCGCGGCCGCATCGCCGACATCTTGCGCAACTGGCCGCTCAAGGCCGGCATCATCGTCGTCACCGACGGCGAACGCATCCTTGGCCTGGGCGACCAGGGTGCCAACGGCATGGGCATCCCGGTCGGCAAGCTGTCGCTCTACACCGCCTGCGCCGGCGTCGATCCGGCGATTTGCCTGCCGGTGACGCTGGACATGGGCACCAACAACGAAACCCTGCTCGCCGATCCCTATTACGTTGGTCTGCGCCGGCATCGCGTGACCGGTCCGGCCTATGACGAATTGATCGACGAGTTCATCACCGCGGCGCGCGAGGTGTTCCCGGATGTCATTATCCAGTTCGAGGATTTCGCCAACCACAATGCCTTCCGCCTGCTGGAACGGTATCGCAACCAGATCTGCACCTTCAACGACGACATTCAGGGTACGGCATCGGTGGCGTTGGCAGGTGTTTTTTCGGCCTTGCGCGTCAAGGGCACCGCGCTGGCCGACGAGAAATTCCTTTTCCTCGGCGCCGGCGAGGCGGCGACCGGCATTGCCGACCTGATCGTGGCGGCGATGGTGGCAGACGGCATCGATGTCAGCGTGGCGCGGCAGTGCTGCTGGCTGGTCGACTCCAAGGGTCTGGTGGTCAAGTCGCGCGAGGGTCTTGCCGCACAGAAGCTGCCTTATGCCCACGAACATGCCCAGGTCAGTGATTTCCTCTCGGCGCTGAACGCGCTGAAGCCCACCGCCATCATCGGCGTCGCCGCCGTCGGTGGCACCTTCACGCCCGAAGTCCTGCGCGCGGTGGCCGATCTGAATGAACGGCCCATCGTCTTCGCGCTGTCGAACCCGACCTCCAAGGCCGAGTGCACCGCTGAGGAGGCCTATCAGTGCACCGACGGCCGTGCCCTGTTCGCCAGCGGCAGCCCGTTTCTGCCGCTGCATTTCAAGGGCAAGCGGATGGTGCCGCGCCAGGGTAACAACTCCTACATTTTTCCCGGGGTCGGCCTCGGCGCCATCGCCTGCGGCGCCACCCGCATTACCGATGAGATGTTCCTCGCTGCGGCGCAAACCCTTGCGGCGCAGGTGACGCCAGCCGACCTGGATCAGGGCAGCCTGTTCCCGCCGCTGGCCAACACGCGCGAGGTGTCGGCGCGTATCGCCGTTGCCGTTGCCGAGGTCGCCTACGAGCGTGGCCTGGCTGCCCGCTCGCGACCGGAAGACATGATGGCGCTGGTGCAGGCCCATGTGTATGACCCGCACTATCCCACCTACGTCTGAGCTCTGACTTGAGGATTTCCGGCCAGGGGATATAGTGGCGGCGTGCGAGGCTTTCTCGACTCCGGAGTACCGATAATGGATCTGGCCAATTTTCCGCTCGACCTTGCCGGCCTGCTTGCATTGGCCGCCGGTCTGGGCTGGGCCTCGGGCTTGCGGCTGTATACCACGTTGTTCGTCGTCGGCTTCGCCGGCCGGCTGGGCTGGGTCGCGTTGCCGTCGGGACTGCATCAGCTCGAACATTCTTGGGTGCTGGGCGCCGCGGGCGTCATGCTCCTGGTGGAGTTCTTTGCCGACAAGATTCCGCTGCTCGATTCGGTGTGGGATAGCGTGCATACCTTCATTCGCATACCGGCCGGAGCGGCGCTCGCCGCCATGGTGTTTGGCGGTCAGGGCGTCGAATGGCAAACCGCCATGGCGCTGCTGGGTGGCACGCTGGCTGCGGGCACCCATTTCACCAAGGCTGGCGCGCGCGCCATGATCAACACCTCGCCCGAGCCATTCACCAATGTCGCCGCATCCGTCGGCGAGGATGCCGTCGTACTCGGCGGCCTCTGGCTGATGTTCGCCCACCCCTGGCTGATGCTGGCCGTGCTGCTGCTGCTGATCATCGCAACCGTCTGGTTGTTGCCGAAGCTGTGGCGCGGCATCGCGGCGCTGATCGGCCGCCTGTCGCTGCCGCCGACGGCGCGCAGTTCCTGAGAGCCGCGCGGCCGCGTTGAACGGCGCAGTGCCCGGGTAAGTCAGCAGCGTCAGAACACCAGCACCTTGTCCGCCGCCGCGGTCCATGCCGCCAGATCGGCAAGCGTCTTGCGCAATGCACCGGGCACCATTTCACCATCCTGCAGGCCGCGTGCGTTCATGCAGGTTCCGCACAGGCCCACCTCGCCGCTGGCGGCGACCATCTTCACCATGTCGCCGGCGTTGTAGTAGCCCTCCGGCACCTTCTGCCCGTCCTTGGCGCAGGCCACGGCGTCCCCCAT
>CAMBRI010000220.1 GCA_945870205.1 Sulfuritalea hydrogenivorans sk43H | reverse complement strand
GAAGTCCTCGAATGGCTGGCGCCATCGCTGGCCAAGGTCGGCGGCGTACTGGTGCAGGCCGAGGACGAACTGGCCTCGATCAACCAAATCATCGGCGCTTCGTACGGCGGCGTTCCCTCGATGACCGCCACCTCGGGCCCCGGCCTGTCGCTGATGATCGAATCGCTCGGTCTGGCGGTTGCCGCCGAAGTGCCGATCGTCGTGGTCGATGTCATGCGCGTCGGCCCCTCGACCGGGATCGCCACCAAGTCCGAACAAAGCGATCTGAACATTGCCGTCTATGGCCTTCATGGCGACGCCCCACATGTGGTGGTCGCCGCCAACTCGGTGGCCGACTGCCTGTTCAGCACCCAGTGGGCAGTGCATCTGGCGGAAGCCATGCAGGTCCCGACCCTGGTGCTGACCGACCAGGCCATGGGCCAGGCCCGTGCCATCCTGCCCAAACCCGCCGAACTGGCCTTCATCGGGCAGCGCGTCACCGCACAGGCGATCACCGCCGCCGCAGTCGCCGAAGGCCAGCGCTACAAGCGCTATGCCGTCACCGCCTCGGGCGTCTCGCCCATGGCGATTCCCGGCACCCCGGGCCTGACCCACACCGCCGACGGACTCGAACACAACGAATTCGGCACGCCGTCCTCCCAAGCCTCCGACCATCAGGCGCAGATGGACAAGCGCAGCCGCAAATTGACGCAATTCAACTACGGCGACCACTGGGCAGACATCGAGGATGCCGACGGCGGAACTGGCGACCTCGCCATCATCACCTGGGGCTCATCGACGGGGCCGGCGCGCGAAGCACTGCGCAGGTATTCGGATGCCGGCGGCAAGGCGCGCCTGATTTCAGTGCGCCTGATCGCTCCGGTGCAGCCCGAGAAAATGGCCGCCGCACTGGCCGGCATCACGCGCGCCGTGGTCGTCGAGCAATCCCACAGCGGCCAGTTCTATCGCATGCTGCGCGCCTTCTACGACCTGCCGAAAGACACCAAGTCACTGCACCAGGCCGGGCCCCTGGCCTTCGGCCCCGGCCGCATTCTCGAACAACTTACTGCATGGAGTGCCTGATGGAAAGTTGTGCGCAGAAGAAAATATACAAAGCCAAGGACTACAAGTCCGACCTCAAACCCATCTGGTGCCCGGGTTGCGGCGATTACACCGTGCTCAACGCCATTACCCGGGCGCTGGCCGAACTGGCCTTGCCGCCCGAAGAGGTCGCGGTCGTTTCCGGCATCGGCTGTTCCTCCCGCATTCCGGCCTACACCAGCGTCTATGGCTTCCATGGCGTGCATGGCCGCGCCCTGCCGGTTGCCACTGGCCTGAAGCTCGCGCGCCCCGACCTCACGGTACTGGTCACCGGCGGTGACGGCGACGGCTTCTCGATCGGCGGCAACCATTTCCTGCATGCCTGCCGGCGCAACGTCGACATGACCTACATCGTCATGGACAACCAGGTCTATGGCATGACCAAGGGCCAGGCCAGTCCGACCACGGCCCCGGACTGGGAGGGCAGCAAGCTGACCCCTGACGGCACCGGCATCAACCCCTTCCAGCCGCTCGTGGTGGGGCTCGCCTCGGGAGCGAACTTCATTGCACGGGTCTCGTCGAGCGACCCGATCAACATGGCCAAGATCATCGTCGAAGCGATCCAGCACCCCGGCTTCTCCCTGGTCCAGGTGCTGAGCCCCTGCGTCACCTTCCGCCCGGAACAGGCCGAATGGCGCGACATCGTGCGCACCGCCGTGGTCGACGTCACCGATGATGCCGCCCGTGCCGCGCGTCGCCTGATGACGGATGACGGCTTCAATGTCGGCAAGGTCCTGTACAAGGGTAGCCGCCCGCCCTTCCGGCCTGAATTCGAGAAATCCCACGGCTCCGTCGCGGAACTCGAAGCGGGGTTTGCACTATGACTGACGCCGGCCGCAAGGACGAAACAATGAACAGCAAAGACAGCATCTCCACCGTGCCCGAGCTCCTCGCTCACGCCCTGGCGATGGAAACCGAAGCCGCCGAGCGCTATGGCGAACTCGCCGACCAGATGGAGATGCACCGCAAGACCGCGGTTGCGGCCATCTTCCGCCGCTTGGAAAAGGCCGAGCAAAAGCATCTGGATGAACTGACCACCATGTGCAGCGGCATGTCATTGCCGCACTACGCCCCGTGGGACTTCAAATGGACCGGGGCCGAGAGCCCGGAGGCCATTGCCACCGGTCGCGTGAGCTACCAGCTGACGGTGCGTGAAGCCATCCTGCTGGCCTTCGAGCACGAACGCAAGGCCTTCGAGTTCTATGCCGGCGTCGCTGCCACTGCCACCGATACCGAGGTGAAAACCCTGGCGCGGCAGTTTGCCGAAGAAGAACAGGAGCATATCGGCTGGCTGGAGGCCTGGCTTGCCCAATGCGGACCGGGCGACGCGCTGGCCATCGACGACCCCGATCCGCCCCTGTCCCAGGAATAGGCGCGCCGCTGCCGCCGGCACGCTCGCCAAAACATCACGCATTACCTGACAAACATTCATCGAGGAGAAACTCACATGGCGCTCATCATCAACGATCTGTGCATTGCCTGCGACGTCTGCCTGGCCCCCTGCCCGAACAAGGCGATTGCGGCCGGCGAAGACATCTTTTTCATCAACCCGGAGCTTTGCACCGAATGCGTCGGCCATCACGCCGTATCGCAATGCGTCAAGGTCTGCCCGGTGCGGGCGATCGTGCCCGATCCGGCTCACCGCGAAAGCAAGGACGAATTGCAGGCCAAGTACGAGCGTCTGATGGCAAAAAAGGCAGCCTGACGCTTACGCGCAAGGCAATTGTTCGCCCGCCCCCCTTCCCCCCTCACGGGGGGTTACTGATCGGCTCGCTTCGCTCGACTAATACCCGTCGCTCCGAACGAGCTATTTCACGCTAAGCCCCCCCCCCTTCCAGGAGCCGTCACATGGCTATCAGAGACAAACTCGCACAACTTGCCGCACGCCTGCACGACGCACCGCAATACAACTCACAGGGTGCCGTACTCTTCGTCGACCTGGAACACCGCGCGACGCTGAAGAAGTACCTGCCGCTGGAAGTGATGCGCAACTTCCTTGGCGGGCGTGGCGCCAACATGTGGTTGCTCTACAACCTGCTCGATGAAGAGCGCGCCGCGCTCGACCCCGAAGTACCGCTGATCTTCGGCACCGGGATACTGACCAGCAGCATGCCCTCGGCCACGCGCGGCAACTTCACCAGCATGTCGCCGGAGTCCGACGCCATCCTCGATGCCAACGGCGGCGACTACTTTCCATCCTTCCTGCGCACCCACGGTTACGACCACATCGTGCTCTATGGCCAAGCCCCGTCGTGGACGCTGCTCAAGCTGGCCTACGAGAACATCGAATTCGTCGATGCCGCGCCTTATGTCGGCATGGACAACCTGGCACTGCCGAAAGCCATCGAGCGCGACTTCCAGTGCGTCGAACGCGAAGACATGGCGCTGGCCCGCATCACCACGGCCGGCGAGAACCAGGTGCTGTGCGCCGGCATCATGGGTGGCATCAAGGCGATCTGGGCGCGCGGCGGCGGCGGCGCCAAGATGGGCTCGCTCAAGCTCAAGGGCATCATGGTGCACGGCACTCCCCGCGAACTGCAACCGGTCGAACCCATGGCCCGCTACAACAAGGTGATCGGCAAGAAGATCATCGGCACCAGCGTGATCAAGAACGCACTGAAAATGGTCGGCACGCCTTTCCTCTACAAGCCCAGCCGCGTGCTGTGCGCCCTGGGCACCAAGAATCACCAGGAAACCAGCTGGAAGGAAAGCCTCGACGCCGACAACTTCGACCCCTACCGCCCCGGCATGGACGGCTGCTACCTGTGCCCGGTGCATTGCCGCAACCAGAACGACATGACGCCCGACAGCCAGGGCGGCTGGGGTGCGGCGGCGCTCAAGGGCCTCACCGGCAACGCCAGCTATGACAAGGCGCAAGCCTCGGTCGAGCACGGCAAGCAGCGCAACTACAACGGCATCCTCAATGATGGCAAGTACGACCAGTACGACAAGGGCGATGGCCCTGAATATGTAACCCTGGGCAAGTTCGGCCCCCTGATCGGCATTGCCGAGCCCGAGCAGGTGCTGCGCCTGAACAACATCCTCAACGACCTGGGCCTGGATTCCGCCTCCTGCGGCAGCTCCATCGCCTGGGCCATGGAGTTGTACCAGCGCGGCATCATCACGCAGAAAGACACCGGCGGGCTGGATCTCTCCTGGGGCAACTACGAAGCCATCGAAAAGCTGCTGTTCATGACCGCAAAACGCGAAGGATTCGGCGACACCATTGCCGATTCGGCACGAGCCGTGGAGCGCGGCAAGTATCCGGCCGCCGCTCTCGATTACCGCATGACGGTCAAGGGCCTGTTCCAGTCCGACCCGCACGATGCCCGCATCCTAAAGGCCTTCGCGCTTGGGCTGTCGGTCGCGACGCGCGGCATGGACCATTTGCGCAATCGCGTCACGCTGGAAATCAACGCCCGCATCAACGACGACCCGGCTTTCAAGACCGCGCTCTACAACGGTGTCGTTTCGGCCGCGCCCAACAGCTACGAAGGCAAGGAATACGCCGTCAGGAAGTGCGAGAACAACTACGCGGTGGGCGATTCGGTGGGCATGTGCCGCTTCAACACTAAGCTGTTCAACTCGCCCACCCTGCCCGATACCGGCGATTTCGCCGTGCAGCTCTCCTCGCTCACCGGCCAGGCCTTCGTCGAAGCCGAAATGGACGAGATCGGCCGCAACATCAGCGGCATCGAACACATGCTGAACTTCCGTCTCGGCCTGCGTGCCAAGGACGACACCCTGCCGCGACGCTGGTTCGAGGAGGCCCTGACCGAGGGCCCCTTCGCCGGAGAGAAGATCGACCGCAAGGAGTTCGAGGCGATGAAGGCCCGCTTCTACACGGTCACCGGCCTCAACAGCGAGGGCCTGCCGGCCACCGACTGGCACGAGAAGCTCTCGCGCCTGATCACCGGCTTTTCCCTGCGGGTTGAACTGCCCCGCCCGCTGCCCGGCGCACCGGAACAGATCGTGGTGATCGACGAAACCGTGGGTGATGTCACCGCCCTGCGCCAGGCCCTGTTGCGCAAGTTGCCCGAAGCCGCCGCGGAACTGAACGACAAATCCTGGAACGTCGCCGTCAATGGCGCGATGGTGCTCTCCGGGGAACTTACCGCGCGCGTTTCCAGTGGCGATCGCATTACCCTGGTACCGATCATCGCCGGAGGATAACCGATGACGTACTTCGACGAAGCAACGGAAACCCTGCCCCGCGAGCACTTGGCGGGCCTGCAACTGACCAAGCTGCGGGCCACGCTGGCCTTCCGCCCGCGCGTGCATCATGTGGCGCGCAATGCCCTGCCGCGCTTCGAAATGCAGGCCAAACGTTTTCATGTAAGACTGGGAAAATGAGCAGCCGGACACCCGTCGATACCGCCATCTATGCCATCGGCGACATCCACGGGCGCCTTGACCTGCTCACTGCTTTGCATGAACACATTGCGACTGATGCGCTGGAACGTGCGGCGAAGCACAAGACAGTCGTCTATCTTGGCGACTATGTCAGTCGCGGCGACGACTCTCTCGGGGTGGTCGATTGCGTGCAGAAGTGGTTACCGGAAGGCTTTGAGCGCGTGACGCTGAAGGGCAACCACGAAGACCTGCTGCTTCGCTTTGTCGGCGGCGAACTGGAAGCGGGACGACACTGGTTCGACTATGGGGGTCTCGATACCCTCGCCCACTATGGCGTCGCCATCCCCGACCGGCAGGCCCGCGATGAGGCGAGCGTGGCGGAACTGCAGCAGCACTTTGCCGACGCCCTGCCGCGCCCACATCTGCAGTTCTTTCAGTCGCTGCAAGTCAGCCATCGGGCCGGCGACTACTGCTTCGTCCATGGCGGAGTGCGCCCCGGCGTCGCACTGAGCAAGCAGAAAGACCACGACTGCATGTGGATTCGCAAACCCTTCCTCGAATCGGAGATCGATCATGGCGCAATCATCGTGCACGGCCACAGCATCAGCCCGCAACCCGTGGTTCGCCACAACCGCATCGGCATCGATACCGGAGCCTATGCCAGCGGTGTGCTGACCTGCCTGGTTCTGGAGGGCGCTTGCACGAGTTTCCTGCAGACCTGACGCTGAGCTTCCAATTATGCTAGTTCCACCTATAATCCCCACATGATCGACATGGTATTGCTACGGACTTGCCACGCCTGCGGCGGCCTGCCTGGCTCACATACCGTCGTACTCACACCGGGACCAAACCATGACCCCTGCCAAGACATCGGATAAGAAAGCACAAACAGGAACTGATCTCGGACTTCTGCCCGGCCTCGTTGGTTACCAGTTGCGCCTGGCACAGATCGCCTTGTTCCGCGACTTCGCCCAGGGCCCGGGTGAGCTTGAAGTCACACCGGGACTGTTTGGAGTTCTCGTCATCATCGAGGCCAACCCCGATCTGAAGCAAAGCGATCTCGCCCGTGCCACCCAGCTTGATCGCTCGACGGTCGTCACGGTCATCGACAATCTCGAACGACGCGGCCTGGTCGAGCGACGCGCGGCCCTGAATGACCGCCGCTCCAACGCCATCCGCCTGACCGCGGACGGGATTGCCCTGTTACGTAAGCTGAAGCGTCAGGTGAGTCAGCACGAAAAGCGCTTGCTGAGCAATTTCAGCGCTGCCGAGCGCGAAACTTTTCTTGCGCTGTTGCAGAAGGTATTCCCCGAGCACCGCTGAGTCTGCGTCGGATTCAACCCGCCGCGACTTTGGGAAACACTGAATAAGTTTATGGGATTCAATATTGCGACTTACAAGGGCTCAATTGGACATCAAACCCGACGGCAAACATCCTGCCGGAGGCGCGCTGTGAGGGCCGGACACCTGCGCAGCATGCTGGTGGCACTGCTATCGGGACTCTGCCTTTCCCAGTCGCTCGCGCAGGCGCCGAACACGGCAGCCTCACCTTCGAATGCACAGGCATCGCCGCGCGATGATCTGCGGCAGCTCGCCGCGGGGACAGCGTTTCGCGATTGCGCCGACTGCCCGATGATGGTGGTGATC
>CAMBRI010000219.1 GCA_945870205.1 Sulfuritalea hydrogenivorans sk43H | reverse complement strand
TGGCGGTGTCGATGGGTACGCCGTTGGCCTCGATGTGCGCAGCGGCGACCGAGTAACGCCCGCGCAGCAGGGCGCGGGGCCAGTCGATGCCCACCTGCATCGCCGGCAGCAGACGCGCCAGTGCCTGCACGTCGGTTTCGCAGTAGTCGAGGATGCCCAACTGCTCGGCATTGGTCCACGGGCCACCTGTAAGCACCAGATCGCGCCACAGGCGCTTTTCATCGGCGTCGAGGGCATCCAGTCCGTGCGCGGCCAGCGCACCCAGCAGGCCGTTGCCGGCGACCTTGGGTTTGCCGTTGGTCTTGCAGCGGAACTCGGCGAACAGGTCGAGCACGTTGGTTGGATCGGGCCAGCCCAAGCGGATGAAGCAGCCGATCTCGGCACTGGCGTAATAGGCGACGAACAGCGCCGATTCATCCGTCGGGAAAGGTGCCACCTTGAGACAGGCCAGGTCGTCCTGCCACAGGCGCAGCGTGCGACCAGTGACGTAATCGCGTGTCACCATGCACACCGGCACGGGAGGATTGCCCTCCCGGCCGTGCACGGGGTGGAACTCGAAGTCCACCAGCCAGATGCCGCCCGGAAATTGCGGCATGCCCATCACGAACGCCCGAGCAGTTGGGTGACGACGGGATGATCCGGCGACTGGATCAGGCGATCACGGAAGGCGATCTGGATGAGTTCCTGAAACGTCACGGCGGGCCACTCCGGTTCCGCCAATTGGGTCTCGGCCACCAGCATGTCGTAACCGCCGACGGCCTTGTTCGCCACGCTGCGCACCCACTTGGTTTCCGCCATCGCCACTACTTCGGCAAGCGACTGGTGCCACGGGTTGCGCCGCCCATCCGGCCCCGGCAGCGGCACCGGGATCAGAAAAACGTTGTTGCGGCGGTCAATGGCGGTGTGCAACATCGCCGGACGCAGCAGCTCGGGCACGGCATCCCAGACCGCAGGGGCGAGCAGAAAGGTTTCGCCTTCCTCCTTCAACTCCAGGATCATGGTCTGGAAGCGCCACGCCTCGCCCGTCCGCACGCGGAAAAATTCCGTCTTCAGCGGTTTGCGCACCGGCACGCGGGTGATGAGGCGCTTGACGCCGAGAGATTCGCCGAAGTTCTGCGGCAGGCGCAGGGCATCGAGGTCGAAGCCGGGGATCAGGGGTTTGATGTTGTCGCTCATGATCGCCCCCTTATTCCGTAGCGCCGACGGTTTGCGCCGCCAGCCACGTGTCAAGCGCGGACTGGCGATACTTCACCAGGCGGCCGACCTTGATATAGGGAATCTGGTGGCGCTTGGTGCAGCGCCAGACTTCAAGCGTACCCGGCGTGACGCCGATATATGCGGCGGCGGTATCGTTGCCAAACAGGCGGGGTTGTGGTTGCAGCAGGGCCGGGAGAGCCGAGTGTGGTTGAGGCAGTCCAGTCATGATTTTCTCCTTTAGATTGAGCCTGACAAATGCCGAGCTCTTGGGAGAAATTCTGAGACTGCTTCGTTATATAGCAGCCCCCCACGCAGCGTGAACGGAGCTACGGTGCAGCTAGGGTGCAGCCCGTGCAGCCGTTGAAGCAGAAGGTGACGCAGCTACGAGGCAAATAGTTCTTTGAGGTTGGCGCTACGGGGTGGTAGGTTGATACTCAAAATTCGATCAACACGTGCTCGATCCATCGCCCCTTCCTTTACTAACCAATCCCCCACCAGGCTAGGGTCAAAACTACTCTGCCGCTTGCCCTTCCCCGTGGTGATTCGCGCACTGACCAGACCATTCTTCTTCGCGTTGTGAGCAAAATCTTTCCAGATTTCACGAGTTTCTTCTGTGTCGTTTTTGGCAAGCGGGAACATTGCGGCGATGCCGTTCAACGGCAGAGGATCAAACGGCGACTGTAATGGAGTGGGCGACGTCGCCGCCATTGCTTGGGGCAACGTGGTGTCGGCCACTATTTGACCGCTGGTCGCTGTCACGTTGGCCGGAGTAGTTTGCCGATTCGGAATGTTGTGAGACAACCTCTTGCTGTCACACCAGCCGATAAAGTCGGCGGTCCTGATCCGCGTCGCGCTGGCGTCGAGGCGACCATGCTTGTCACTGGTCTTTGTCGTGGGTGTAAGCGACCCTGCACGGACAGCGCTACGTAGCAGTTCGATACGCGGCAGAAAATCGTCGGGTAATTCTTCGGTAGATACGGGTTCGCCACGTGCTTCAAATTCTTCGTCGAGGGATGGGGGACTAATACCGAAGGTCAGGAGTGCTGCGCTGACAAGGCTGATGTCCTCGACTTCACCCCAGAAGGGCTGGATTGTCGAATGAGCCTTGAGGAAGGCTTGTTGCTGCTCGGCGCGCGACAAGGCTTTCGAGCTCTTATGCCACACATCTTCAGCGTTGTTGATGGCGCGCTTCATACCAAAACAAACGGATTCTTCACCGTCAGATTTCCCTCGAACACCTGCCCAACCTGCATGTCTTCGGAATACAGCGTTGCGCAATCTGCAGGCAGCGCCTTACCGCGTTTGGCAATCAGGAATTCGGCGAAGTGGAGCACCTGCCGCTGGCTGTCGCCATCAAACCGCGCTATGGCCGCAGCCAGCTTTTCGGCAATGACCATCGCCGACTTCACACCAGAACTTCCAAGCCCCGTCGCTCGATCACCGAGAGCAGGCGCAGTGCCGCACCGCTTGGCTTCTTCTCGCCGTTTTCCCATTTCTGCACGGTCGAGACACTGGCGTTGAGGTAGGCCGCAAATACGGCCTGGCTGATATGCAGGCGCTCACGCAGGCGACGGATCGCCTCTGCCGTGTAGGTGGGTGGCGGTACTGCCTGCGCCTCGAAGTCGCGCAGGGTCTGCTTGCTGACAACACCGATCTGCTCAAGATCGCGCATCGTCTCCAAGGCTTCCTTAATCATCCGGCTCATCGTGTCACCTCCGTTAATACTTGCCCAGCCAGCGCAGTGGCGATCTGGCTTTCCTTCAAGTCCAGCAATTCGCGTGCAAAACGCTGGTACAACGCCAACTCCTTTGCTGAAATGTTGTCCCGGTCGTTCTTCTCGAACCCGTAAAGAAAAAACAGCACCCCGGCAAACCTCGTGGCGATGATGGTGCGTGTGCTGCCACTTTTCCCGCGCCCCGGCAGAGCAACCCGTTGCTTGTAGAGGTTGCCGCCGAGGTCGGCGTCGATCAATCCGCGCTCCATCTGTGCCACTGCATCCAGCAACGAGGCATCTGTCACGCCCGCTTTGCCGGCCCAGCGTTGGAATGTCCGTGTCTTGAAGGCTCTCATGTTTGATTGTAGCACTAAGTGCAATAGAAATTAACCGGACTGCTTGCGCTTTGACCGGGTGGATTTGATCGGCGTGACCACAGCGGGCTTCTTGATGCCGGCAGCGGTGAGCATCGCAGACGTCGCCGACGTAACGGACTGTCGCACCGGGTCCATACTCAGCCGCGCATAGATCATCGTGGCATCCGCCGATTTGTGGCCCAGGCTCTTGCCGATCACCGCCAGCGATGCGCCGCCGATGGCCTGCCAACTGCCCAAGCTGCGGCGCAGATCGTGGATGGTGAAGTCTTCCAGCGCGGCCCGTTCCAGCAGCTTGCGCCAGCGTTCTTTCGGCGGTGAGATATGGCCGGTGACCGACTCGCCGGCAAAGATGAAACCCTGCGACTGCGGCTTCCGCTCTTTGAGGATTGCAGCGGCTTCCGGCACCAGCGGCACGTTCAGTGGGTCACCATTCTTGGTGTCCGGCACGCGCCAGAGATTCATCTCAAGGTTGAGTTCCTCCCAGCGCGCCGCCAAGACGTTGCCGCGCCGGACGCCGGTGAGCAGCGACAGCAGGACGAAATGCTTGAAGTCCTCCGACGTGTCCGCCTCAAGCGCCTTGAAAAAGCGCGGCAGCTCGTCATGCCGAATGAAGCGGTCGCGCTTGGTTTCCTTGAAGGGCGTAATGTCGGTGGCCGGATTGGTACCGGGAAATCCCCATTCCTTGGCGCGGTTGTAGATGCTGCTGAGTAGCTCGATGACGCGGTTCGCAAGCACCGGCGTCGTGGTAGCGATGCTGGCGTGCAGGGCGCGAACGTCCTTGTTTTCGATCTGGTCCAGCTTGCGCCCCGACCAATCGACACCGCCCGGATGCTTGACGCGCTTGCGGCCGTGCTTCTTGGCCGGCAGATTGGGCATGGGGCCAAGGCACCGCTCCCACAATGCGCGTAGATCCTTCGCTGTCTTGATGCCACGCGGCCCGGCGTACATCTTCATGTATTGATCGAACGCCTGGCCGAGTGTCAGCTTCTGCTTTTCCTCACGCTTGACCTTCGCCGGATTCTTTCCGGCAGCGAACTCGCCCAGCTTCGTTTCCGCCACTTTGCGGGCCTGCTCAACGGTCATGTCGGGGAACGTGCCGAGCTTGATCCACGCCATGCCGGCATCGGCTCGTTTGACGACGTAGAACGTTTTGGACCCGGCCGCTGTGACCCTGATCGCCAGCTTCTGAACTTCGGCGTCGTAATAGGTGGCCCGACCGGATTCAGGCGCCGACAATGCCTCGATTCTGGTCTTCAAAAACTTGAACCTGTTTGTCATCGCAGCACCCCTTGGTTTTAACGGGCTAGCACCGGGCTAGCAGAGTACGTGTAAAGCAGTTAAAAGTGATGCTAGCCCGTTAAAGCAGGATCGTCAATAACACATTGATTTATAGCAATTCGGTAAGGTATATTATGTTACAGAAAGGGAGTGTCCCCTTGCCTACGAACCAAGGGGTAGGGAGTTCGAATCTCTCCGGGCGCACCAGTCAAACAAAGGGTCTGCAGAAATGCAGGCCCTTTCCATTTGCGGCCTTGCTACCATGTCGCCGCTGCACGACACTTCATCCCGGTCGATAACTACCGCAGGGCAACAGCCCACCCGCCTGTCCGAATCCGCGGAACTCCCCTGGAGCGCCTAATGAACACGGTTGATTTCCTGGTTCGCAAAAATCGGATAGGCGACACGGAAATGCGCGAAACGCCCGATGCACCCCTGCAAAGCGGCCAGATTCGGCTGCGCGTAGACAAGTTCGCGCTGACCTCCAACAACATCACCTACGCCGCGTTTGGCGAGGCCATGAACTACTGGAGCTTCTATCCGGCCGACTCCGGCTGGGGGCGCATACCGGTCTGGGGATTCGGTACTGTCTTCGAATCGCGGTGCCCCGACGTGCTGGTCGGCGAAAGCTTCTATGGCTACTACCCCATGTCGTCCTGCGTCGTGTTGCAGCCGGTCCGCAGTTCGCCCGGCGGATTTTTCGACGGTGCCGAACATCGCGCCGCGCTGCACGCGGTCTATAACAGCTACACCCGCTGCAGCACGGACCCGTTCTACACGCCGCAGACCGAGGATGTCCAGGCCCTGCTGCGCCCCTTGTTCATCACCTCGTGGCTGATCGATGATTTCATGGCCGACAACCATTTCTTCGGCGCCAGCGAATCGACGGCCGGACTGATGTTGCTGTCGAGCGCATCGAGCAAGACCGCCTACGGCACCGCTTTTCAACTCGCGAAGCGCGCCGGTATCGATGTGGTCGGCCTGACGTCCGCGGCGAACCTCGAGTTCTGCCGCAGCCTGGGCTGTTATCACCGCCTCTTTACCTACGACCGACTGGACCAGATCGCCGCCGATACATCCTGCGTGTACATCGACTTTGCCGGGAATGCCAAGCTGCGCAGAGCCATTCATACCCGATTCGCAAACCTGAAATACAGCAGTTCCATCGGCGGCACCCATGTTGAGCAACTTGGCGGTGCCAGGGATCTGCCCGGCCCACGCGCAACGCTGTTCTTTGCCCCAGCTCAGATCAAGAAACGCAACACGGAATGGGGCGCGGACAACTTGGGCCAGCGCCTGCTGCTGTCATGGCAAAGCTTCGTCGGCAAGGTGTGTGATCCGAAAGAACCCTGGCTTGTGGTAATGGAGCACAACGGGCCGGATGCCGTCAGACGTGCCTATGCAGAGGTACTCGGCGGACGTGGCGACCCGCGGGTCGGGCATATGCTTTCGCTGGCACCTAACACGCCAGCCTGAACCGGCGCTGTGTCGTGAACCTGGCAGGTGTCGGCCTCACTGGCGGACATGAAAAAGGCCAGACCGAAATCTGACCTTATTGAACTGGTGGGGTGAGCGCTACACAATAACCAACGCGAACCTCTGTGCCGCAAGGATCTTCAATTTTGTCATTTCTAAAATACCCCCAAAACTACCCTACCGAAACAAGGCTGCCCTTGAAATGAACGTCACCGCTCACCAGACCTTACCGACATATGCTCACAAAAGCTGATCCGGCATTCGCCCGAGAGCTTGTCGTCCGGGACCAGCCGTGTGTTGACAACTGCTATACGCGTCCGTAAGCTGCGTATATCTGTTGTGTGTACGAATCAGGAGAAACCATGCGCGACGCCGCCATCAACCTGCGAGCACATCCCGAGCAGCGGGAACTGATCGATCAGGCTGCCCATCTGCTCGGCAAGAACCGCTCCGACTTCATGCTCGAGGCCGCCTGCGACAAGGCACAGTCGGTACTGCTCGATCAGGTATTTTTCAAACTGGATGCCGAGAAGTTTCGGCAGTTCGCCAAGCTGCTCGACGCGCCGCCCACACGCAACCCGGGGCTTGAGCGCCTCATGGCGGTCAAGGCACCCTGGAGCAAGAAGTCCGCGAAGGCCTGAGCTTGCAACTCCGTCCGCCGGAGCCCCTGGCGGCTTCACATCGACTGGATGACTTCGAGTGCGGCGACGCCGTGCTCGACGACTGGCTCAAGCGCAGGGCATTGTCCAACCAGTCAAGCGGTGCGAGCCGCACCTTCGTCGTCACCGACGAGGGCGGCCACGTCCGCGGTTACTACGCCATGGCGGCCGGCACCGTTTCGCACCAACTCGCAACGAGTGGCGTGCGTCGCAACATGCCTGATCCGGTTCCTGTCATGGTTCTTGCCCGGCTCGCGGTCGATCGCAGGGCGCAGGGACTGCACTTGGGCGCCGCTTTGCTCCAGGACGCGGTCAATCGCGCGGTGGCCGTATCGCAGAACGCTGGCGTCAGAGCCCTGCTCGTGCATGCCCTTCACGAGAAGGCCAAGCAGTTCTACGA
>CAMBRI010000218.1 GCA_945870205.1 Sulfuritalea hydrogenivorans sk43H | reverse complement strand
CTCCCGAACATTCTTAAAAAAAATATGCCCCGGCAAGCCGGGGCAAAACGCTCGATGATCCTGAGCGGAGGAGAAAGCTATGATCGCGACATCGCTTACGGCGCGGCTCCTGAACGGTGCCGCGTTGAGCGTCGTTCAGGCCGCCATCTGGCAGGGTATCGCCGCTCGTTCGCTGACGATCCGGTTGCGCGCATCGACATAGACCAGGCGCGGCTGAAACTGCCGCAACTCGCTTTCGCTGACGCTGCCGTAGCTGGCGATAATCAGCAGGTCGCCGGCGGCGGCCTTGCGCGCCGCGGCACCGTTGACCGAAATGATTCCCGAGCCGCGCGTGCCACGGATGGCATAGGTGGTGAAGCGCTCGCCGTTGTTGACGTTGTAGATGTCAATCTGTTCGTACTCGCGGATGTCGGCGGCGGCCAGCAGGGCTTCATCGATGGCGCACGAGCCTTCGTAGTGCAACTCGGAATGCGTCGTGGTCACGCGATGAATTTTGCCCTTGAGCATGGTGCGGCTGCTCATCTCATGCCGCCTGGCGACGCAGGCCGAGCTGCTCCATGAAGGCGTCGACCCGTGCCTGGGTGCGTACTTCGTCGAACTCGCGCTCGTCGCCCATGTTGCCCTCGAAGGTCATGATCGGAAAGCCGGCTTTGGCCATGGCCTGCCGGTTTTCCATGATGCCCACCGACAAGCCTTCGCAGCCGCGGTTCAGATGCATCATGCAGCCATCGACTTTCCAGTCGCGGGCAAGGTTGATCATCATCTCGGACTTGACCGAAGGATCGAAGAACTGCTGCCACAAGGGTTTGGACAGGTTCCAGTCGGCGTAGAGGCGCAGCGCGGTGTCGCGGTCGTTCATTTCGATGCCCTTCTCCCAGGGCACGGTGCGTGCGCCCCAACTGCCGTCGGCCTTGTACTCCCAGGTGCCTTCGAGGCCGAAGGTGTAGAGCGAGCCGATGGATACCGCACCATAGGTTTCGAGGTAGCGGAAGATCTTGAGGAAGGGCCAGGGCGGCTGCGTGTCGGACATCAGGCGACAACGCTCGGTGGGCACGGCGGCGATGCCACGGGCGACGCGGTCCTTTACCTCTTCGTAGAGTTCGTCGTAGAAGTCGGCGCACCACTGCGACGATTTGTGCAGGATGGCCAGCACATAGAGCGAATACATGGTCTTTTCGTCGAGTGGTGCGGGCACCGCCTTCTGCAATTCGCAAATTTGCGCCCAGCGGGAAGTCGCGCGCATTTCGTTCTTGATGGCGCGGATCAGAAGCTCGTCATCGCATTTACGGCCGGTGACCTTTTCGACGAAATCGATCGAGTCGTGCAGCTGCGCGGTGACATAGTCGAGGCGGTCCGGCGTCAGGTCGCGATAGGCGCCGACCGATACATCGACGTAGAAATCGGGAACCTTCTTGGTCATCGCCACATGCTGGTACCACTTGGCGTGCGAGCAGCAGATCTGCGTCTGGTAGATGAAGTCAGACTTCGGCCACTCGCCGCCGTAGTAGTACTCGTTGAGGTGCATGCTGCCCCAGTAGATGCGCATATAGGAGCACATGTCGCGAGCGAAGCCCTGGGCTTCGGCGGCATCGAGGCAGCGCTGGGTGAACTTGCGGTCGAGCGATACGCCGGCCGAGTAGGGCTCGCCGGTGAGCGGATAGACATCGTCGCCGAGCGAGGTCGGAATCGCGTCGAAGGACCAGCCGGCGGCCGACCAGCGGATGCCGCCGTTGTCCTTGGCGCGCGCGAAATTCTGGTAGTACTGCTCGCGCAACTGTTTTGCCTTGCCCCACAGCTTGAGCGGCTCGGTCGGGTAGAGAACTGGTGCGTTCATTCTTTATCTCCTGAAAGTCAGAACAGATCTTCGTCGCTCAAGGTTTCGAGCATGGCTTCGATGCGAATGCGGAAGGGGCCAATGGGATTGGTGATGTCGAATTCGAGGAACAGGGTCGGAATGCCGTTGGATTCGAGGTGGCGCTTCAAATCGGGGTAGTCGCCTTCGTGCGGATCGCAGAATTTCTGCTGCAGGAAAATCGCGGCGCCGGCATTGAATTCCTTGGCCAGACCCAATACATGGTCGAAGCGCGTATGGGCCGGATAGTCCTTGGTCGGGCAGGCCGGGCGGGCGCAGTAGCGATCGGCGATGGCCTTGACCACATCGGTCTCGGGCTTCGATTCGTTCCAGAAGTAGCGGGTGCCGGAACACTGGTCGTCGATGACGATGGTCGAGCCTACCGACTCGACCATGGCCATGAAGGCGACGTCGTCGTTCTCCGAACCGATGGTCATGAAACGCACGCCTTCCTTGCGATTCAGCTGGCGCGTGGGCAGGGCCGCCAGGACTTTCTTCAATTGCTCGTTATGCTCGCGCTTGTCCACAAACTGTGCCGTGATCGAGGCATACAGGGCTTCCACACCGGTAACCTGCGGATTGGCGACTTTGCGGTAGTCGTACAGCTGGCGCAGCAGGCGGCGGTTTTCGTCGATGACGGCCAGCGCTTCCTTGAGCATCTCGTCGGTCAGCGCCTTGCCGGTCAAGGCCTCCAGAAAGACCCGGAAGCGCTGCACTTCGGCGCGGTGCGCCTTTTTGGCGTGGGGCGACTGCACGTCGTTGGGCATCGCGACGTAATAGTCCCACTTCACCGTCGGCACGTTCTGCCGCCAGGAACTGTAGGTCTGGCGGTACTGGATGCAGGACTGCGTCAGCGTTACGCCTTCCGCATAGCCGTAGCGACCGAGCAGGCCCTGCGCCAGCGAATCGCGGCAGAAGGGGCAGAACATGCCAAAGATGTGCGGCTCGGTGACGTTTTGCGGCTCATGGGCGCCGAGGACGCGCACCGGCAGCATGCCGGCTGCGAGCAGCAGTTCTTCGGGGGAATAGGTGCACATGGTCGCCACCACCTGGCCGCCGGTTCGCGCTTTCCAACTCCGCGCATAGTCATGGCGCTTTTCGTACCACTCCTGAAACTGGTCAAACAGGCCGTCGTTCATGCATTGGTCTCCTCTCGTTGTCCTGGTCACCCGCATCGCCTGCCGCGGATGCTTGAAGTTTCGGTGATTGCTTGATCTCCAACCACTGAATGAACGTTCAATCGCTTGCAGTTTAAGCGGCCGCCATGGAAAATGCAAGCGCTGCGATCGGGGCGTTGCAATGAAGGTTTTGAGGTTGCGGGCGGGGCGCCGGCGAGAACCCGCGGCGCGGGCCGGGATGCTAACCGCCTTGCTGGTGGCGGTACATGTGGAAGGGCGCGTTGCGGAACTCGAGCCGCCGCTCAAGGCTGGCACCCAGGGCCCTGGCCAATTCGATCGAGCGGACGTTCTCGGCGTGGATCAGGCTGATCGGCCGCATCTCGGGCAGGTGGGCCGGCAGCATGGCCTGCACGGCCCGCGCCGCCTCGCTGGCGTAGCCCTTGCCCCACTGCGAGCGCACGATGGCCCATTTGATCTCGGTTTCCGGCCATTCGGAGGGAAACCAGAGTCCGACCAGGCCGACCACCGCCCCGGAGGATTTCTCGTGCAGCACGTAGGGACCATAGCGCTTGCGTTCCCAATGACGCACCAGCGAGCCGACCACCCGCTGGGTCTCGGCTTCCGGCAACGGGTTCTGGAAAGTGTAGCGGGCGCACTCGGTGTCGGCGTAGTACTCGTGCAAGGCCTGCCAGTCCTCGGCCCGCGGCCGCACAAGGCGCAGCCGCGACGACTCGATCGCGTCGGGAATCGACGCCGGCTCGACGCTCATGGCCGCGAGACCGACCCGCTGATGATGAAGCACGCGAAAGGCGAATTAAACGCCCACCCCTCCCATCCTCTCACGGGGAGGCTTCTTATCAGATCGCTTTGCTCGACTATCACCAGTCGCTCCGGGCGGGAAATCTCACTTTATCGCCGGCCTTCGAGGAATCGAGCGACACGAGCCTGGGTTTCGGGCAGGGCGAGCAGCGCGGCGCTGCCAGCGAGTTCGGTTTCGAAGCCATCGGCGCTGCCATCGAGCGCAACCGCGATGCAGGCCTTGCATTCGGCGATGGCGCGCGCGGGCAGGGCGGCGATGCGCTCCACGTTGGCGCGGGCTGTCTGTTCGAGCACGGCGGCCGGTGCACTCCACTGGGCCAGGCCGAGGGTAACGGCGTCGCTGCCGGCAACGAGTTCCGCACCGAGTATCAGGCGTCGCGCCGTGGCTTCGCCGCAGATGCGCGTCATGCGTTGCGTGCCGCCTGCTGCCGGCAGCAGCCCAAGGCCGGCTTCGGGCAGGCCAATGCGTGCGCTGTCGGCGACGATGCGCAGATCGCAGGCGAGTGCCAGTTCGAAGCCGCCACCCATCGCCGGGCCGCTGATTTCGGCGAGCGTCACCTTGGGCAGGACTTCCAGACGCGCGAACACCTGCTGCATGCGCCGCGTCAGGTCTATCATCCGCTCGCGCCCGTCCGCGCTGGCGAGAATGCTGTGCATCAGCGCGAGGTCGGCACCGGCGCAGAACACCTTCTGCGCGCTGCGGATCCAGAGCACGCTGACCTGCGGGGCCTGCTCCACCTCGTCGAGCACCTGGCACAGGCGGTTGACCCATTCGTCGTTGATGGCATTTACCGGAGGCCGGCACAGGGTCGCAACTGCGATGGGTCCGTCAATAGTCAGAGTAATCATGGGGGTCGTCCGTAGGCGCGCTGCATCGAAACTTCGCGGCGCGCCGGTAATGTTCAGGCTGCTTTGGCGCGCGGGCGCTTTCTGCGCCTGGCGGCAGTGGCCGGCGTGGCCTTCGATGCCGCCGCGGTGATCAGCGAATCGCTGCTGAAGGCTGTCGTGCGCGCGGCGACCCCGGCCAGGCCGCGCCTGCCCTTGGCCGTCAGGAAGGGATCGATCAGCAGCGCAATACCTTCGCCGATGTAGGTTTCAAGCGAATAGTGATCGCGCAAAATCCAGTGCTTCAATGCCCAGGAATGCGCGAACATCACTAGCTGGTAGGACAGCAGGTACTCATTTACCTCGCGCATGTAGCCGCCCTCGACACAGGCGTGCAGGCAATTCTCGATCAGCCGGTTGGTGCGCGTCTCGGCATCCTTGATCAGCACGCGACGGTCAGGGCGCAGCGACTTGGTCGAGCGGTAGGCGAGTACGGTGGCCTCGCGCAGCCCGTCGACGATGTGGCAATAGGCCCACATGGAGACACAAAGTCGTTCGACGGGATGCTCTACGCCCGCCAGCTGGGTGGGTATCTCTTGCTCGTAGGTGTCCAGCACCATCTTCAGGCTGAGAAAAAGTATGTCGTCCTTGTCGCGGAAATACTGGTAGATCAGCCCGGTGCTGATGCCGGCCTGCTTGGCGATCTGCTGGATGGTCGTGGTGTAGTAGCCATCTTCCGAAAACAGCTTGATCGCGGCGCGCACGATCTGCCCCCGCCTTTCCTCGACCAGCCTCGGATCGGTTACCAGCGCCTGGACATCGCCTGCAGAACCCATTTCCATATCCTTTCGAAGTCGCGTCATGCGGTGGCGCGAAGTCTGCCACGAATCGAGCACGTCAAGGCTGAATGGCCGGGCTCATGGCCGGCGACAGGACGTGTTCATCCGCTCGCCGGCCAGAAAATCAGTTGCCGATGAACTTGGGCGTTTCCTTGGCAACAAAGGCGTGGTACGCGATCTTGAAGTCCTCGGTCTGCATGCAGATGGCCTGCGCCTCGGCTTCGGTCTCCAGCGCCTGCTCGATGGTCTGGTTCCACTCCTGGTGCAGGCACTTCTTGGTAACGGAGTGGGCAAACGCCGGGCCGTCGGCAAGCGACTGTGCCATGTTGGTGGCGGTCGCCAGCAACTCTTCCTGGGCGACCACGCCGTTGAAGAAGCCCCAGGCCTGGCCTTCCTCGGCGCTCATCATGCGGCCTGTGTAAAGCAGTTCCGAAGCGCGGCCCTGGCCTATGATGCGTGGCAGGATGCTGCAGGCGCCCATATCGCAACCGGCCAGGCCGACCTTGATAAAAAGGAAGCCGGTCTTGGCTTTCGGGGTGGCGTAGCGCAGGTCGCTGGCCATGGAAATGATGGCGCCGGCGCCGCAGCAGATTCCGTCGACGGCGGCGATGATGGGCTGCGGGCAATTGCGCATTTCCTTCACCAGGTTGCCGGTCATGCGCGTGAACTTGAGCAGACCTGTCATGTCCATTTTGGTCAGCGGCCCGATGATTTCATGCACATCGCCACCGGAACAGAAATTCCCCCCCGCGCCGGTGATCACCACGGCACGCACATCCTCGGCGTACTGGAATTTGTGAAAGGTATCGCGCAGTTCGGCGTAGCTTTCGAAGGTCAGGGGGTTCTTGCGCTCGGGACGATTCAAGGTGATGGTGGCGACGTTGTTCGCCACGTCGAGCTTGAAATGTTCGGGACGCCATTCGGCTGCTTTGAGCTTGTACATGTGCTACTCCTTTTTTCAGAATCGGGATCAACGTGAAATACTTTGTACGGAGCCCCCTGTGATCAACGCGCGCAGCGCGCCGATCAGTAGCCCCCCGTGAGGGGGGATGGGGGGCGGGCCTTCAATTCGCCTTTCGCGTGTTTCATCATCAGCGGGTGGCTCTCGCTGCCATGAGCGTTAGATGCTTAACCAGCCAGCGTTAGGCCACCACTGACGCTGATGGTCTGGCCGGTGACGAAAGAGGCGCGGTCGCTGGCGAAAAACAGGATGGCATCGGCGATTTCGGAAGGCTTGGCGAGGCGACGCATCGGGGTCGCCTTGACGAAGGCCTCCTGGTGCTTTTCCGGAACGGCACGCAAGAGCGGCGTGTCGGTGGGGCCGGGGCAGACGCAATTGACGTTGATGCTGTAGCGCGCCACTTCGCGCGCGAGCGATTTGGTGAAGGCGATCGCGCCGCCCTTGGCGCCGGAATACATGGTTTCGCCCATGCTGCCGACACGACCGGCATCGCTGGACACAGTGACCACCTTGCCCGAGTTGCGCTCGATCATCCCCGGCAGGAAGGCGTGCGTCACGGCAACCGGCCCGAGCAGATTGACGTCCATCACCTTGCGCCAGAACTCCGGCGTATTTTCCATGAAGGGCTGGATCTTGCCCCAGCCGGCGACGTTGGCGACGATATCGACCTTGAGATTCAGCGCGTCGGCAGCGCTCTTGAAGGCGGCCACCGACGCAAG
>CAMBRI010000217.1 GCA_945870205.1 Sulfuritalea hydrogenivorans sk43H | reverse complement strand
GATCTGCAATCCGCCGTGCCTGCCCTGGAGCGGGCTTTGGCCGCTACCGGCCTGAGCTTGCAGGGGGTGCAAACCTTGCCGGTGCAAGCTGATGCAGGCTGACGAAGACAGGAAGCGCACGCTGGCTGTAGCGTTGAAATACGCCCCGGGGGCGGCCGCCCCGAGCGTCGTGGCGAAAGGCCGCGGCCTGATTGCCGATGAGATCATTGCTCGTGCGAAAGAGCACGGGATTTATGTCCATGAGTCGCCCGCCCTGGTTGCCTTGCTCGCCGAGGTCGATCTGGATCAGCATATCCCGCCCCAGCTTTACCTGGCGGTGGCGCAGTTGCTGGCCTGGCTGTATCAGGTAGAACGCGGGGAAGTTCCGGCCTTTTCTCCGTCTGCCGATGAAATGAATCCGGGCTAGAATTCGCCACGCTCCTCGCACCCTGCTTCCCGAGATGACAAGCCCCTCTGCCGAACCCGGATCCAGCCCG
This sequence comes from Sulfuritalea hydrogenivorans sk43H, assembly GCA_945870205.1. GTDB lineage: Bacteria > Pseudomonadota > Gammaproteobacteria > Burkholderiales > Rhodocyclaceae > Sulfuritalea > Sulfuritalea hydrogenivorans_A. The sequence goes on along the minus strand of CAMBRI010000217.1, from coordinate 6,663 downwards.
ACACCGCTAGCGCAAGTCGTCACTGAAGTGCTGCCTACTGATCAGTTCAGTCAGTACCTGCTGCGCGCCCGAAGTGAGATGTTTACCGTTTTTCTTGGGCTGGCGGCACATGTATCCCAGATCACAATGATCTTCAATGAAGGGCGCGACATGGTGCTCACCAGTCTGATCAGCTGGAGCGATGACGGACTGGTACTTGATTTCGGCGCAAGTGCGGAAATGAACGGCAAGGCGCTCAAGGCAGGCAAGCTGTTCTGCGTCACGCAGCTTGAAAAGGTAAAAATCCAGTTCATCCTGCGCGGTTTGACCACCGTTCAAGTCGATGGTCGCCCGGCTTTTCTTGCGGCACTGCCCGACAGCATCCTGCGCCTGCAACGACGTGAATACTATCGGCTGGCCGCCCCCGTGGCGCGGCCGCTGGTGTGCAGGCTTCAGTTCCCTGTGGTGGATGCCCCAAGCCATCTGATCGAGGCGCGTGTCTCCGATATCAGCGTTGGCGGTGTTTGCCTGGTCGGCCTGCCGCTCAGTTTGCCGCTCGAAACAGATATGGAGCTTCCCGGCAGTACCATTGAATTGCCCGATATCGGCTCGATCATCGCCAGCTTGCGTCTGTGTGCGCTGGCGGAAAACGCCAGTCGCAGCGGCATTCGTACGCGCCGCGCCGGATGCGAGTTCGTTAATCTGCCACGCCAGATGGCAACGCTGATTCAGCGCTATATTTTCAAGACCGAGCGCGAACGCAAGAGCCGCGAATCCGGCCTGGCTTGAATCCAGTTATCCGATAGACCTCTGAATGCAGCAGCGGGCGTCGGGTTTCCGGTTGGCACCGGATGCCGGTCTGCGGTGTCGCAGGAAATACCCGACAGAACTTGCGCCGACCGCGGTTAAATAGGCCAAGGTTTTAGCGTTTGTTCCCGTGCTCTCTATTCGGGCCGGCGGCAATAATTGCCGGTATGAGAGAGAACCCACGTGGCTGAAGAAAGCGACCTCGAACGGACCGAAGCTGCGTCCGAGCGTCGCCTCGAGCAGGCGCGCGAAGACGGCAATGTTCCGCATTCGCGAGAACTGATGGCTTTCATGGTTCTTGCCGCCGGCGCTGGCGCGTTCTGGGTGCTTGGCGGCTGGATGGCGCAGGGGGCGGCGAATCTGCTGCGGCACGGCTTGAGCTTCAGTCGCAATGCGGCTTTCGATTCCGCGGTTATGAACGAAAGTGCCCTCTCACTGACGGTGGACGCTTTCACCCTGGTCGGGCCGATTTTCCTTGCCATCATCGCGTCCATCATCGCCACGCCCTTTGTCATGGGCGGCTGGATATTTTCGCCGAAGGCGTTTCAGCTCGATTTCATGCGCATGGATCCGGTCAAGGGGCTCGGTCGCATGTTTTCCTGGCAGAGCATCGCCGAACTGGTCAAGGCCATTCTCAAGGCCTTGCTGATCGGTGGGGTGTTGTACTGGGTTGTCCGGCATGAGCAGGATCGTTTGTTTGCCCTGCTGGCACAGCCGATCGAAACCGGGCTGACCTCATTTTCCCAGGTGCTATTTTTCAGCTTTGTCGCCCTGATTGGCGGCTTGGCGGTAATTGTCGCGATCGATGTGCCGTTTCAGCTCTGGCAATACCACGACCGACTGAAGATGACCCGCGAGGAGTTGAAGAAGGAGGCCCGCGAAAGCGAAGGCGATCCCCAACTCAAGGCGCGTATTCGCAGCCAGCAGCGCGAGATGGCACGCAGTCGCATGATGTCCCAGGTACCCAAGGCGGATGTGGTGGTCACCAATCCAACGCACTTCGCCATCGCCTTGAAGTATGACGGCGCGTCGATGGGAGCCCCGGTCGTGGTGGCCAAGGGGATGAACCTGATCGCCGGGCGCATCCGTGAAATCGCCGCCGAAAATCAGGTGCCGCAACTCGAGGCCCCGCCCCTGGCGCGTGCCTTGTATCGTCACGCCGAAGTCGGCGACCAGATTCCAGCCTCTCTTTTTGCTGCGGTGGCCGAAGTCATGGCCTGGGTTTACCAGATGAACGAGTTCGCCGCTAACGCCGCGGGTACCCTATTGCCGACGCCGCCAGCGCTGATTGCCGTTCCCGAAGGGCTCGATCCGGGGGCGCCTGAATGAATGACAGCCTGACACTGCAGAACTTTCTCCAGCGCCTGAACATTCGCCAGATGCTGGCACCGCTGCTCATCGTGCTTATTTTGTCGATGATGGTGCTGCCGCTGCCGACGTTTGCGCTCGACGTGTTCCTTACTTTCAACATCGCGATTTCGATCATGGTGCTGCTGGTGGCGATGTACACCATGAAGCCGCTTGATTTCGCGATCTTCCCGACGGTCCTACTGGTGACGACGCTGCTGCGACTGTCGCTGAACGTGGCCTCGACCCGGGTCGTGCTGCTGCACGGGCATACCGGCCCGGATGCCGCCGGCAAAGTCATCGAGGCCTTTGGCCACTTTCTGGTGGGTGGCAATTACGCGGTCGGTATCGTGGTGTTCATCATTCTTACCCTGATCAACTTCATCGTCATCACCAAGGGTGCGGGACGGATTGCGGAAGTGTCGGCCCGGTTTACCCTGGACGCAATGCCGGGCAAGCAGATGGCGATCGACGCCGACCTGAACGCCGGCCTGATCGGCGAAGACGAGGCGCGCAAACGCCGCGCCACGGTGGCGCTGGAGGCGGATTTTTACGGATCGATGGACGGCGCCTCGAAATTCGTGCGCGGCGACGCCGTCGCCGGCATCCTGATTCTGTTCATCAACATCATTGGCGGCCTGATTATCGGCATTCTCCAGCACGACATGAGTGTGGGAGATGCGGCCAAGACCTACACCTTGCTGACGATTGGCGATGGTCTGGTGGCGCAGATTCCGGCACTGATCATTTCCACCGCGGCCGGCCTGGTGGTGACGCGGGTGGCGACCGAACAGGACATTGGCCAGCAACTGGTGGCGCAATTGTTCGGCAATCCCATGGTGCTGGCCCTGACGGCAATCATCCTTGGCACGCTGGGAATGATTCCCGGGATGCCGAATTTCGTCTTCCTGATGCTGGCATCGATCCTGGGTTTTCTGGCATGGCGGGGGATGCGGAAGCCTGTGGTGACTGCCAAGGACGTGGCAAGCACTGCGCAGCAGGCGGTCGTACAACCCACGGAGAGTGTGGAGGCCAGCTGGTCTGATGTCGTCGCCGTCGATGTGCTGGGCCTCGAGGTCGGCTATCGCCTGATACCGCTGGTGGATCGCGCTCAGGATGGCGAGTTGCTGAAGCGGATCAGAGGCTTGCGCAAGAAGTTCGCACAGGAGATCGGGTTTCTGCCGGCGCCGGTGCATATCCGGGATAACCTTGAATTACGGCCGAATGCCTATCGACTGACCCTCAAGGGGGTACCCATAGGGGAGGGCGAGGCCTTTCCCGGGCAGTACCTGGCGATCAATCCAGGCCGTGTTTCCGGGCAACTGGAAGGGACGCAGACGCAAGACCCGGCCTTTGGTCTGCCTGCCGTGTGGATCAATGCCAGCCTGCGCGAGCAGGCCCATGTCCTGGGCTACACGGTGGTTGATGCCAGCACCGTGATCGCCACTCATCTGAATCACGTCATCCTGTCGCACGCAACCGAACTGCTGGGTCGGCAGGAAACCCAGGCGCTGCTGGATCACCTCGGCGTCGAGTCGCCCAAGCTGATCGAAGACCTGGTGCCGAAACAGCTGCAGCTTGGTGTCTTGCAGCGCGTGTTGCAAAACCTGCTCGAAGAGGGTGTGAATATCCGCGACATGCGGACCATCATCGAAACCCTGGCGGAACATGCGCCGCGCACGCAAGACCCGATGGAACTGACGTCGCAGCTGCGCCTTGCGCTGGGTCGCTCGATCGTGCAACAACTCTATCCGAGCGGAACCGAAATGCAGGTGATGGCACTGGAGCCGTCCCTGGAGCGGATTCTCGGCCAGGCGCTGCAAGGTGGCAGCGATTCAGGCGGCATCGAGCCGGGCCTGGCCGACACCCTGCTGCGCGAAACGGCGGCGGCGGCACGGCGCCAGGAAGACCTGGGCCTGCCGCCCGTGCTGCTGGTTCCGGGGCATCTGCGCTGGCTGTTGTCGCGCTTCCTGCGTCGTGCGGTACAGCAACTCAAGGTCATCGCCAACGGCGAAGTTCCTGATTCGAAAATCATCAAGGTGACCACCATCATCGGAGCAAGCAAATGACCGTAAAACGCTTCGTCGGCGCAACGGCGCGCGACTGCCTGCGGCGGGCGAAAGAGGAATTTGGCCCCGATGCTGTGGTCATTTCCAACAAGGCCGTCGAAAACGGCGTCGAGATCGTTGCGATGTCGCCCGAGAGCCTCGACGCGATTTCGCGCGAGAGCCGTCCGGCCACGGTTTCCTCGCCCTCTGCCTTGTCCGCGCCGCCTCGCCCTGCGCCTGCGACCGACGATTACACGGTGACCCTGTCGGCGGCAATGCGCGAGGCGGGTCGCGATGGAGTGCGGGGGGTCGAGCGGGAGCCGCCGGTAGTGCGTCCGTGGGCACCCTATGGCAGGGACACCGCCGTTCCACGCGTCACTGCGCCACCGCAGGCGCCAGCAGCCGATGTTGCGCGCAAGAGTCCGATGCCAACGCAAACTTCAGCTGCCAGCTCATTGCGGCAGGCACCAGAAGCGCTTGCGCCGCCACCAGCCGCCGCGACCCAGCGACCGACCACCGCAAAGTCACCAGCGCCGGCGCCGGTCGAACTCTCGCCGCAGGCGGCGCAATTGATGGACGAGATGCGGGTCATCAAGAATCTGCTCGAACGCCAACTAGCCGGATTTGCCTGGGGCGAAATGGCACGGGAAGCCCCGGCACGAGCGCAGCTTCTGGGTGAAATGCTCGCAGCTGGCTTCTCCGGCAGCCTCACCCGACGGCTGGTGCAGGAAATGGCGGCGGACATGGGTGAGGACGATGGCCGCAAATGGCTAACGGCGGCCGTAAATCGCCGCCTGCGCACCCTTTCGTCCGACGCGGACTTCATTGATCGCGGCGGCGTCTACGCCCTGGTCGGCCCCACCGGTGTTGGCAAGACCACGACCACCGCCAAGCTGGCTGCACGCTGTGTGGTGCGCTATGGCGCGGAGCGCCTGGCATTGCTCACCACCGATGGCTATCGTATCGGCGCTCACGAGCAGTTGCGCATCTACGGCCGGATTCTTGGTGTCCCGGTATTTGTGGTCCGGGATGGGGAGGACTTGCGGCGTACCCTCGCTGACCTGCGCGACAAGCACATGGTGCTGATCGATACCGTGGGTATGAGCCAGCGCGACCGCATGGTGGCAGAACAGGCCGCCATGCTGACCCGTTCCGGCGAAGTCAATCGGCTGCTCCTGCTCAATGCCGGCAGCCGCGGCGATACACTTGATGACGTGGTGCGTGCCTATGGGGGTGAAGACCTGGCGGGCTGCATCCTGACCAAGGTGGATGAAGCCACTTCGCTGGCGCCGGCGCTTGATTGCATCGTGCGTCACGGCCTCACCCTTAGTTATGTCGCCAACGGCCAGCGCGTTCCGGAAGACCTTCATCTCCCCAATCGAAAATATTTGCTGCATAGGGCGTTCAAGGCCGGTACCGGTGAGACGGCACACAGCCTGCAAAAGGAAGAAATTGCGCTGAGCCTTGCGCAAAGCCAGGATGTGACGCGGGGAGCCACCCTTGCGTGAGTCGATGGCCGGGACCGAAACAGACCAGGCCGCTGGATTGCGGCGCCTTTTTGGCGCTCGAGCGGCGCGCGTGGTTGCCTTCGTATCGGGGCGCGACGCCTGCGGCCGAACCAAGTTGCTGGTGCGCACTGCCACGGCGCTGGCCGAGTCCGGGCAAGCTGTAGTGATCATCGACGAGAACGGCGGTACCGACAACGTGCACGCCGCGTTCGGCATGAAGGCGCGAAATGATTTGCTCGATTTGCTGCTCCGTGACTGCTCTATAGAGAGTCTGGCGCAGCCGGTTGCTCATCGGCTCAGCGTGATGTCGGCAGCACAGTTTGCCGCCGACGTGCAGCATGTCGATGCGGCTTCCGCCCTGCGGCTCGATGCGGCCCTGAGGCAGTTGCAGGAAGGCAGTTCCTTTGTCCTGATTGATTGCGCCGCACGCAACGACCAACATTTGTCACCCTTGGCGCTGGCTACACCGCACATGGCGGTGGTGGTCGCGGCCCAGAGCACGGCGATTACCCGTGCCTATGCCTTGATCAAGCGTCTGGCACAGGAGCGCGGGCGTGACGGGTTTCAGGTCGCCATCACGCGCGCGCGCAACGAGCAGGAGGCACTGGCGATTTTTCACAATATGCGCCATACGGCGCGTGAGCACCTCGGTGTGCGTCTGGACTATCTGGGCAGTGCTCGCGTACCGACTGATGACCATCTTGCAGGGGCTTTGCAAAGCCGTCTGTCGATGAATCCAGAGGGGAACGACTGGGGCGGGTTCCTGCCGTTTTCCGACAGCGTGAGGCCCTTGCGCATCGGTCAAAAGCGACTCGAACCGGTGTCCTAGGCTGAAGTTCCACCCGATCGAACCCAGGTTGCTACGCTGATTCAATAAGTTGTCATTGAATCACGGTTCGGATTTCTGACTACGGACGAATCGTCTGAATCAGTGCAAGCGCGTGCTGGTGCTTTGGGTTGGCGGTAGTGGTGAT
>CAMBRI010000216.1 GCA_945870205.1 Sulfuritalea hydrogenivorans sk43H | reverse complement strand
CAGAAGATGAAACACGCGAAAAGCTGCTTATTCGCCCGCCCCCCTTCCGCTGCGCGGCCCACGGCTGGCTTTGCACAGCCAACCGGCTGCGGCGGCGCGACGCATGCGTCGCGAATTCCCGCCTCGCCCCTCGCGGGGGGTTATCAATCGGCGCGCTGCGCGCGCCAGTCACAGGGGGCTCCGAACAAAGTGTTTCACGTTAAGGTTTCGGCTGCCTGAAGCGGCCGAGCAGTTCCAGCAGCAGCTTCTTTTCGGCAATCGTGAAGGGCTTGCAGACTTCCTTTTCGTGCAGGCTGGCGCGATGAATCGCCTCGGCCAGCAGCTCCCGTCCCGCGTCGGTCAGGTGCAGATGGTTGTGGCGACGGTCGGTGGTCGAAGCGCGGCGCTCGACCAGGCCGCGTTTGGCCAGCTTGTCGAGCAGGGGCACCACCGACGAGCGTTCCAGCCTCACCGCCGCCGCGAGTTTCGACTGGGTGATACCGTCGTTCTGCTGCAGCACTTCGAGCACGGAAAAGATCGCCGGCGTGACATCAATCTCGCCGAGACGGCTGGCGAAGGCCTCGAACACCGCCAGTTGCGCGAGGCGCAAATGGAAGCCGACGTGGTTGGAAAGACAGCCGATGACAGGGGTCTTGCGGTTGGCGGGCATGGTCGTCAGGCAGATGTGTTTGTTCAGTTTGCCATTTGATTCTATATCGAACAAGTGGCTTTCGATGACAAACTTGTTGACGCAGTGCACAATTCACATTGCAAATCATAATATTAGAGTTAGCTTGTTTTACTCAGAATTTGATAGTTCGATATAAAACAGGTTGACATCGACACGCCGCATCGTCAGAATTCGCTCCTCACTCGCTGTCCGCAAGACGCAACAAGCTGTTACCGGACGAAGCACCGCGAGGACAAAGAACACCGAGGAGAGATGTTGCAGATTTCGACACATGCGACGGCCGCGCCCTCGCGCCGCCGTTCGAACTGACCGGGCTTCCACGTGGACTCCAGCGTCGCCCTCGTTCTGGCCCAGGATGGCATCACCAACGGTGCTATCTATGCCCTGCTGTCGCTGGCGCTGGTGCTGGTGTTTGCCGTCACCCGCGTCATCTTCATTCCGCAAGGCGAGTTCGTCGCCTACGGCGCGCTCTCCATGGCCGCCATCAATGCCGGCTTTCTTCCGCCGACCATGTGGCTGGTGGTCACCCTGGGAATTGCCGTCGCGATAGTCGACAGCGTGGCCGCGCTGCGCGAGGAAGCCGCGGCCAGGCTGCCGATGATCATTTTCAAGAATGCCGTGCTGCCGATCCTGGCCCTGGTCGTGGTGCGCTATCTGCCGCTCAAGAGCCTGGCCTATCCGCTGCAGGTAGCGATCGCGCTGGCCTTCGTGGTGCCGCTCGGCCCGCAGATCTATCGCCTTGCCTTTCAGCCGGTGGCGGAAGCCACGGTCCTGCTGCTCCTGATCGTCTCGGTCGCCGTGCATTTCGTGCTGGTCGGACTCGGCCTGTATTTCTTCGGCGCGGAAGGCGGCAGGACACCGGCCTTCACTGACGGGGGCATCACTCTCGGCGCTACCTACATCCAGTTCCAGACCTTGTGGATCGTCGGCATCGCCGCGGCCCTGATCGCCGGCCTGGCGCTGTTCTTCGAGCGTTCGATCTATGGCAAGGCCTTGCGCGCCACCGCCATCAACCGCACCGGCGCGCGCCTGATGGGCATCTCCGCCGATCTCGCAGGAAAACTCTGCTTCACGCTGGCGGCGCTGGTCGGCGCCTTCTCCGGCATCCTGATTGCGCCGATCACCACCATCTATTACGACACCGGCTTCCTGATCGGCCTCAAGGGCTTTGTCGGTGCCATCATCGGCGGCCTCGCCTCCTACCCGCTGGCGGCGGCCGGGGCGATCCTGGTCGGCCTGCTCGAATCCTATTCCTCCTTCTACGCTTCGGCCTACAAAGAGGTCATCGTGTTCACGCTGATCATCCCGGTGCTGCTGTGGCAGTCGCTGACCAAACATCATGTCGAGGACGAGGACGAGCACTGACATGATCCAGCTGATTACACCGTCGCGCGCCCTGATCGGCTTCCTGCTGGCACTGTCGCTGGTGCCGCTGTTCGCCGCGCAATTCACCGTCACCCTGGTTAATTACATCGGCCTCTACGCCCTCGTGGCACTCGGCCTGGTGCTGCTCACCGGCATCGGCGGCCTCACTTCCTTCGGCCAGGCGGCCTTCGTCGGCCTCGGCGCCTATGCCACGGCCTACCTCACCACGCGCCACGGCATGTCGCCCTGGGGCACGTTGATCGTCGGCATGGTGATCACCACCGCCGTGTCGCTGGCGCTGGGCTTCATCACGCTGCGCCTGTCGGGGCATTTTCTGCCGCTGGGCACCATCGCCTGGGGCATTTCGCTCTACTTCCTGTTCGGCAACCTCGAAGCCCTGGGCGGCCACGGCGGCATCGACGGCATTCCGCCGGTGGACCTGTTCGGTCTCGAACTGGGCTCCGGTCGTGCCTTCTTCTACGTCATCTGGGCGACCCTGCTGGCCGCCATCGTCACCACCCAGAACATGCTGAATTCGCGAGAAGGCCGGGCCATGCGCTGCCTGCGCAGCATGACCATGACCGAGGCAATGGGCATCAACACGCTCTGGTACCGCATGGTGCTGTTCATGATCGCGGCCCAGTTCGCCTGCGTTTCGGGCTGGCTTTATGCTCACCTGCAGCGCTTCGTCAATCCGACACCGTTTTCGCTCGGCCACGGCATCGAGTACCTGTTCATGGCTGTGCTGGGCGGCGCGGCCGCGGTCTGGGGCGCGGTGTTCGGTGCCACCGCCGTGACCTTCCTCAAGGAATGGCTGCAAGACGTACTGCCGAAACTGCTTGGTGTCGCCGGCAACTTCGAGATGGTGGTGTTCGGCCTGCTCACGATCATCGTCCTGCATCGCGCGCGCGACGGCATCTGGCCGATCCTGATGCGCGTGTTTGGCAACCTCGTACCGCAGCGCGAGCAGGCGAACACGGTTGAACCCGCCCTGCCGCTGCCGCGCCGCGACGTCCCGCCGTGCGGCGGCGAGGTGCTCAAGGTGATCAAGGTGACCAAGCGCTTCGGCGGCCTGGTGGCCAACAACGCCATGAACCTGAGCGTCCGGGCGGGCGAAGTGATGGCCCTGATCGGTCCCAATGGCGCCGGCAAGAGCACCCTGTTCAACTGCATTTCCGGCGTCAATCCGCCGACCGACGGCGAGATCCGGTTCATGGGCCAGCGCATCGATGCACTGAGTTCGCGCGAGATTGCCAAGCGGGGAATGAGCCGAACGTTTCAGCACGTACGCCTCAATCAGGACATGACGGTTCTGGAAAACGCCGCGATCGGCGCCCACCTGCGCGGCCGCAAGAACTTCGTGCAGTCGGCCTGGCGCCTCGATCGCGAGGAAGAGCGCCGCCTGCTCTGGGAAGCCTCTCACCAGTTGCAGCGCTGCGGCCTGGGCGAGCATCTGTTCGATGTCGCCGGCAGCCTGCCGCTGGGCAAGCAGCGCATCGTCGAAATCGCCCGCGCGCTGTGCAGCGACCCGACACTGCTGCTGCTCGACGAACCGGCCGCCGGCTTGCGTCATCTGGAAAAGAAGGCGCTGGGCGAACTGCTGGCCAGGCTGCGCAGCGAAGGCATGGCGATCCTGCTGGTCGAACACGACATGGATTTCGTCATGGGCCTGGCTGACCGCGTGGTGGTGATGGAGTTCGGCGAGCACCTGGCGGAGGGCCTGCCGCAGGAAATCCAGACCAATCCGAAAGTGCTCGAAGCTTATTTGGGCGGGGTGGACGCATGAAGCCAACGCTGCTCGAAACCACCGACCTCTGCGTGAACTACGGTCGCGTCGAAGCCATCCACAAGGTCAGCATCCGCATCCGCGAAGGCGAGATCGTCACCGTGATCGGCCCCAACGGCGCCGGCAAGACCACGCTGCTCTCGGCGCTGATGGGTCTCCTGCCGGCGCGCGGTGACGTGAAGTACCAGGGCAGCGCCACGCGCGGCACCACCGCGGTGGACGCCCTGGTCGGGCGCGGACTGGTGCTGGTACCGGAAAAGCGCGAACTGTTCGGCACCATGTCGGTGGCCGACAATCTGCTGCTCGGCGCATTCGCCCGCCATCGGCGCGGCGCGCGCGACCACGCCAAGACCATGGCCGAGGTGTTCGAGATATTCCCGCGCCTGGCGCAGCGCAAGGAACAGCAGGCCGGCACCCTTTCTGGCGGCGAGCGGCAGATGCTGGCCATGGGCCGCGCCCTGATGGCCAAGCCCACCTTGCTGATGCTTGACGAACCCAGCCTCGGCCTGGCACCGCTGATCGTCAAGGAAATCTTTCGCATCGTGGTTCAGCTCAAGAGCATGGGCGTCTCGGTTCTACTGGTCGAGCAGAACGCGCGTGCTGCACTGCAAGTAGCCGATTACGGCTATGTGCTGGAGAATGGCGGCGTCGCCGTGGAAAACGACGCCAAGATCCTGATCAACGATCCGCGCGTGATCGAAAGTTATCTCGGTCTGGGCGGCAGTCATTCGATTGCCGCCTGACCCGAACCCAATCCGTCATCACCCGCAGGTCAAACAAGTTGCAGCAATCCAAACCAACAACACGAGGAGAAAGCATGAAAATCAAACTGTCCATCAAGCCCCTGGTCATTGCCTTGTCGCTGATCGGTGCAGGCAACGCACTGGCCGACATCACCATCGGCGTCAGCGTTTCCGCCACCGGCTCCGCTGCCGTGCTGGGCGGGCCGCAGAAGAACACCACCGAACTGCTGCCGACCAGCATTGGCGGCGAGAAGATCATCTGGATCGTGCTCGACGAGGCGACTGACCCGACCGCCGCGGCGAAGAACGCTTCCAAGCTGATCAACGAAAACAAGGTCGATTTGCTGATCGCGGGCTCGATCACCCCCAACGTCATGGCTGCCGCAGGCGCCGCCGCCGAATCGAAGACGCCGCTGATCGCCCTGGCGCCGAATCCGGCCGATGGCGAAAAGTTCAAATGGACCTTCACCATGCCGCAGGGTATCGGCCTGATGGCCGAGGGCATCCTCGAACATGCCAAGGCCCACAATGTCAAGACGCTGGCATTCATCGGCTATCACCCGGATGCCTATGGCGAAGTCTGGATCAAGGCGCTGCAGGCGAACGTCGCCAAGTACGGCATCACCTTCGGCCCGATCGAAGGTTTCGCCCGCACCGACACATCGGTTACGGGACAAGTGGTCAAGATCATCTCGGCCAAGCCCGATGCCGTGATCGTCGTCGCCTCCGGCGCCCCGGCCGCGATGCCGCACAGCGCCCTGACCGAGCGTGGTTACAAGGGCCAGATCTATCAGACCCACGGCGCCCCGTCGCCAGCCTTCCTCAAGATCGGCGGCAAAAACGTCGAAGGCGGCATCATCGTCGCCGGTCCGCTGATCGAGTGGGATCAGCTACCCGATTCGCATCCTTCAAAGAAAGTCGGCGGCGAGTACGCCAAGCTCTATGAGGCCAAGTTCGGTGCCGGCTCGCTGTCCTCCTTTGGCGGACACATGTGGGATGCGTGGCAAATCGCCTCGCGCGCCATTCCTGTCGCCAAAAAGAAAGCCAAGCCCGGCACGGCGGAGTTCCGCGCTGCCCTGCGCGACGCCATCGAAAGCGAAAAGGAAGTGGCCGGCGTGCATGGCGTGTTCAACATGAGCCCGACCAACCACAACGGTCACGATGCCCGCGGTCGCGTCCTGCTGCAGGTGCAGAACGGCGCCTTCAAGGTTATTTCGAAGTAAGCCGTTAACGCTCATCGCGCACAGCGTCAAACACAGCAGATGAAACACGCGAAAACGAAGTTTCAGTGGAGGCTAACACCGGCCTCTTCGGCGTTAAGCGCAGCTGCCGTAACTAAAAGCCAATTGTTTGCCCGCCCCCCTTCCGCCATGTGCGCTAACTTAACTGCGCACCGCTCCCTCCCCTTCAAGGGGAGGGCTGGGGTGGGGATGGGGGAACACGCTGCGGATACTTGCCCCATCCCCCACCTGACCTCCCCCTTGAAGGGGGAGGAACAAAGGAGCTTTGCATGAGCCCCATTGCCCGCAAGCCGGCCGAGCTGTTTGTCGATCCGGCGGTGATACTCGAAGCCCGACCGGACGGGAGCCGTCTGTTCCGCTCGGCCCTGGCCCTGCCCGACTACGCGCGCTGTTCCGGCGAGTGGCTGGAACGCTGGGCGACAGAGACACCGGATGCCATCCTGATCGCCGAACGCGACGCGGATGGCGAATGGGTCAAGGTGACTTACGGCGAGGCCCTGGCACGCGTCTATCGTATTGCCACCTGGCTGCTCTGGCAGAACCTCTCGCCCGAGCGGCCGGTGCTGGTGCTCTCCGACAACAGCATCGAACACGCCTTGCTGATGCTGGCCTGCCTGCATGTCGGCGTCCCGATCAGCCCGGTGTCGCCGGGCAATTCGCTGCTGTCGAAAGACTTCGCCAAGCTTCGCGCCAATGTCGAACTGCTGCGTCCGGGCGTGATTTTTGCCGACACCATCGAACGCTTCGCGCCGGCGCTCAAGGCAATTGCCGACCTGCATGACGGGGTGGTGGTGGCCGGCAGCCGCAGCCAACCTTCGCCCGGTACGCTGGCCTTCCGCGCGATCGAAAATACCGGCGCCATCGAGGCGACGGTCAAGGCCGCGTTCAATGCAATTGGCCCCGACACCATCGCCAAGTTCCTGTTCACCTCCGGTTCCGTCGGCGCGCCGAAAGCGGTCATTACGACGCAGCGCATGATGTGTTCCAACGCCGAAATGAAATCGGTGATCTGGCCTTTCCTCAACCGGCAAAAGCCGGTGATCGTCGACTGGCTGCCGTGGAGCCATGTCTTCGGTGGCAGCCACAACTTCAACAAGGTGGTGCGCTTCGGCGGCAGCCTCTATATCGACGATGGCAAGCCGCTGCCGGCCCTGCTGCCGAAGACCGTCAAGAACTTGACGGATGTTTCGCCCACCATCTATTTCAGCGTGCCGCTGGCCTACGGCATGCTGGTGGCCAAGTTGCGCGACGACGCGGCCCTGCGCAAGAGCTTCTTCGCCCGCCTGCAGATCATCTTCTATGCCGGTGCGGCGTTGCCGCAATCGACCTGGGACGAGCTGGAGCGACTCGCCGTGATGGAACTCGGCCA
>CAMBRI010000215.1 GCA_945870205.1 Sulfuritalea hydrogenivorans sk43H | reverse complement strand
GCGAGGAATTGATGGCAAAAACTGCTGGGGTTCTGGTGAATGGTGAGCGGCAGGGAGTCATACGCTGAAGCCTTTCGTGGCGGGAGGCTGACATGAGGATCAAGTACCGGGTTGATTTGACGGAAGAAGAGCGTGCGCACCTGCTGGGGTTGATTGGCAAGGGCAAGCGTGGGGCACGAACCTTGGCCCGAGCGCGCATTCTGCTCAAAGCCGACGAGCGCATGAAAGACGAAGACGTTGCGGCGGTTTTGAATGTGGGATACGCCACAGTCGGGCGAGTGCGGCAACGGTTTGTCGAAGAAGGACTGGAGGGTGCCCTGAAAGAAGGGCCATGGCCGGGTGCCAAGCCGAAACTGGATGAACGGCAGTGCGCCCACGTGATTGCGGTGGCCTGTAGCCAGGCGCCGGAGGGCCACGACCACTGGACCTTGCGTTTGCTGGCAGACAAAGTGGTTGAGTTGGGCTTTGCCGAGTCGTATAGCCATGAAGCGGTGCGGCAGACGCTGAAAAAAACGACCTCAAGCCGTGGCAAAGGCAAATGTGGTGCATCCCCGAGGTCAGCGCCGAGTATGTAGCGGCGATGGAAGACGTGCTGGACCTGTACGAAGAACCTTACGACGAGAAACGACCGATGGTGTGTTTCGACGAAAGCCCCAAGCAGTTGATTGCCGAAGTGCGTGAGCCCATTCCGGCGGCCCCCGGTCGGCCTGAATGCTTCGACGTTGAATACAAGCGCAATGGTGTGCGGGATTTGATGATGATCAGCGAACCGAAGCTTGGCTTGCGCAAAGTGCTCATCACCGAGCGGCGCACCAAGATCGACTTTGCCCAGACCATGAAGCACATCGTTGGCATGTACCCGGAGGCCGAGGTCATTCGTGTCGTGTTGGACAATCTCAATACGCACAAAACGGCCTCGCTCTACGAAGCCTTCCCGCCAGAGGAGGCTCGCGCCATCGCCAAGCGGCTGGAATTTCACTACACGCCCAAGCACGGCAGTTGGCTCAATATGGCCGAAATGGAATTCTCCGTTCTGTCGCGTACCTGTCTGGCCGGCCGCATTGGCGATGAGGCAACTCTGCGACGACGCATCAACGCCAACGTTGCCGAGCGCAACGGCAAACACCAACCCATCAACTGGCGTTTCACGATCCGCGATGCTCGCAGCAAGCTTCATCGGCTCTATCCATCAACGGCAGCATGACTGACTACTAGGCCGCCTCGCGGATTGTCTATGGTTGGAACCATCAGGAACCCTTTGGAGCCATCAGGCCGTTCTAACCTCGTTGAGTAGATCGGGGTGACGATCCAGCACCTTGAGCAGCTTCACCAGAGCCAGGGGCGGCTTGGTCTTGCCGTTCTCGTAACGCGAGAAGGCGTTGACGCCGCCGCCAAATATTTCGGCGGCCTGGCGTTGATCCAGGTCCAGCTTTTTGCGCACCCTGGCGATGTAGTCAGGGTCAACATAGGCCGCATTCACCTGACGCTGGAACTGCCCAAGCAACTCGCTGTAGCGGTCGCCGTGCTCACGGTTCAGAATAACCTCGCCGCACGCCGGGCAAAAATCTCCCGTCACGCCAGGAATGGTGGTGGTTTCGCTCTTGTAGGTATAGGACAGGTCGCGGGTGTCGTGGATCAGTTCAGCCGCGCCGCACACAGGACATTTCATTTTCATAGCTCCTTGAAGGATACGATCAGCACGTCATCGATGACAGTCAGCTTTAAGTAGACTTCCGCACTTTTGGCTGTCTTGGTGTGGTACACGTCCTGCCATATCCGGTGATCAGCATGAGTCGTCATGCTCTTGTAGAAGTCGGCTGAAGTGAGCGACATTACAACGGCGCACATCCCGGCCAGATCGTTGATACCCAGTTCACGAGCGCCATTGAAGGCGTTAGCCGTGGCGCGGACCTTGCCGGCTTCAATCAAGCCTCGGACGACTGGCAGCTTGCAGTGCGGGGTGCCTTTTTCCATAACTTATTTTAACCTAAATGGTGATTTAATCAAGTAGGTTAATTCGTCGCCTGGCGTTCCAACCGGAATTTGCACAAAACAAGCGCATCGCAGGCACGAAGGGCTACGCAGATTCCAACCTCAGATTAACCAACGGCCGAAAAGGTTGTAAAACAGTTGAATCGATTAACTAAGGCGACCGCCGAGTTGACCGATCAACGCATCTCTCCATCAAGAAACCTCCTCACGATGCTGGTAGCAACCAACGGTGTTGCAAGCCCCAGCACCGGATCACACCAGAATACCCTGCGCGCAAGCTCCGGTTTCGGGATTTGGGATCCCCAGACGATTCCGGGCTGATCATCAACCACCAGCCAGTCGAACACCTCGAGCTGTTCCGCCACCATCTGGCATTCCCGAAACCGGTTCGCGGGTACGGAATCCAGAGCATCACTACTGAGAGTAGTCCCAATGACCCGATGCTCCCAGCTACCAAAGAACTTCTGAAGCTCCGAAAGCGTGTAGATATCCCGCCAAGCAGACGAAATGATCACCGAAACGTCAGGGCACTGATCGAGAATCCGGCCCAGCAAGGGCAGGTACTCAAACAGCCGGTCGCCGGTGTATTCGGTTCCGGCGCTTGTATGGATCGCCTGAACATGGTCGACGCTGTGCATCACCCCGTCGATATCGAGGAAGAGTAGTCTGGTGCTCACTGATTGTCCCTGCTAGACGGCCATCTCACGTCCAATAAATTGTCGGAAGCGACGCTACAATATAGCGCGTCAGCCTCACACACAGAATTTCTGACACTCCCAGACTATGGCCTGCGCCCGACGGACGTGATGTCGCTAATGAAGGCCCAGTGCCAGTCGCGAGCCGATGGCCAGGCCACCACGTAGATACGGGTATCCCGCCCGACCACCACCGACATCGCGAGCAAGGTCGCGCCAAAACCAGAAAGTGCGCCAGCCTCGCCACAAGCCACTCAGCCGTTCCGCCGCGCAGTATCGAAGGCACGCAATATTTCCACTATCCCGGAGAGTGGTCCTTCAACCAATCGCGCAAAGCTGCGTCGACCTTCGTCTGCCAGCCATCACCGCTCGATCGGAACCGCTCCACCACATCTCGAGACAGACGAATCGTAATGCGCTCCTTGGTCACTAGGGCCAAAGGGCGGCCGCGTCGGATATTCGGCTTGACGGCAGCCCACTCTGCGTCCGTAAACGGTTGAGCATCCGAATCTGCAAGCGCAGCTTTCGTGATCGCGGCGTCCTCCGCCGGTGTTGGCACCTTGAACGTCCGACCTATCCTAGATCTCACTTCCATAACGCCGCACCTCTCTTGCGTTCGCCTTTCTCAAGCTGATGATCCTGCGATCTTCTCCACGATCCGTGAATACCACGCAGAAAACCCGTTCGCCTATCGGAGCGAACCCCACCCATCGCTCCTCGCCATAATCCTGTCTGGTATCTGGCACAGCAAGCAGCCAATCCCACTCCAACTCCGCAGCTAAAGCCAGTGACACGCCATGCTTGGTGCGGTTGGCGACAACCTTCACCACGTCGAAAGAAATCTCCATTTTAATTAGTGTATGCACGATAATTGATGGTGTCAAGAATTATTGTACGTACGCTACTCGCCATTTTTGCGTGCAAAATGACTTCGCCGGTGCGCTGTGGAAATCGAAATACCTCGGCAGTCTCGAACTCGGACTTTCGCGAACGGCTGACGCTGATGTAGCGTCGCCTTCAGCAGGTGGCCATCGAGGGTCCGCAGCACCTCGAGCGAGTCGGCCGCCAACTGAGTTCTCGGCGTCAGGGCGTTCACCAAGAAGGCCACCTTCAGGTGCTCACGACCACCTTGACCCGCTCGACCAGGGCCCGCGTGTCCTTCACACCCCAGATATCAGCCAAGCTGGGGCGGGTTGGGATGATCACCAGGTCACTTACCATCCGGCTGGATCCCCGTGACTACAGGGATCAGCGCTTCACTGCTGGAATCCTTCGCTTTGCCCAGTAACCTGCGCCGCCATTTGTGCACGATATTGGCGCTGATCAGTTCAAATCTCGATGATGGTGTCGCTGTAGCGCGCCACCATTGGGTCATGAGTGATGAGCCGCATCGGCTCGACAAGCGCCTGTGCGACCAGAATACGGTCGAAGGGGTCGCCATGGTGCGCTGCCAAGTCTTCGACGGCCGCCGCATGCTCGGGCTCGATGGGCAGGAAACGGTAGCCGGAGTCGCGGAAGTAGCGGAGCGCATCCTGGCTGGACACCGGCATGTCGCCACGCCCCAGGCCGTGCTTGATGGCGATCTCCCAGACCGTCGCAGCGCTGATCCAGACCGACGACTTCGGCGACTCGATCATCTCGCGCCCCTTCTTTGGCAGCTTCGGGCTGTCGGTGATCGCCCACAGGGCGACATGCGTGTCAAGCAGGAGGTTCAAGATTGCCTGCCCAGGAACATGCGAGCGACTTCATCGTTGTGCGCGTCGATGCTGTCCGGCACCTTGAACTTGCCCTTGGCGACACCGATGCGCTTGCCGGCCGGCACGGTATCCATGGGCACGAGCTTGGCCGCAGGGCGGCCATTACGGGCGATGACGATCTCGCGCTCCCGCCCCTGCTCGATGGCCTCCACTAGGCGGGACAACGAGGACTTCGCTTGCAGCATGTTGACGGACGGCATGGCGCTTCTCCTATATAAGGAGTTAGTCTAGTCTAGCCAGTTACACACGTCAAACCCGATTATGCTGCGAGTGGCCATGGGTGGAGACTTGGCCGTGGGAGCGGCAACGGTAGTACAAAATTAGGCTGCAGGGATGGCAAATAGAACACAGCATGAAGGTCACGATATTTGCTGACGAAGTCCTTGTTACCCGCGAGATTTCTACGGATTTGCACCTCCGGCAACATCACTCGCCCAGCCTTCGCAATACCGCGTGGATGACCTGTGCCGATATGCGGAAGTCGGATGAGTGCAAACGCCCAAACACATCACGGGCAGAAGGAATAAGTCCCTTTGACTGCGCCATGCCGATAACAGCGGCGGTGCCCGCGACGCGCAGGCCGCGTTCTGTCGCAATGGCACGGCCGGCGCGCTCGTCCATCAGCAACAGGGCGGGCAAGGGTTGCGCCAAGGCGATGCGAATGCAACTGGCCTCACCTTCGTCAAGATCGGCGAGTTCGGGTTGAGTGGGCGAGGCAGCGCAGGTTTTCAGCCAGTTCCCGGCTTCGGCGCGTAGGATGAGGTTTTCCTCCGGATAGCCCTTACCGGCGAGCACCTCACGCCGCACTTCCTGAGGCATCCATACTTCCCCGAATAAGGCCTTCAGCCAGGGCAACCCGTCGACCCGCGCCAGCCCGATCAGGGGGCTGGCATCGGTCAGGACGATGCTGCGAGCCATTCTTCCAGCGTATCCATATCGCGATCGACTTCGTTCGCGTCGAGCCGTACCACCGGTATACCCAGACGCGACAGGTGGGAGACAAAATCGCCGATCGGCATTTCCGCTAGGCGCGCCGAGCGCGCCAGGGACAAATGACCATCCCGGAACAGCGCCGTCGCCAAGGCAGGTTTCACGCCCCTGGCCGACAACCCACCCACTGTTTCCACGCCCACCATCAGGGCGTCGGGCCGGTCCCGATTCATGACCACGACGACGTCGCGCCGAGCCTTGCGCAAGGCTTCGGTGGGATTGTTTTTCAGGCCGCTGACATTGACTGTTTCCATTCCCATCTCCAATAGGAAGATTATATGGGAATCATTATGCCTGTTTCGCGCTGCTGCTGCCAACTACCAGCCTTGTCCAATGAGGTTTGAGTCTGAGCGGGGAACGTGAATCCAATGGGGTATGAGTCTGAACCGGTAGCCGGGGTCGATCAATATGCGAGGCATGGTGATCGAAATGAACGACGAACAACTGCACAGCTTGAAGGATGTACAGGGATTTCTGGACGGGACCGTGTTGATGGATTTCACGGTGGCAGAAGACGAGCGGTACGCGTTCATCGCACGGACCGTCAAACGCTTCGGCTACGGACGGCTGAATCGAACCGACAAGGCCGTGGTGCTGCGCTTTCTGGAACGCGTCAGCGGCTGGCGACTCGCAACTTCAGAAATCCGATCAGACGTAGCTGAACCTGACGATCGAGTTTTTTCAGATCCTTTATAGCCTCGGGATCGAACTCGATCTCAAAGGCCAAGCTTGCGCTCCACCTCGGCCAGGGGGATGGTCTTGCGGTTCAGCCGGGCGCGGGCCTCAGCCAGGTAATAGTCTTCGAGATCATCGATGTATTCGACGATGGCCTCGCGAGCCAACGCGGTCTTGGTCCGACCGGTTTCGCTCGCCAAGGCGCTCAGGCGTTCCTCAATCGTATCAGGCAGACGTATGGCAAGCATGCGGATTACTTTACCCCACCAAAAACTCTTCGCGCGCCCTGCCATTGGCCAGATCGGCGGGCCGTCGCGAACTGAATTCCGCCCTATATCCCTGTACCAATCGGTTTACTATTGGCCAACCCGTCACGGAATGAAGTCCTCCAGGCGCGTGCCGACACGCAGGCCGTCTATAGTCTGAAAATGCGCGTCGTAGCTCAGCAGCGCGGCCCCGTGCTCCAGACTACTGGCTGCAATCCACAGATCGTTGGTCGGAATCGGTTGCCCCTTGCGGCGCAGTGCGGCATAGACAAGTGCATATAGATCGGCGGTCGCCGCCGTGCCGGGAACCACCTTCACACGCGGCGTGTTGATGAACTGCGCCAACTCACCGCGATTGACACTCTCGCGCTGGCCGGCAGCAAAGCCACCCAGCAGCTCACCCAGCACGGTCACACACACGATGATCGAAGGCGCATGCTGCAGCACGGCAACAATATCCGCATCGCCACGCTTGAACGCGGCGTAAGCGTTGGTATCCAGAGCAATCGGGCGCATCGCTTACTTCCAGAGTGCCGCGTCGACCTCGGCAAACGCAGCCGTGTTTCGCTCAAACGCCTGAGCTTCCTCGCTGCTCCAGGTCCCGGCCAGGGCATTCAGATCGTCAAACTTTTTCAGAACACCCGCCGAAACCGAAGGCCCTGCCCCCTGCAACAGGCGCAACACCAATCCATTCAGACTGCTGCCCTCTTGTTCCGCCTGACTTTTCAGTTGGGCCAACGCCTGATCGTCCAGCCCGCGAATACTCATGGTCGCCATGATGTCACCTATGCTTTCATTTTGAATACACA
>CAMBRI010000214.1 GCA_945870205.1 Sulfuritalea hydrogenivorans sk43H | reverse complement strand
GGAACGCAGGAACGCTTCGGCGTCAGAAACCCCTTCGATGCCGAGTCCAACATCAAGGGCGGGCTGGCTTACCTGCGCTGGCTCAAGGCCCGCTTTGGCGGCGACTGGTCGCTGGTCGCGGCGGCCTATAACGCGGGCGAGGGGTCGGTCGAGCGGCACGACGGGATCCCGCCCTATCGCGAAACGCAATTTTATGTACGGCGGGTACTGTTCTTTGCCGGCTTTGCCTTGCCCAGGAAGATCTGACCTCCGGAAATCCGAGCTTGCCTGGCTGCGCCGCTGCAGGCTAATGGATCTCGCGGGTTTCGAGAAACTTTACTTCCGGGTGGCGTTCCTGGGTCATCGACAGGTTGACGCGGTTGGGTGCCAGATAGACGTAGTCACCGGCGCCGTCAAGCGCAACATTGACGCCGGCCTTGTCGGCCAGCGCGCGAATCGCCAGGTCGTCGCCCCTGAGCCAGCGCGCGGTGGCCACCGGGTAGGGTTCGAACAGGCAATCCACACCGTACTCGAATTCGAGCCGGTGGGCGACCACGTCGAACTGCAGCGTGCCCACCGCACCGAGGATCAGGTCGTTGCTGTGGATGGGCTTGAACAACTGCGTGGCGCCTTCCTCGGCAAGCTGCTGCAGGCCCTTTTGCAACTGCTTCATTTTCATCGGGTTGCGGATCTGCGCGCGACGAAAGTGCTCCGGCGCGAAACAGGGGATACCGGTGAATTTGAGGTCCTCGCCTTCGCTGAAGGCGTCGCCGAGCAGTACCGTGCCGTGATTGGGGATGCCGATGATGTCGCCCGGCCAGGCTTCGTCGGTGGTGTTGCGGTCCTGGGCCATGAAGGTGATGGCGTTATTGACCGACAGCGTCTTGCCGGTCGAACGCTGCCGCAGCTTGATGCCGCGTTCGAACTTGCCGGAACAGACGCGGACGAAAGCGATGCGGTCGCGGTGCTTGGGGTCCATGTTGGCCTGGATCTTGAACACGAAACCGGAGAACTTCGCTTCGCCGGGTTCCACCATGCGCGATTCGGTTGCCCGCGGCTGCGGTCCCGGTGACAGATCGACCACGGCATCGAGCAGCGACTGCACGCCGAAATTGTTGATTGCCGAACCGAAGAACACCGGCGTCTGATTGCCGGCCAGATAGGCCTCGCGGTCAAACGTGTGGGAGGCGCCGCGTACCAGATCGACTTCCATGCGCAGTTCCGCCGCCTGATCCGGGATCAGCTCGTCGAGGCGCGGGTTGTCGAGGCCCTTGATGACTTCGGCCGTGCCCTTGTCGGCTTGCGGATCGAAGAAGCTGATGCTGTCGTCGTAGAGATGGTAGACGCCGCGAAAGCGCTTGCCCATGCTGATCGGCCAGGTCATCGGCGCACACTGGATGTCGAGCACGGATTCGATTTCGTCGAGCAGTTCGATCGGCGGCCGGCCCTCGCGGTCGAGCTTGTTGATGAAGGTCAGGATCGGTGTGTCGCGCAGGCGGCAGACGTTGAGCAGCTTGATGGTCTGGGCTTCGACGCCGTTGACCGAGTCGATCACCATCACCGCCGAATCCACTGCCGTCAGCGTGCGGTAGGTGTCTTCCGAGAAATCCTCATGGCCCGGTGTATCGAGCAGGTTGATCATGCATTCGCGGTAGGGGAACTGCATCACCGAACTGGTGACCGAGATGCCGCGTTGTTTTTCGAGTTCCATCCAGTCCGAGGTGGCGTGGCGCGAGGCCTTGCGGGCGCGGACTTCGCCGGCCACCTGAATGGCACCGCCAAACCATAGCAGCTTCTCGGTGAGCGTGGTCTTGCCCGCATCAGGGTGCGAAATGATGGCGAAGGTGCGGCGACGGGTGAGTTCTTGTTCGAGCTGGGACACGGCGGCAGGAATATCGTTGCGAAGGGGCGCGATTATACGGTGCCGACACGTGGTCGGGAGTCGGTGCCAGCGCCGGCCCTGCGGCCATGGAGCAAACGGAAAGGCAGCGGCTACTGCCGATTGCATTGGCTGGCAAGGCTGCACCCGGCACGCGACGCATGCTTAATGTGCCAATGTTCAGGTCAATGAAATGGCGGTGTAACATGCCGTATGCAAGAAAACCGCCACCAGCGACCGATGCCAACCGATGCTGACCGATGCGTCTTTTGATGTGAGCAGCCGTTCCATTTGGTCCAGAGCAGGCCTGTGGCCCGCCTGGATCGCGCTTGCCAGCGGGCTGGCACTGACTCTGCTCGCCTGGAGCTATACCCGGCAGGATCTGGAGCGGCAACTGCGTCTCGAGTTCGACGCCGAGGTGAGCCAGCTGCGGGCCGACTTTCAGGCCCGCGTCGCCGTTCATGCCCAGGCTTTGCGCGCCGCCTCCGCGCTGTTTGCCGCCAGCGACGAGGTGACGCGCAAGGATTGGCACGACTTTGTCGCAGGGCTTCGGCTGGAGCGCGACTACCCTGGTATGCAGGCACTGGCTTTTGCCCGATCCGTGAGCCACGAGGAACTCGCCGGGTTGGTGGCCGGAATGCGCAAAGGCGGCATTGCCGACTTCGCCATGCGTCCTACCGGTCGTCGCGAGCGTTATGTGGTTAACGTCTTTGCCGAGCCTTACAGCGGACTCAACGCCAGGGCGCTCGGCTACGACATGTGGCAGGACGGTGAGCGACGCGAGACGATGCAACGGGCGCGTGACTCCGGCGAGCCGGCGATCACGCGGCTGATCACGCTGAAAATCGACGAGGACGCTCAGCCGGTGCCGGCTATCATCATGTACCTGCCGGTAGCAGCGAAATCAGGTGCCGAGGTTTATGGCTATGTCCTGAGCCCTTTTCGCATCCCGACCCTGATGGAGGACCTGCTCCGGCGGCGTCGCCACGGGCTGGCGCTGAGCATCCATGACGGCAGTGATTTGCGCGCCGAGCACCTGTTCTACCGCAACGCTGAAGAAGGCAGCATGGCCTCCGCCAAATTTATTCACAGCGAAGCGCTGACGGTCGGTGGCAAAACCTGGACGTTTACCTATGCCAGTCGTCCCGAGTTTGAAGCACGGGGTGATGCTACTCGCTCGACGCAGGTGCTGGCGGGTGGATTGCTCAGCAGCATGTTGCTGTTCACCATAGCCTGGTCGCTGGCCACCACGCGTGACCGGGCTTTGCGCATGGCACGTGACATGACCCGATCGCTGCGTGAAAGCGAAGCCCGGTTCCGGGTACTGGTGGAACAGGCTCCTGATGCCATCGCGGTGTTCGACGTCGATCTGGGACGTTTCGTCGATGCCAATGCGCAAGCCGAAGCCCTGTTTGGCTGCAGTCGCGAGGAACTGCTGACGGGCGGTATTGAAAGGTTCTATCCGGAGGGCTTGTTCAAGGGCAAGACCGCGGCAGAAAATGTCAGTGAGATGATCGGGCGGGCATTGGCCGGGGAACAGATCGTGTTCGACCGCACGATTCGCAATGCGCAAGGAGCGCTTCTGCGCTGTGAAATGCGGCTGGTCAGCCTGCCCTCTGCCGGTCATCGACTGATCCGCGGCAGCTTCATCGACATCACCGGACGCAAACGGGCGGAAGCCGATTTGCGCATCGCGGCGATCACCTTCGAGTCACAGGAAGGCGTGATGATCACCGATGCCAAGGCCGTCATCCTGCGCGTCAATCGCAGTTTCACCGAGATCACCGGCTACAGCAGTGACGATGCGATTGGCAAAACGCCGGACCTGCTGCGCTCGGGCAGGCACGACGCGGGTTTTTATGCGGCGATGTGGGACAGTGTTGTGCGCACGGGAACATGGTGTGGCGAAATATGGAACCGGCGCAAGAACGGCGAGGTTTACCCCGGTTGGCTGACGGTCACGGCGGTGAAGCGGCGTGATGGCCCCATAAGCCATTATGTCGGCACTTTCGCCGACATCACGCTACGCAAGGCGGCCGAGGACGAGATCCGGCATCTGGCCTTCTATGATGCGCTGACCCGCCTGCCCAACCGGCGACTGATGCTCGATCGTCTCAGGCAGGCTTTGATCAGCAGTGTCCGTCACGAGCGCCATGGGGCTCTGATGCTGTTCGATCTGGATGATTTCAAGACGCTCAACGACACGCTGGGGCACGATGTCGGCGATCAGTTTCTGGTGGAAGTGGCAAGCCGCATGGAGTCCTGCATTCGTGAATGCGATACCGTCGCACGGCTGGGCGGTGACGAGTTCGTGGTGATTCTGGAGGATCTCGACCCGGAAGCGCTCGCCGCGATGCAGGCGGAGAGCGTGGCGGTCAAGATCCAGGCGGCGCTGAACCAGCCTTACCTGCTCGATCTGAGCTTTTCGGGTGGCGACCTCAACACCCGCAGCTATCAGTGCACCTCGAGCATCGGCATCACGCTGTTTCGCGATCAGTCCGTTTCAGTCGATGAATTGCTCAAGCGAGCCGACACTGCCATGTATCAGGCCAAGGCCGAGGGGCGCAACACGCTGCGCTTCTTTGATCCGGAAATGCAGGCCGCGGTGTCCGCACGCGCCACACTCGATAGCGACTTGCGCGCGGCGATTGCCGAGGGCCAGTTTGTTCTCCATTACCAGCCGCAGGTCGATGGGGATGGTTGCGTGACCGGGGCCGAGGCACTGGTGCGCTGGCAGCATCCGCGGCGTGGAATGGTCTATCCCGACGAGTTCATCCAGCAGGCCGAAGCCAGTCGGCTGATCATGCCGCTGGGCCGCTGGGTACTTCATACCGCCTGCCTGCAGTTGGTGGCCTGGTCGACGCAGGCCGACACCGCCCATCTCACCCTGGCGGTGAATGTCAGCGGGCGCCAGTTTCATCAGGCGGACTTCGTCGAACAGGTGCTTGAAGTTCTGCGCCAGACCGGCGCCAACCCGCGGAAACTGAAGCTGGAAGTCACCGAGAGCCTGCTGCTCAACGATATAGAGGACGTGGTGGCCAAGATGACGGCGCTCAAAGGCGAGGGGGTGAGCTTCTCCCTCGATGATTTCGGCACCGGCTATTCCTCGCTTTTCTATCTGAAACGTCTGCCGCTGGCACAGCTGAAAATCGACCAGTCATTTGTGCGCGACGTACTCAGCGACGGCAATGACGCCGCCATCGCCCGCAGCATCATCACGCTTGGACAGAGCCTCGGCCTGGCAGTGATAGCTGAGGGCGTGGAAACCGAGGCGCAGCGTGAATTCCTGGCCCGGCATGGCTGTCACGCCTATCAGGGCAACCTGTTCGGCATGGCGGGACCGGCCGACGCAATGTTCAGCGGGCAGAAGACAGCGGGCATCAGGCCGTAGCCGGATCTTGCGCGATCGCGCCGGGCCTGCGCCTGCCGATCATGCCGCTTCGAAATGCTCCAGCATCAGTTGCACAGTTTGCGTGCCATTCCATTCATTGATATCGACGCGGAAGGCGGCACGAATTCGATCGGGTGCAGGTTTGGCGGACGCGTCGGCAAAATTGAACTGGATGGCGTCAAAGCGCTGGTTGCCTTTTTGGAGCTTGAGCTTGAGATGCTTGTCTTTCAGGATGCGCTGATTGAGGACATCGAAACTGTCGGCGAATACCGGGGCGGGAAAGGCCTGGCCCCAGACTTCCTGCTGCATAAGGCGCACGGCATCGAGCGAAAAGTAGCCGGATTCCAGCGGGCCATCGGTTTCCAGGGTACGCGTAAGCTGGGCCGGTGAGAGCAACTCGCGGCAGACCTGTTCAAACGCGGTTTCAAATTCGCTCAGGCCATCTTCCCTGAGCGTCAGGCCGGCGGCGGCGGCATGACCGCCAAAGCGCAACAGCAAGCCGGGATGACGCTTGGCGACGAGGTCCAGGGCGTCGCGCAGATGTAGTCCGGGAATCGAACGCCCCGAGGCTTTCAGCTCATTGGGGTTGCCACGGGCGAAGGCAAAGGTAGGGCGGTGCAATTTCTCCTTGACGCGTCCGGCAAGGATGCCGATCACGCCCTGGTGCCAGGCCGGATCGAACAAGGTAATACTCGCCCGGTTACCGGGATCGAG
Organism: Sulfuritalea hydrogenivorans sk43H; assembly: GCA_945870205.1. Classification (GTDB taxonomy): domain Bacteria; phylum Pseudomonadota; class Gammaproteobacteria; order Burkholderiales; family Rhodocyclaceae; genus Sulfuritalea; species Sulfuritalea hydrogenivorans_A. The sequence goes on along the minus strand of CAMBRI010000214.1, from coordinate 1,286 downwards.
GCTTGCCAGCAGCAGTTCAGCGTCGTCGCGCATGCCGGCTTCGATACTGCGCCGCTCGCGATTGATCGCATCCAACTGCTGGGCGATGTTCAGGGCGCGGGCGGAGTCGTCGGTGATGAGGCACTCGATGCCCAGCGACATGTCAGCCAGTCGGCCGGCGGCATTGAGGCGCGGACCGATGGCAAAGCCGAGGTCGAAGGTAGCGGCGCGGCTGGTTTCGCGGCCGGCGATGGCCAGCAGCGCGGAAACTCCGGCCTGCATCCGGCCGCCGCGAATGCGCGCGAGGCCCTGTGCCACCAGAATCCGGTTATTCCGGTCCAGCGGCACCACGTCCGCCACCGTGCCGAGTGCCACCAGATCGAGCAGGCCGGCCAGATTAGGTTCCGGGCGTTCGGCATAAGCGCCGCGCCGACGCAGCTCGGCGCGCAAGGCCAGTGCAACGTAGAACATCACGCCGACACCCGCCAGTGCCTTGCTCGGGAAGCTGCAGCCAGGCTGGTTGGGGTTGACGATCACCTCCGCCGCGGGCATCGCGTCGCCCGGCAGGTGATGGTCGGTGATCAGGGTAGCGATGCCCAGGCGCCTCAGTTCAGCCACACCGTCGACGCTGGCGATGCCGTTGTCCACCGTCACGACCAGATCGGGCTTTCGCTCAGCGGCCAGCAGCGCTACTTCAGGCGACAACCCGTAACCGAGGGTGAAGCGGTCGGGCACCAGGTAATCGACCGTGGCGCCCATCATGCGCAGCGCGCGCAGGCCGACCGCACATCCGGTGGCGCCGTCGCAGTCGTAGTCGGCCACGATCAGGATTTTTCGCTGGGCGGCGATTGTGTCGGCAAGCAGGATCGCGGCTTCGCGTGCGCCCTTGAGCTGGTCGGGGGAGAGCAGGGCGCTGCTGCGCGTGTCGAGTTCGTCCATGGCGCGGATGCCGCGTGCCGCATAGAGCCTGGCCAGCAGCGGATGCACGCCGCCTTGCTCCAGCGTCCACGTGGCGCGCGGCGGGACATCGCGAACGCTGATGCGGGTCATGCCTTTGCCAATTCGGTCAGGGTGCCGGGCTGGCGCCAGAATTTCCACAGATCATGGCGACTGACATGCAGTTCGACCGAGCCCGATTCTCCGGGAGCGATCAGGTGCAGGGCATCGAGTCGGCCTGCGCGCAGTGCGCCGAGCACGGGCAGCAGCCAGTCGGCTTCGAAGCGGGCCAGCTCGTCACGCCAGACCAGTGCGTCGCCGTTGCGGGCGGGAGCTTCCAGGGCCTCGACCATGGCCAGCGGTGCACGTGC
>CAMBRI010000213.1 GCA_945870205.1 Sulfuritalea hydrogenivorans sk43H | reverse complement strand
TGAGCGTTTTTAGATCCTCGAAGCTGGCCGGGCGGCTATAGAGTTCCATCAGGCGGCACCCTCGTGACCGGCGCGAACGAGGGATGCCATGCCCTGGGCCAGGCAATCCGATTGGTGCTGGTTGGCCTCGGCATGGGCCTTGAAGCGATAAACGCCTTTCGGAATGAAACTGAGGCCCCCGCTGGGCAGGCGATGGATCTCGTCGTTGAATCGCGCGCCTTCGGCGAGCCGTGCTGCAGAGGCGGCAAAGCTGATGGGTGGGGATTTGCGGTGACCGACGGTACGCATTGGCTTTCCGCCGGCGTTAGCGCGTCGTGCTGCGATCGCCTGGCGTCACGATGCTGCCGCCGCCCAGCCGATTGTTGCGCTCGCCGGTGGACCGGTTCATGGCTTCGCCCACCTTGAGCCTGGCGGGCGCTTCATCTCCGGGCGCCAGCAGCGCGCTGCCGGGTGCCTTTGACGATACGACCGCGCTGACACCGGTTCTGGAGGCTTCGCCTTCGGTCTGGGGCTGACGATTGATCCATACGGTCGTCTTGCCGCTGGATCGGTGCACCACGCCGTCGAGGCTCATGCTGGTGCCTTGCAGTGTCTGTGCTTCCTGGACGTTATGGGTGCGCTGGCGTTCCAGCGCCAGGCGCCGTTCCGGCGTAAAGAACAGGCGGCCCAGTTGCGGCGTGTCGGCGGCGCTGGCGGGAGCCAGGAGGCTCAGGCTGGCAAGGGGCAGCAGCAGGCTCGATAGTCTCATTTGCCCTCCTTCAGGGTGATCCATTCGAGTGTGCATTCGGCCTTGATCTGGGCATTGATGCCGCGATCGGCAGTAGTCGGTGCAATGCGCTCGATGGTGCATGAGCGGACATGAACCAGTGCCTGAACGGCGTTGCGCAGTTCTGCAAGAAACGCCAGCAGTTCGGCTTCATGCAGCAGCTGGATCTGCATCCGCATCTGGCTGGCCATGATCTCGAAGCCCCCGGCTTTTGCCCCGCCTGGCAGCAGGCTGGAATCGGCGGGCCGCTGCGGAGCGAATTCGTAATCGAGTTTGAAGATGCGGCGTGCGACCTTGATCCGCGCGATGGCTTCGACCCAGTCCAGCCGCTGCTCGGCGCCGATATAGCCGCGATCCTTGAGCGCCTGGAAGCGGCCCATTTTGTCGAGCAGTTCCTGCTGTTCTTCGCGCGCTCGTGCAAGCTTGGTCTGGATGTCCAGGCGCGCCGCGGAGGCTTGCTTGAATGCTGCTTCGCTGCTCTTTTTCAGCTGCAGGGTAGACCATACCGAACCCGCACCGGCCATGACCATGAGGACCAGGAAGGCAATCGCCCATTGCAGATGTTTAAAGTCTTTCGCGTCCAGCTTCATTCATTTTTCACCTGGCTGGTCACAGCTGGCGCGCAATGCGCAAGTCGAACGTCGGCATATCCGAAGCGTGCACTTCACTTTTTTCGGTGGCACTCCTGAGCGGTTTGTCGGATTCGATGTCGAAAGGCCGGTTGATCACCCTGACGTCGGTCTGGGGGTTGCGCAAGCGGGCGGCGAAGCTGTCAATCAGATTTAGTTGGGCGCGTTGGTCAGTAGCAAGTAGGAACGGAAGCTGCGCCTGGATCTCGATGGTGGCCCAGCCCTTGGCGCCGGCCGCAGCGGGTGCCGGCGCACCCGCTCCGGGCTTAGCGTCCTTTGCCGCCTTGACATCCGTTTCCAATTGATCGGTGACCTTCCAGGTCAAGCGAACAAGTTCAATTTTTGGGCTATCGCTCAGCGCCATGCTGAGGTGAGAGAGCAATGGCTCCATGGCCGGGTTGCGCTTCTGCAATGTGTCGAAACGCACGGTCAAGGCGCGCAGATTGTCCGGCGTGACGTTGATTTTGGGCAATGCTTCAAGAATGCCGTTGTAGCGCTGCGTATCGGCGGCCGTGACGGCTTTCGTGGTTTCGGTCGTGTCGCGCAACTCGTACAGATTGAGCCCGGTCTTGCCGGCAAACAGCAGGCAGGCGGACAGCACGATCCACGCCAGACTGGAGAGCGCGGAACGAATCTTCCATAACCTGTGAAAGCGCGTCTCGTTGGCGGGGGCGAACTGCTGTGCGGGTGTCTTGGCGGCAAGACAGTGGATGAACAGGCTGTCGGCGTAGCTGTCGTTGGGAACATCCTTGAGCCCGCGCTGGCTGGATGTCTTCGCGATGTCGATGAACTCGAACTGTAGCTCGTTGCTATTGCGGCAGAAGTCCTGCAGGGCCGATACCTGATCGGTGTGCGCCAGGACCATGGTGCGCAAGGTGACGCCGCGCGGAATCTGGCGCTGCGCCACGAGATACTGGAATATTTTTGCGGCGTCATTGGCGCAGGTGCGGCCGATTTCGTCGAGACTGCTGGTGGCGAGTTGCGACAGTCGCGAGAAATGCAGCTTGCCCTGGTCAAAGAAGGTTTGTCGAACACCGCCCCGGGTCAGGCTGACGAACAGAACCGGACCGCTGTCGCCCAGAATAAGGGGGCCGCATTCGGCGAGCACCAGCGGCACCGAATAGACGCCGGCCAGGATGGACTCCGTTTCGCGCAGCGTATCCAGCCAGGGCGTGAAGGTCTCAACCCGGGTCAGCGCGGCGAACAGCAGCTTTTCGTCGCGCCGGCCCTCTTTGGCGCGGCCCAGCGAAATCGCCGCCGACAAGGGGGTGTTGTAGTAATACTGGCTGAGGCGCCGGTGCAGCAGGGCGTTTCGGTCTCCACCCTGGACATAGGGCAGATCTTCAAGCTGGAATCCCTCTTCGGCAATATCTGCCAGCAGGTAGAAGAGGCTGGAGCGGTGTTTCTTGAGATAGGTGGTGAGCGCTTCCAGGCCTACCGGTTCGTGGCTGAACTCGCCTTCCAGCTTGATGTGGCCGCCGTTCCAGTAGTGGGCTGTGAGGACGGGGCCATCGAGAAGCAGGATGCGCTTGGCGGCCATCAGGTTTTCAGCTTGGTGATGATGTCGTAGATCGGGCCCAGCACGGCCATCATGATCCATCCGAGCAGCAGGCCGATGGTGACGGTCATTACCGGCTCAATCATGGCCTGAACTTTCTCGATCGATTCGCGCACATCGCGATTGTAGAAGTAGCTGACGTTGGTCAGTGCGGTATCGAGCGCCCCGGTGCTCTCGCCAACGCGCAACATGCGCAGCACCAGCGGCGGGAACATCCCCGCATTCTGGAAGGCAAGCGTGACGTTCTCGCCCTGGGCAATCAGGGCGCCGACTTTTTCCAGGCCTTCCCTGATAACCAGGTTGCCGACCACTGCCTCGGTGGCCTTGATCGAGTCGAGAATCGTGATGCCCGAGGAATACATCATGGCGAACACCGACGCAAAGCGCGACAGGATGATCTTGCGCAGGATTTCGCCGAGGTAGGGCAGGCGCAGCTTGACATCGTCAAAGCGGTAGCGCGCCGCGGGACTGGTCTTGAGCAGAAACACGAGCAAGCCGACGAGCAGGATCGGCACGCCGAGCACGACATACCAGTAACCAACGAAGAAGTCGGACGTGGCGATCAGTATCTTGGTCTGCGTCGGCATCTCCTGTCCCATGTTGCGGATGAAGCCCGCCATTTTGGGCACCAGGTAGATCATCATGAACAGCGTGATGGCGACCACGACGGTGCCGAGGAAGGCCGGATACATGATGAGTTTTTTGGTATGGGCCGCGAGTTCGTCCTGCCATTTGAGTGATTCAAGCAGGTTGTTCAGGACTTGCGGCAAGGCGCCGGTTTCCTCGCCGGCTTGAATCAGGCTGACCATCACTTCGTCGAAGGTCTGGGGATGTTCCGCGAGCGCTTGCGAGAGCGTCTTGCCGCCTTCGATGCTTTCCACCATTCCGGCGATGACTTCGCGAAAGCGCGGATTCTCGATGGTGTCACGCAAGTCGATCAGGCTTTCGATCAAGGAGACACCGGCGCGTGCCAGTTGTTCCAGATGAAAACAGAAATTGATCAGTTCCGGACGACTGATCTTGCCGCGGTTCATCAGTCCGCCCTGCTTCACCGTGTCGCCATTGATGAAGTCGAGATCCATGCGCTTGAGGCGCATTTCGAGGTCGATCAGGTTGATGGCCTCCAGGCGACCCATGGTCATCCTGCCTTGGGTATTCATTGCCTTGTAGGCATAGAGGGCCATGGTCGGTCGGTGCCAGGGTCGAGCGGCTACATCCGCTCCGTCAGGTTGATGACGCGACCGACTTCCTCGATCGATGTCGATCCGTCTAGTACGCGCCGCAATCCATCTTCAGACAGGGGACGGAAACCCTTGTCGAGCGCCATGGTCTTGATCTCGCGTTGCGGTGCGCGGCGGCCGATGAGATCGTCGAGGTCGTCGTCGAGGCGCAGCATTTCCATGATCGCGATGCGGCCCCGGTAGCCCTGGTATTCGCAATGATCGCAGCCGGCAGCGCGGTAAAGGATGGGAGCCGGTTGACCGCTGACCACGTTCATGAGCTTGCATTCATGGGCTTCCGCGGGGTAGGGTTTGCGGCAATGGGTGCACAGGCGGCGTACCAGGCGTTGCGCAATGATGCCGATGATATTGCCGGCCATGATGTCAGGGAGCACGCCGATGTCGAGCAGGCGCGGAACGGCGCCCAGCGCCGAGTTGGTGTGCAGGGTGGAATACACCTGATGGCCAGTCATTGCCGCGCGAAACGCCATTTCGGCGGTGTCCGCGTCGCGGATTTCGCCGACCAGAATGATGTCCGGATCCTGGCGCATCATGGAGCGGATTCCGTTGGCGAAATCCAGTTTGGCGGATTCGGCCACCGAGGTCTGGCGGATCATGGGCATCGGGTACTCGACCGGATCTTCAAGGGTCATGATGTTCACGCCCTCTTCGTTGATATGATTGAGCACCGAATAGAGCGTGGTGGTCTTGCCGCTGCCGGTGGGGCCTGTCACCAGGATGATGCCCTCCGGGCGCGCGACCATAAGTTTCATCAGCCCCATCTGGTGGTCGTCGAGTCCCAGTTTGTCCAGCGGCACAATGCCTTTCTGGCGGTCGAGGATGCGCAGGACGATGTTTTCGCCGTGAATGGTCGGCTGTGAGGCGACCCGGAAATCGACGGCACGGCCGCTGATGTTGATCGATATGCGTCCGTCCTGGGGAGCGCGGGTCTCGGCGATGTTCATGCCGCTGATGACCTTGATGCGCACCGCCATGGCTGCCCAGTAGGTTTTGTGCAGGGCGCGAATCTGGCGCAGGATGCCGTCGATGCGATAGCGGATGCGCAGGAAGCTCGCCTCCGGTTCGAAGTGAACGTCCGAGGCATCGTGCTTGACGGCGTCGGTCAGCAGCGCATCGACCAGGCGCACCACCGGCTGGCTGTACTCGTCGAGCGATGCCGACAGGCTGCGGTAGTCGATCTCGCCGGTCTCGATTTCGTGCAGGATGCCGTCGATCGAAAGTTCGTGGCCGTAATACTGATCGATGGCGCGGGCGATTTCGGATTCACCGGCGAGCAGCGTTTCGATCACCAGTTCCGGGTGAATCAGCGTGCGCAGCTTGTCCAGCGCAACGATGTCGTTGGGGTCGGCGATTGCGATCTTGAGTCGTTGCTCACGCTGCGAATAACTCAGGGCAAGGAACAGATGCCGCTTGGCCAGTTCGCGCGGTATCAGGCGCAGGGCATCGGGGTCAACGATCGAATTGGCGAGATCGACGGCCTTGTGACCGAGTGACTCGCCCAGTGCGTCGCGCAGTGTTGCTTCCGAGACAAAACCCAGAGAGACCAGCAGCTTGCCTACCGGCTGGTTGGATTTCATCTGCTCCAGCAGGGCAATACGAAGCTGATCCTCGCTGATCACGCCTTGCGTGATCAGAATCTGGCCAATGGGTCGGCGGCTGGGCGGTGAATTCATACGAGTATCATTATCCCGCATCTGTCTGCGAGGGCAAGCCCTGTAGCGCGTAAAAAGCGCTTAGGGTTGCAGGGCCTGCAATCGTGCAGTTGCCTGGGCCTTGTCGAATCCGGCGGGGCGGATCTGCGCTGCTGCAATGGCCTGGCCGTAATACTGCGCGGCGAGCTTGTTTTGGCGTAGATGTTCGAGGCTGATTGCCAGGTTGTACAAGATGTCGGGATTGTCTGGTTCTGCGCTGTAGGCACGAAAGTAGGCCTGCTGAGCTTCGCTCCAGCGGCCGTGACGTGCGTAAAGATTGCCCAGGGAAAATTGAGGTGCCGCAAGTTCAGGCTGAGTCGCGGACAGCGACTTCAACCGGCTCTCGGCCGCGCCAGGATCTATCTGGCCGCGACTGTTGATCAGGGCGGACATCGCCACCGTATCCTGCGGGTCTGCTTCGGTGATACGCCGGTAAAGCAGCTCGGCCTGTTCGTGACGGCCCTGGCGCACGGCGATGGCGGCCAGGCCGTGCATGGCATCGGTGTTGTGCGGGTCGGACTTCTGCGCACGTTCATACTCGACCTGCGCCAGCGCGAGTTCGCCGCGATTGAAGGCATCGAAGCCGCGCATCAGGGCGGGATTGACCTGGAGCGGATTCCGGGTCACGCGTACCGGGGAATCCGGATCGATCGGGGCGGCAGCGGTAGGGTTTGCGCGCACCGCTTGAGCCGGCGCTTTTGCCGCGACCGGAGGCATGACATCCGTCTTGCCGTCCGCCACGGGGCCAGCCTTGTCGGCAGCAGTCGGTACACCGGAACCCGGAGCCGTGGATGGCGGCACCGAGGGTGCTGACGCCTGCGACGGGGTGGCAGGCACGGCAACCGGAGCGGAAGAAGGTGGGGGCATGCGACTGGCGGCGAGATTGGATTTTGGTTGCAATTGCCACCAGAAATATCCGCCGATGCCTGAGACGGAGAGGACGGTGACAACGCCGATCGCAATGGCAAAAGCTTTTCGCGCGGGGGGCTTTTCCACTTGTTTGACCGCGAACAGGTTTTGTGCTGCCGACTTGTCCTGCGGGACGGGTTTGTCCGCCTGCTGACGCCGCGATTCAGGGGCGATTGGCGGGCGCGGCGGTACGTCCTCCAAGGGAGGTTTCTTTGCCGCCTCGGCAGGAGCAGGCTGTACCGTGATTGGCTCGCTTGGAGGAGTTGCCTGTGTTTTCAGCCGCGCCGATGCAGCCTGTTTGGCCTCGGCAAGAAACTGTTCGTCAAGCTCTTCCAGATGGGCCGACATGTGGGAAAAACTGGGGGCGGACGGCGTCGCTGGGGCTGCGGTGTCCTGGCTCAGGGCCGAGTCCGGAATCGGTTCCAGCGCCAATCCGCCAGGTGCTTCCAACTCGATTGATCCGCTTGCGCCCTCGCT
>CAMBRI010000212.1 GCA_945870205.1 Sulfuritalea hydrogenivorans sk43H | reverse complement strand
GCGCTGCGCCGGCTGGAGCCGCACTGAGGGTGAGGGAAGGCCCGTGCCACAAGGCGCCCGGCCGATTTGGTCCGGCCAAGTCCGGCCTGTCACATAACAAGGGGAAAGCGTTACTCATCGTCTGCCGCTCGACACTGACGCTCATGGCATCCCGTACCACCCGCCGGAGATGAAACGCGCGAACGGCAAATTGAAGACCCCCCGCCGCATCCCCGCCCCAGGGCGGGGCTACCAGTCGGCTCGCTTCGCTCGGGTATCACCCATCGCTCCGAAGGCGACGCTTCACGTTAAAGAGCCCCTTGTTGGATCAGGGGGATCTTATTGGTGTAAGCTGAACCCGCCTTGTGTATGTTGACAGTACCGAACACATGAACCAGGACTTCCTGAAGCAACTCGGCCTCGCCGCGCTGTATGGGGCGCTGGCCCAGAGCATCCTGCTGATTTTTGGCGACAACAGCACCGTCGGCTTTCTGTGGCCGGCCACTGGCGTGGGTCTGGTTGCCGTGCTGCTGGGGGGCTACCGGTATCTGCCGGCGGCCTTCGTCGGCACCCTGATCGGCTATCTGCTGCTGGGCTCTTCCATCTACTTCTCTCTGATCGTGGCGCTGCACCATGCACTGACCCTGGCGCTCGGCGTCTGGCTGCTGCGCAGGGAAGGCGGCTTCGACCCGGACTTGCACAAACTGGGCGATTACCTGCGCATCATCATTCTGGGTTTTGGCTTGAGCCTGCTGACCGCCTTGCTCATGCACATGCTAAGCACGCTCGACCCCCAGGACCTTGGCGGATACCACACGTTCAAGCAGCGCTTCGCCGGCAACGCCATGGGCGTGATCATCGTCATGCCCTTCGTGCTGGCGTGGCGATGCTGGCCGCGCGAATGGCTGGCGACCTGGCGCGCGACACTGGAAACCGTGCTGATCCTCGGCCTGAGCTTCCTCGTCGGCCAGGTGGTGTTTCTCAACTGGTTGAACGAATCGCTCGGCCAGATCGCACGCGGCTACTGGTTGTTCCTCTTCGTTACCTGGGCGGCGGTGCGACTGGGGCCGCACGGCGCGGTACTGGTGATCCTGATGGCAACCATCCAGGGCGCGGTCGGCGCCAAGCTGGGCGTGGGTTTCTTCTCCAACGACATCGCCAGAACCGGTTTGTCCAACTATTTCTACTACATGCTGTGTCTCTCGGCGGTGGGAATGGTCCTGGCCATCTATCTCAGCCAGAAAAAGCAGGCGACTCTGGAACTGGAGAAGTATCAAGACCATCTTGAGGGCCTTGTGGAAGAGCGCACCCGGCAAATCGAAACGATGAACGTGGCCTTGCAGCAGCGCGCCGACGAAGCGGAAGCCGCCAACCGGGCCAAGAGCGAGTTCCTCGCCAAGATGAGCCATGAAATCCGCACACCGATCAACGGCATTCTTGGCATGGCCCACCTGGTAGGGCGTACCGACCTGACGGCGCAACAGCGCGAGCAGATCGAGGCAATCCATCTTTCCGGCAAGCACCTGCTCAGCATCATCAACGATATTCTCGACATCTCGAAGATTGAGGCTGGCAAGCTTAGCCTCGAGACCCGCAACTTCTCGGTCGCCGAAATGTCCCGTGCCATCCTCGCCGTGACGGCCGAGAGTGCGCGGACCAAGGGGCTGGCCCTGCAGGTATCGATGTCTACCCTGCCGCCCTACCTCGTCGGCGATGCCAGCCGATTGGCGCAGATCCTGGTCAATTACGTCGGCAACGCGGTGAAATTCACCCCCCAGGGCAGCATCACACTCGCGGCGCGAATCGAGGAAGAAACCGCGGGCGATCTGCTGATCCGTTTCGACGTCACCGATACCGGCATCGGCATGACCCCCGAGCAGCAGGCGCGCCTGTTCCAGAGCTTCGAGCAGGCTGACAACACCACCGCTCGCAAGTATGGCGGCGCCGGTCTGGGGCTAGCCATCAACAAGCGCCTGGCCGAACTGATGGGGGGCCGTGTTGGCGTCGAGAGCCGACCAGGGCAGGGCAGCACCTTCTGGCTGAAGGTGCGCCTGGGACGGGGCGTTGCCGCGGCCGAGGCCGCATCCGCTGCGGCCGCATCGCTGGCCGAGGACAGCTTGCGCCGCGACTATCACGGCACGCGCTTGCTGCTTGCCGAGGACGACCCGATCAATCAGGCAGTGGCGCTGGGCCTGCTGCGGGATGCCGGGTTCAGCGTCGATCTGGCCGAGGATGGCGCGCAAGCCCTGGCCATGGCAAGTAATGTCGCGACGGGCGGCTATGCGCTGATCCTGATGGACATGCAGATGCCCGGCATGGACGGTGTCGAAGCCACTCGCCGCATCCGCGCCCTGCCACAGGGCGGCGCGCTGCCGATCATTGCCATGACGGCCAATGCCTTCGCCGCCGACCGCGAACGCTGCTTTGCCGCCGGCATGAACGACTTCATCGCCAAGCCGATCGATCCGGAAGTTGTTTTTGCCACTCTGCTGAAGAGGCTGCCGCCGCCGGCCGGTCGGACGCTCCAGCCAATCAAGGAGGCGGCCGGGGAAACTCCGCGTACCGATGCGCCACCGGCAGCGGCCACCCCTGATACTGCCCTGCTGGAGCGCCTGCAACAGTTGCCCGGTGTCGACGTGACACGCGGCCTGACCATGGTGCGCGGCAAGACCGACAAGTACCTGGACCTGGTACGCCACTTTCTGGAGGGGCATGTCGGTGACATTGAAAAGCTCAAAGCGGCCATCGCCGGCGGCGATCATGAACTCGCCGTGCGCCTCGCCCACACGCTCAAGGGGTCGGCGGCCACGCTCGGAATCGACAATCTTGCAGAGAATGCCAAACACATTGAATTCGCCCTGCGGAGCCTCACCGCCGGCTCGCTGAGCCAGGCTGGCCTCGATATCGACATGGCCGCGATCGGGCAGGGACTCACGGCGCTGGCGAACGTGCTGGCGCCCAAGGCTACAGCGACCTTGCCCCCGGAGTTGCTCGACCGACTGGAAGCCCGCCTGCAGGACCGGGACGCCGCTGCGGCCATCCTCTTCAAGGAACAGGCAGACTCCCTGCGTGCCGCGCTGGGTTCGGGCTGCGCTACATTGGCCGAACAGATCGGGCAGTTCGATTTCAGCGCTGCCCTCGATACATTGCGCACCCTGCGGCAGGCCGAACAACAAAGCCGGGACGAGCGTCGATGAGCAGCGAATTTCGGCCACTGATCAGGCAGTATCTGGGCATCTTCCTCTCCGTAGTCCTCGCCACGGTGCTGCTGCTGGGCTATTTTTTCTGGAGCAGCCACCGGCAGACCGAAAAGTCGGTCGAGGCGAACTTGCAGAACACCGTGGCCATCGTCGAGACCCGCCTCACCGCCACGCTGCAACGGATGGAGGGTGACCTGCGCGAACTGGCCGACTCGATTCCGGCGGACGCCCTGCTGCAACAAAATCGCATGCGCTATGAGGATTCGATCACGCATGCGCTGGAACTGCGGGCACAACTGTTTCCGGAGATGAGCGCCTACCGCATCTTTGATGCCGAGGGCGACGACCTCTACTACAACGGCAAACGCGGGCCCCGCCACAGCGTGGCCGAGCGCAGCTATTTCCGCGCCCTCAAGGCGCAGCCGTCGTTGCCGCTTTACTATTCCGAAGCGATTGTCGGCAAGGTGACCATGAGCCCGGTGTTGCCGGTCGCCAAGCCGCTGACCGATGCCCGGGGCAACTTTCGCGGACTGGCGCTCGCGTCAGTCGACTTGAACTACTACGTCGATCTGTTCGCCGGCCTCGACCTCGGCACCAAGGGCGCCACAGCTCTGCGTGGCGCGCAAGACGGTGCATTGTTCGCCCGCTGGCCGTTGAAAGTTGATGACCTCAACGTCCCGCTGAAACCCAGCCACCCGCTCCTCCAGCAGCTTAAAGCCGGCGGCGCCGCCGGCACGCTGAAGTTCGTCGCCCAGACCGACGGCATCGAGCGGCTCTATGCCTACAAGCGTCTGGCCGATTATCCGTTCGTGGTGATCACCGGACGCGCCGTCGATGACTATCTGCAGGCTTGGCGGCAGTCTCTGCTCGTGGCGAGTGCGCTCGCCCTGGTGGTGTTGATCACCTTTGGCGGCTTGCTCTACCGGCAGCTGCGCAGCCATCTGCGCGAGGTCGGGGCAACCCGCGCTGCCGAAGCGGCGAGCCGTGCCAAGAGCACCTTCCTGGCCAACATGAGCCACGAGTTGCGCACGCCGATGAACGGCATCATGGGCCTCACCGGCCTGGCCTTGCGCCATGCCGACGATCCCAAGTTGCGCGACCAACTCGGCAAGATCGCCCAGGCCTCTCACCATCTGCTCAACGTCATCAACGACATTCTTGACATTTCCAAGATCGAAGCCGATCGCCTCACGCTGGAGCAGGTGCCCTTCAAGTTCGGTACGGTGCTGGAAAACCTGATGAGCCTGATCTGGCAGCGGGTCAACGACAAGGGCTTGAAACTGCATATCGACATGGCGCCCGAAATCGCCCGCCGGTCATGGCTGGGTGACCCCCTGCGCCTGGGCCAGATCTTGCTCAACTTTACCGGCAATGCGCTCAAGTTCACCGAGCAAGGCGCTATCACCGTGCGCGCCCGCCTGGTCGAGGAAAGCGCGACCGACGTGCTGCTGCGCTTCGAGGTGCAGGATACCGGTATCGGCATTTCCACCGAGGATCAGGCCCGCCTGTTCACTGCCTTCGAGCAGGCCGATGGTTCGATGACACGCAAGTACGGCGGTACCGGCCTGGGTCTGGCGATCAACAAGCGGCTGGCCGCGATGATGGGCGGCGATGCCGGGGTGGTGAGCCAGGTCGGCCAGGGCAGCACCTTCTGGTTCACGGTGCGACTGGGCAAGGCATCGGCTGCGGTCTCGCTGGCGCCGACTTTTGCCCAGGAAAGTGCCGAAGCCCGCCTGAGAAAGCGTTTTGCCGGCACACGCCTGCTGCTGGCCGAAGACGAGCCGGTCAATCAAGAGGTCTCGCGCGGCGTGCTGGAGGATGTCGGCCTCGTCGTCGATGTCGCCGAGGATGGCACGGTTGCCGTGGCGCTGGCCAGACGCCACCGCTACGCCCTGATCCTGATGGATATGCAGATGCCAAAACTGAACGGCCTGGATGCCACGCGGCAGATCCGGACCCTGCCCGATTACGAGCACACGCCGATTCTTGCCATGACCGCCAATGCCTTCGGCGAAGATCGACAGGTTTGTATCGACGCCGGCATGAACGACCATATCGCCAAGCCCGTCGACCCTGATGTGTTGTTCGAGACTTTGCTGAAGTGGTTGTCGATACCGCGCGACGCACCTCGCGCCTGACGGTTCAATCGGATCAAGCAGGTCTGGGGGGTAATCCAGTTTGTAACCCCCCCCGCGCGCCAAGTTTCAGGCAGGCATTCGACCGTGGTCTGAATGGGCGATCACGGAACTCATGGGCGCCAGGTGAGCCTGAAATTCTTCGTCGTGGTCGGCCATGGTCTCGACGTGCCGGCAGCAGTCGGAGATCATCGCCGCGATGCGATCGGGAGTCAGCGCGCGCGCCTGCTCGGTCAATGGTTGCGCCCACAATCCTGCCATCTGGCCGTAACTGCCGATGCATACCCACGAGCCGTCGTTCTGCGGTGGCGATGATAATTCGGCAATGCAGCCGCCGCCTTCGCCGGCCCGCGTATGACATACAAGTTCGAACCCCAATTGCTGCGCCTTGTCGTGCAATGTAGTCCAAGTCATTTTTCAGTCCTCCTGGTTTCGCCATCGCGATCCTGGCTCACCTTCCTTATAGGACTCTTTTGTGAACAAGTCATGACGCAGTGCATTAGCTGCACCGCGTCAAATACCAGGGAGCGCGATGCGCAGGAGGCCGGGCCACGCCGGCTCCGGGTTTCTAATCCGCGGCCTGCGCTTCCCAGGCCGTCAGGGTCTGCCGCGCGATGATGAGCTGCTGGACTTCGGTGGCGCCCTCATAGATGCGTAGCGCCCGGATTTCGCGGTAGAGCTTTTCGACCGGATGCTCGCTGACCACGCCCAGGCCGCCCCAGATCTGCACCGCGGCATCGATGATCTGCTGCGCGGTTTCGGTGGCGGTCATCTTGGCCATGGCGGCCTCGCGCGTGACGTTCTGCCCCTGGTCGCGCTGCCATGCGGCGCGGTAAGTCAGCAGCGCGGAGATGTCGACGCCGGTGGCCATCTGCGCCAGCTTGGTCTGGGTGATCTGGAAATCGGCCAGCGCCTGGTTGAACATCTGGCGCTGGGTGGCGCGGGCGAGCGATGCGTCCAGCGCATGCCGGGCAAAACCCAGGGCGGCGGCGGCGACCGAGGTGCGGAAGATGTCCAGTGTCTGCATGGCCACCTTGAAGCCCTGGCCGGGCGTGCCGAGCAGGGCACTCTTTGGCATCCGGCAGTTGCTGAAGCGAAGCCGCGCCAGCGGGTGCGGGGCGATGACGTTGATGCGTTCGGCGATTTCCAGCCCCGGCGTGGTGGCATCGACGATGAAGGCCGACAGTCCGCGCGAGCCCGGCGCCTCGCCAGTGCGGGCGAAGACAACATAGAAATCGGCAATGCCGCCGTTGGAGATCCAGGTCTTTTCGCCGTCGAGTACGTAGTGGTTGCCATCCAGGCGCGCGGCGCAGCTCATGGCAGCGACGTCGGAACCCGAACCCGGTTCCGACAGGGCAAATGCGGCGATTGCGGTGCCGGTAGCGACTTTCGTCAAATAGCCTTGCTTCTGTTCCGTCGAGCCGTGCAGCGTGATGGCACCGGAGCCGAGGCCCTGCATGGCGAAGGCGAAATCGGCCAGCCCGGAATGGCGCGCCAGCGTCTCGCGCAGCAGGCAGATGGCGCGCGTGTCGATGACGTCGTACTTGCCGCCAAAGGCCGTGCCGCCAACGGCATAGCGCAGCCAGCCGGCGGCGCCGAGGCGCGCCACGAAGTCGCGGCAGGCGGCGTCGGTGTCGCTGTGGTGCTCGTCGCTGATGTTGTCGCTAGCCCAGCGTTCGAGATCCGCCGCGAGCTGGCGGTGTTTGGCATCGAAGAATGGCCAGTCCAGGTAGCTTTTGTCGCTCATCGTTGTTCCCTGTTTGATCTCAAGTTGTTTCGCCGCCGGAGACCGAAATTGCCTGCCCGGTGACGGCCGCCGATCCGGGTTGGCACAGCCACAGGACGGCGCTGGCAACTTCGTCGGGCTGCACCAGGCGGCCTTGCGGATTGTGCTTGACCAGTTCGGCCGTGGCTTCGGCGGCTGTGCGCCCGGTCTTGGCCTGGATGTTGGCCAGGGTGTCGCGCACGATGTCGGT
>CAMBRI010000211.1 GCA_945870205.1 Sulfuritalea hydrogenivorans sk43H | reverse complement strand
CGCTGTTTCGTTTGCTTCCGGGGCAGAAGTCAGCACTACCGGCCAGCCCTTCGCCGTCAGTTCGTCGCACATAGCCGCCACCCGCTCTGCGGGCCAGCACTTGAACGCCCAGCGCGAGGCGGGATGGACATGGATGAAGCCGCCGGCGACCAGGCCGTGCTGCGCCAGCAATCCTGCGACACGCGTTGCGGCCTTCTCGCCCGGAACCATGATCACGCGCTTGTCCGCGGCCGTCGGCCCCAGACCCAGCACCCGCAAGCTGTCGAGGTTGGTTTCGACGGTGTGCCGTTGCGAATTCGATTGCGCCGGATAAAGGTGGCTAAAGCTGCCGGCCCAGAATCCGGTGCGAAATCTTGGCGCCACCGACCAGCGCGGTTGCAGCAGGCGCACTAGCCAAGCCCCGCGCGTATGCACCGACAGATGCACGACAAGATCGTAGTGACGCGCCCGCAACTCGGTGATCAACTGCCACTCGGCGGCGGCCTGATTCCATGGCCCCTGCCGCTTCCAGTTGCGGTCTATCAGATGCAGTTGCGCCAACGCCGGGTGGCCTTCGAGCATGGGCGCCGTATCGGCATACACGAGCGCATCCACTTCGCACTGCGGAGCGACGCGCTGCAGCATGGAAATCACCGGAGCAGCGAGCAGGACATCGCCGTGATGTCGCAGTTTGATTACCAATGCGCGACGCAGGCCGGTCGGAGAGAAGGCTTCAGTGAGCATGCGGCATTTTGCCAGACGGGGATAAATTACCCGCGATGCGGGCGAAAACGGCGCGAAGCAAAGTTTCAGCACAATCCTGCATTCGCAGCGGCAGGCCTTACGCTGTAACCAAAGCACATTCAGTTTGTAAGCTTGTTGCTTGACCTGATTACACTTTTCCCGGAAACTTGACCCCATGAGCGTTTTCTTCGATCACCTAGAGCACAAGGTCGACCAGATAGTGGCCGTGTGTGCCAGTCTGCGCGGCGAGAATCAGGCCCTGCGCGCCCACGTCGCCGGGCTCGAGGCGGAAAAAGCAGCGCTGACAAAGAAAATCGACATCACGCGCGAGCGCCTTGAAACCCTCGTGACCCGATTGCCCGAGGAATGAGCAACACCCTTGAAGTAAAACTGCTGGGCAAGGAATATCGCGTTGCCTGCCAACCCGCCGAGCGTGAATCGCTGACGGCCGCCGTGGCTTTTCTCGACGGCAAATTCAAGGAGGCCGGCGACAAGACACGGGGTGCTGGCGAACGCGTCGCGGTGATGGTGGCCCTTAATCTCGCCCACGAATTACTCGCCGCAAAAAACACACCGGAAAATGTTGCGGCGGCACTTGAAAGCGAATCGATTCAGCGTAGAATAAATTTCATCGAAGCCAAGCTCGACGAATCGCTGGCGCAGCACGAACAGTTGTTCTGATCGCTGTTTGTACCGCTTCCCGCCGCCGAATTGCAAATGAATCGCCTGGCTTCCCAGGGTTCCCCTGCGGTGTTCGCCAAGGCCATACATTTCTTGAACCAATATCCATTGGCAACGGTCACCGCCCAAAGACGCCGCTGTTGTGATCGCTCCCAGTGAGCGAACCTGAAGCGGCAGGAAAGTGGCCTCTCTGAACCCAGGTTCAGGATGCCGGCCAAACGGCACTCGCGGGGGAATTTATCAGCAGGGCGCGGAGTGTTTCTCCGCGTTTTTTTTGATTGCGACCGCTGCAGTCGATGCCGATATCCGCGTGAGATACCATTGCATTGCCATCCACTGCCGGAATTAGTACCGGCCTTCGTCTGTACTGACCCTCCGTCTTGCACTGATGAGTGATCCAGCAACCGAATCGCGCGATCAACTGCGCGAAGTATTCATAGGCCGCCAACCGATCCTCGACAAGGACCAGGGCCTGGCCGGCTATGAACTGATGTTCTGCGCCACGAAGGAGAGTCCTGCCGGCGCCGATAGCGCCACGGCGGCCACCGCCGATGTCGTCTGCAAGGCCTTTGCCGAGCTTGGCCTGGCCAATGTCTTTGGTCAGGTGCGCGCCTTCATCCATGTCGACGCGCAATTTCTCGAGAGCGATCTGGTCGAATTACTGCCGCCAGACATAGTGGTGCTCGAAATCGATGTCGCCGCTTTTGTTCTGCCCTCCCTGCCAGCGCGCTGTCGCGAACTCAAGACGAAGGGCTATGCCTTCGCGCTTTGCGGAATCACTGACACGGGCGAGGCTCTCTGGCCTCTGGTCGAGCTTGCCACCTGGGTCAAGGTCGGTATTGCTGGTCTCGCCGGCGATCGCCTGCAAACCCTGGTGCGCGGACTGCTCACCACCCGCTGCACGCTGATTGCCGCCCAGGTCGAATCGCCGTCGCAAATGGAGCTGTGCCGCCTGCTTGGATTCCATCTATTTCAGGGCTACTACTTCGCCAAACCGGTCATTGTCGAAGGGCGCAAGCTGGAAGTTTCGACCCAGGGATTGTTGCGCCTGATCAAGCTGGTGGCCGATGAGGCCGACGGCGCTCGCCTTGATGCCGCCTTGCGCACGGAACCGGCGCTGGTGATCAACCTGTTACGTCTGACCAACTCGGTTGGCGTCGGCGCCCGCAACCGCATCACCTCGGTGCGTCATGCCATCCAGTTGCTGGGACGTCGCCAGTTGCAGCGCTGGCTGCAGTTGCTGCTTTTCAACCAGGGCACGAACAGCGATATTGCCCACAATCCCCTGCTGCAGTTGGCGGCCCTGCGGGGTCGTTTCATGGAACTGCTGGTCGAAAGATTGTTGCCCGGCCAAAGGGAACTGCGCGACCCGGCCTTCATCACCGGCCTCATGTCGGTGGTGCCCGCCGCACTGGGCATGTCGATGACCGATGTGCTGGCGCAGATCTCCGTCGGGAACGACGTCCGTCTGGCATTGACCCACAAGCAAGGCACGCTCGGGCAGTTGTACGCTCTCACCGTGCGCTACGATGACAACGATGTCGCCGGCACCACCGCCTTGCTTGCCAATTACGGGTCGATTGCCACGCTCGGCCTGCTCGGCGAAATCCTGTCCGAGTCCCTGGGCTGGGTGCAGCAACTCGGCGTCGAGGCCGAATGAAGCAAAGTCGCCGCTGACCGATTCTTGACAGTTCCAGAAATTATGCTGCAGACCGCATAAGAAACCCTAATCAGCATATTTAAACTTTGCCATTTGCATCGTGCCGTTTTCGGCAGAATCCACAGCTTTGCCAGCATCGCGCTGAGAACGCCACCGCAGTGGCTCCAAGGGAGATTTCATGTCTGACGCCGTAACTTTCAAAGCGCTGTTCGCCTCTGGGGACGACTCTGCGCCCGCCATCAGCGCGCCGGGCCGTCCGGCACTCAGCCACGGGCAACTGCGCGCCCTGGTCGGCAAGACGATCACCAGCCTGAATGCGCTGGGCGTCGGCCGCAATGACCGCGTGGCCATCGTGTTGCCCAACGGGCCCGAAATGGCCACCTGCTTCATCGCCGTCGCCTCCGGCACGACCTCCGCCCCGCTCAATCCTGCCTACCGCGGCGAAGAGTTCGAGTTCTATCTGAACGACCTCAACGCGAAGATCCTGATCGTTGAACGTGGCTCGCAATCGCCCGCCGTCGAAGTGGCGCGCAAGCTGGGCGTGCGCATTGTCGAACTGGTGGCCGCCGCCAACGGCGCTGCCGGCGATTTCGACCTTGTCGCACCTGTCGGCGGCGCGGCAAGCGCTGCCGCGAATCCCGGTTATGCCGAGGCTGATGACGTGGCGCTGGTGCTGCATACCTCCGGCACCACCTCGCGGCCGAAGATCGTTCCCCTGTCGCAGCGCAATGTCTGCGCCTCGGCGCAGAACATCTGTCGCACCCTGGCCTTCACGCCGGCCGATCGCGGCCTGAACGTGATGCCGCTGTTCCACATCCATGGTCTGATAGCCGGCATCCTCGCGCCGCTCTCGGCCGGCGCCCAGGTGTTCTGCTCGCCGGGCTTCGATGCGCTGAAGTTCTTCGCCTGGATGGACGAGTGCCATCCCACCTGGTACACGGCGGTGCCGACCATGCACCAGACCATCGTTTCGCGCGCGCCGCGCAACAAGGAAATCATTGCCAGGAATCCCTTGCGCTTCCTGCGCTCCTCCTCGTCCTCGATGCCGCCGCAAGTGATCGGCGAACTGGAAGCGATTTTCAATGCGCCGCTGATCGAGGCCTACGGCATGACCGAAGCTGCGCACCAGATGGCCAGCAATCCGCTGCCGCCCAAAGCGCGCAAGCCCGGTACCGTGGGACTGGCGGCGGGGCCTGATGTCGATATCATGGACGAGGCGGGTAACATCGTGCCGCGAAATACGGTCGGAGAAATCGTCATCCGCGGCGCCAACGTCACGGCCGGCTACGAAAACAATCCCAAGGCGAACGCCGAGGCCTTCACCAATGGCTGGTTTCGCACCGGCGACCAGGGCATCAAGGATGCCGACGGCTACGTCGCGCTCACCGGCCGCCTGAAGGAAATCATCAACCGCGGCGGCGAGAAGATTTCGCCGCGCGAGATCGATGAGATCATCATGGACCATGCCGCTGTGGCGCAAGTGGTGTGCTTCGCCATGCCGCATGCCAAGCTTGGCGAGGAAGTCGCCGCCGCCGTGGTGCTCAAGGAAGGCGCCACCGTCACCGAAAAGGAATTGCAGCAGTTCATCGGCACCCGCGTGGCGGATTTCAAGGTGCCGAAGAAGATCCTGATCCTGCCCGAGATTCCCAAAGGTGCGACGGGCAAGCTGCAGCGCATCGGCCTGGCACAGAAGCTCGGCCTGGGCTGATTCCGATTCAGGAATGGAGGTCGGGCGCGCTGCGCCCGGGCCAGAGTTTCAACAAAGAAATAGGGAGATATCAATGCGTACAAAATCCTTTGCACTGAACAAGTGGCTTGCTGCCCTTGGCATAACGACGGCCTTTCTCAGTGCTTCCTCGGCCCTGGCCTGGGAACCGACCAAGCCCGTCGAATTTGTCGTTCCGGCCGGCACCGGCGGCGGCGCCGACCAGATGGCGCGCTTCCTGCAAGGCGTGATCGCCAAGCACAAGCTGATGAAGCAGCCGCTGGTGGTGGTCAACAAGTCCGGAGGTGCCGGCGCCGAGGGCTTCCTTGAAATCAAGGGCGCCAAGGGCGATGCGCACAAGATCGTCATTACCCTGTCCAACCTGTTCACCACGCCGCTGGCCACCGCCGTGCCCTTCAACTGGCGCGACATGACACCGGTCAGCATGTTGGCGCTCGACGAGTTCGTGCTGTGGGTCAATGCCGAGACCCCCTACAAGACAGGGAAAGAGTATCTGGACGCGGTCAGGGCCGGCACCGACAACAAGTTCAAGATGGCCGGCACCGGCTCCAAGCAGGAAGACCAGTTGATCACCGTGCTGGTGGAAAAGGCCGCCGGCAAGAAGATCACCTACATCCCCTTCAAGGGCGGCGGCGATGTCGCCGTGCAACTGGTCGGCAAGCATGTCGATTCCACGGTCAACAACCCGATCGAAGCCGAGGCGCACTGGCGTTCGGGCAAGCTGCGCGCCCTGTGCGTGATGGACAGCAAGCCCATGCCCTACAAGGCCAAGGTGACGACGACGCAATCCTGGGGCGACCTGCCGACCTGCAAGTCGGCCGGCATCGACGTCGAATACCTGATGCTGCGCGGGATCTTCATGCCGCCCGGCGTGACGCCGGAGCAGGTGGCCTTCTACGTCGACCTGTTCAAGAAGGTCCAGGGCCTGCCGGAATGGAAGGACTTCATGGAGAAGGGTGCCTTCAACCAGACCTTCATGAGCGGCAAGGAATTCGCCGACTGGGTGGCCAAGACCGAAGCCCAGCATGTGAGCCTGATGAAGAACGCCGGCTTCCTCGCCAAGTAGACGTGGAGCCGCAGAACGAAGCCGCCGGGCTCAACCGGCGTATCCCGGAGACGGGAGTCGCCCTGCTGCTGCTTGTCTGTGGGCTGATCGTGATCGTGGATAGCCTGCGCGTCGGCATCGAGTGGGCCGACGACGGCCCGCGCGCCGGCTATTTCCCCTTCTTCATCGGCATCCTGCTGAGTTTCTCGGCCGGCTGGATCCTGCTGCAGGCACTGCTGGGGTGGCGCAAGGAAACCAAGCTGTTTTCGCAATGGAGCGAACTGCGCGACGTCAGGGCAATGCTGGTGCCAACCACGATATTCATCGTCGCGGTACCCTATCTCGGGCTCTATCTCCCGGGAGCGCTGCTGATTGGATTCTTCATGCGCCGTCACGGCAACTTCGGCTGGCTGAAAACCGTTCCCACGGCCATCGGCGTGCCGGTGGTGTTCTTCCTTATTTTCGAACGCTGGTTCCTGGTGCCGCTGGCCAAGGGGCCGATCGAAGCCTGGCTGGGGTTCTAGAAGAATGGCCCCCCACGCTCGTAACAGCAACTCGCTGCCCCCCACGGGGGGGCGCCGTCCCCCTTGGGGCTGCCCGGCGGAGGACTAGATGGATGAAATCAACAGCCTGATGCAGGGCTTCAGCGTCGCCATGACGCTGCCCAATCTCGGCTTCATGCTGGTCGGACTTTTGCTCGGCATCCTGATCGGCGTGCTGCCCGGCCTCGGCGGCGCCAACGGCGTGGCGATCCTGCTGCCTCTGACCTTCTCGATGAACCCCACCAGCGCCATCATCATGCTCTCCTGCATCTACTGGGGCGCACTATTCGGCGGAGCGATCACCTCCATCCTGTTCAACATCCCGGGCGAGCCCTGGTCGGTGGCCACCACCTTCGACGGCTTTCCGTTGGCGCAGCAGGGCCGCGCCGCCGAGGCGCTGACGGCGGCCTTCACCTCGTCCTTCGTCGGCGCATTGTTCGCCGTGCTGGCCATCACCTTCCTCGCCCCGCTGCTGGCGAAGTTCGCGCTGGAGTTCGGTCCACCCGAGTTCTTCGCGGTACAGATGCTGACCTTCTGCAGTTTCCTCGGCATGAGCAAGGAGCCGCCGATGAAGACGCTGGCAGCGATGATGCTGGGTTTCGCGCTGGCGGCCGTCGGCATGGATTCGGTGACCGGCCAGTTGCGCATGACCTTCGGCTTCCCGGTATTGCTCAAGGGCTTCGACTTCCTGATCGCGGTGATCGGCCTGTTCGGCATCGGCGAAATCCTGCTGACCATGGAGGAAGGCCTCGCCTTCAAGGGCAAATCGGCGAAAATCAATTTCCGCATCGTCTGGCAGACCTGGAAGGAGCTGATCAAGTACTGGCGCACCTTCATCCGCTCGGTGCTGATCGGCTGCTGGATGGGCATCACCCCGGGCGGTGCGACGCCGGCTTCCTTCATGAGCTACGGCATGGCGCGCCGTGCCGC
>CAMBRI010000210.1 GCA_945870205.1 Sulfuritalea hydrogenivorans sk43H | reverse complement strand
GCGGTAATGACCCGCGTCTTAAGCATCGTCGCCGACGGCGCTCTGCACGTGATTCACGGCGCGTACCTGCTCGACTACCTGTTCGCTGGTGCGCCCGAAGCGTCGTTCGCGCCGGCAATACGAGGAAATCGCTGTATCCAGCGCCGAATCGTCGAAATCCGGCCACAGGATGTCGGTGAAATGCAGTTCGCTATAGGCCAGTTGCCAGAGCAGGAAGTTGCTGATGCGCTGTTCGCCGCCGGTGCGAATGAACAAGTCCGGCTCCGGCGCATAGGCCATCATCAGGTGAGGCGCCAGGTCGGCCTCGCCAAAGCAGCCTACTTTTTCGGGATGCGCAAGTGCCAACTGATTCATGGCCTGCAGGATGTCCCAGCGCCCGCCATAGTTGGCGGCGATGGTCAAGGTCAGACGCGAATTGTTGGCCGTCTTGGCCTCGCCCTCGCGGATCAGTGCGACCAGTCGCGGCTCGAAGGCGGAAAGATCGCCGACCACCTTAAGCCGCACGCCGTTGGCATCCAACTTGCCGATTTCACCCTGCAAGGCGCTGATGAAAAGATTCATGAGGAAAGACACTTCCTCTGCGGGACGACGCCAGTTTTCCGACGAAAAGGCGAACAGCGTCAGGTATTCCACGCCACGCGCGATGCAGGCCTTGACCATCGCACGTACCGTTTCGACGCCACGCTTGTGCCCGGCAACGCGCGGCATGAAGCGCTTCTTGGCCCAGCGTCCGTTGCCGTCCATGATGATGGCGATGTGCCGCGGCACATTCCCCACGTTCGGAATTGCCTGCGTCGAGCTGGTGAATTTTCCTGACATGACACCCTCTCAGATCCCGGACGCAAATCCAGGCATAACAATGCGGTATTGCCTCGATCGCGACCCGGAATCAGATCGCCATCAGGTCCTTCTCCTTGTCCGCCAGCGCCCGGTCCACTTCAGCGACATAGCGGTCGGTGAGCCTCTGCATGTCGTCCAGGGCACGACGCTCATCGTCCTCCGAGATTTCCTTCTTCTTCAGGGCATCCTTGAGATGCGATATAGCATCGCGCCGCAAGTTGCGAATCGCCACCTTGGCGTTTTCGCCCTCATGCTTGATCACCTTGATCAGATCGCGGCGCCGCTCTTCGGTCAGGGCCGGCATCGGCACGCGAATCAGTTCGCCCTGGGTCGATGGATTGAGGCCCAAGTCGGAATCGCGGATCGCCTTCTCCACCTTGGCCACCATCGGCTTTTCCCATGGCTGCACACCGATCGTGCGGGCATCGATCAGGGTGACGTTGGCAACCTGGGTGATGGGCACGGGCGAGCCGTAATAATCGACATGCACATGATCGAGGATGCCGGTGTGCGCCCGTCCGGTGCGCACCTTGGCCAAGTCGGCCTTGAGCGCATCCAGGCTTTTCTGCATCTTCTGTTCAGACGTCTTCTTCAGTTCGGGAATCATGCCCAACTCCTAAAGTCCTAAACGTGAACCAGTGTGCCCTCGTCCTCTCCCATCACCACGCGCTTCAGCGCTCCGGCCTTGAAGATCGAGAACACGTTGATCGGCAGTTTCTGGTCGCGACACAGCGCAAACGCCGTCGCGTCCATCACCGCCAGATTGCGACCAATTGCCTCGTCAAAGCTGATGCGGGCAAAACGGGTCGCCGCGGGATCCTTGTTCGGGTCGGCCGTATAGATGCCGTCCACCTTGGTCGCCTTCAACACCATTTCGGCGCCGATTTCCGAGCCGCGCAGCGCCGCGGCCGTATCGGTGGTGAAAAACGGATTGCCGGTCCCGGCGCCGAAAATCACTACCTTGCCCTCTTCCAGATAACGGATAGCCTTTCCACGGATATAGGGCTCGACCACCTGTTCGATGTTCAGCGCCGACTGCACGCGGGCATTGATGCCTGCCTGGCGCATGGCATCCGACAGCGCCATGGCGTTCATTACCGTCGCCAGCATGCCCATGTAATCGGCCGTGGCGCGATCCATGCCCGTGGCGGTTCCGGCAAGACCTCGAAAGATGTTACCGCCGCCGATGACAATGCCAATCTCTACACCGAGATCGGTTACCGCCTTGATCTCCGCCACGATGGACGCCAACATCGACGGGTTGATGCCATAGGCATCATCTCCCATCAGCGCTTCGCCCGACAGCTTGAGCAGTATGCGGCGGAACTTCGGCGCGGTCATCGGCTTGCCGTACGCTTACTTGTTGCCGGCAGCGGCCGCCGCCTGCGCAGCCACTTCGGCAGCGAAGTCATTGACCTTCTTTTCGATGCCCTCGCCGACGATAAACAGCGCAAAGCTGGCCACCGAGGCACCCTTCGCCTTCAGCAGTTGCTCGATGGTCTGCTTGCCGTCTTCCGCCTTGACGAAGACCTGACCCAGCAAGGTGACATCCTTGAGGTATTTCTGCACTGTGCCTTCGGCGATCTTTTCCAGCATCGCTTCCGGCTTGCCGGCTTCACGCGCTTTTTCGATGGCAATGCGTCGCTCGGTATCGAGCAGATCGGCAGAAACACCGGAAGAATCCAGCGACTTCGGCTTCGAAGCGGCGATATGCATGGCCAGATCCTTGGCCAGTTGTTCGTCGCCGCCAACCACATCGACCAGCACGCCGATTTTCGAACCGCCGTGGATGTAGGACGCCAGCTTGCCCTTTGCCTCGACACGCACGAAGCGGCGAATGCTCATGTTCTCGCCGATCTTTCCCACCAGCGCGGTGCGGGTGGATTCGACCGTGCCCTCGCTCATGGGCAATGCAGACAGTGCCGCTACGTCGGCCGGATTCTTCTCGGCAACCAGACGCGCACAGCCGGCGGCCAGCGCGAGGAATTCATCGTTCTTGGCAACGAAATCAGTCTCGCTGTTGATTTCGAAAATGCTGCCCAACTTGCCGTCGCCAGCAATGTGGATCGCTACCACGCCTTCGGCGGCAATGCGGGTTGCGGCCTTGCTGGCCTTGTTGCCCAGTTTGACGCGCAGGATTTCTTCGGCCTTCGTCATGTCACCAGCCGCTTCGGTCAGCGCCTTCTTGCATTCCATCATCGGCGCGTCGGTCTTCTCGCGCAGTTCCTTGACCATGCTTGCGGTAATGTCCGCCATTGTGCTTACTCCAGATTCAAATACTGCCACCACAGAGACACAGAGGCACGGAGAAAAGCACAGATTTTTGAAGTTCTCTGTGTCTCTGTGCCCCTGCGGTTCAGGCCTTTACTCGGCTACGTCCTCGACTTCGACGAACTCGTCGTCGCCGGCAAGTTGCTGCACCACTTCGTTGATGCCCTGGCTCTTGCCTTCGAGAATGGCATCGGCGACGCCGCGCGCATAAAGGCGGATCGCGCCGGAGGAATCGTCATTGCCCGGAATCACGTAGCTGACGCCTTCCGGGGAGTGGTTGGTATCGACCACGCCGATCACCGGGATGCCCAGCTTGCCGGCTTCGGTAATGGCAATCTTGTGATAACCCACGTCGATGATGAAAATCGCATCGGGCAGGCCGCCCATGTCCTTGATGCCGCCGATGGACTTCTTCAACTTGTCCATCTCGCGCTGCAGGGTCAGGGTTTCCTTTTTCGACAACTTCTCGAAGTTGCCTTCCGCCATGGCGGCTTCCAGGTCCTTCAGGCGCTTGACGGAAAGCTTGAGCGTCTTGAAGTTGGTCATCATGCCGCCCAGCCAGCGGTCATCGACATAAGGCATGCCGCAACGCTGAGCTTCTTCGGCGATGATTTCGCGCGCCTGGCGCTTGGTGCTGACGAACAGGATGGTGCCTTTTTTGGCTGCCATCTTGCGCACGAATGCGGTCGCCTCCTGGTATTTTCCCAGGGTCTTTTCGAGGTTGATGATGTGGATCTTGTTGCGATGGCCGAAAATGTACGGGGCCATCTTGGGGTTCCAGAAACGGGTCTGGTGACCGAAGTGAACTCCGGCCTCCAGCATCTGGCGCATGGTTGTGCTCATATGACTATCTCCGATATGGGTTAAACCTCCGCCTGGCCGTGCTGCTTCGCGCTGATCTTCTGCGGGAAGCCACCCTATCGGCGCCGGGCGTGTGGATTTTGCCCGGGACCACCCCGGACAAGCCCGCGATTATAGCCGGCCCGGGGCTTTCTGCACAAGCCTGACGGGCCTCCCTTGAGGACATTCAAACCGTGAGTCTTTTTGCCACGAATCGCCTGGTTGTAGATAGTGGCGGTATCGAACAGCAGTTTCGCAGCCATGCTCCGCTCGATCGCTTCGATCCGACACAAACCAATGTTTCGCCGGAAATCAGGCATGCCATCAGTGAAGTATCGGCCATTGAAGCCATTGTGCTGACGGTCGATATTCGGCGTTCATCGTCGGTACTCAAGGAATCCATCGACATTGCGCAATACGCGAAGATCCTTGACGATTTCGTCGCCGAATTCCGCACCGTCCTGCACTACCACGGCGGCTGGTTCGCCAAGTTCACCGGCGACGGATTCATCTGCTACTGGCTGATAGAAAACCCGTTTGCCGAGCACATGGACACCGTGCTGGATTTCTGTTGCTCAGTGATGGACAACTTCCGCGGCTACTATTACCCCGCCTTTGTCGCCAACATGCGCAACGAACCCACCGGAATAGGCCTGTCGATCGGGGTGGACGCCGGACCCTGCTACATGACACCGATTGTGGACGACCCGACCATCATCGGCTCGCCAATAGTCGGGTCGGTCCGAATGTGCGACACCTGTCCGCCCTACCACCTGGTGCTCAACGCCTACCCGGGGAGTCGACTCGTGGAAGCAATGACCGACGACTGTGGTCACCTGTCAGACGATCTTGCCTATCAGGTCGCGAGCAAATCGGTTGCCACCAAGGAATACCCCGAGGGCCAGGTTGCCTACACGGTCGAGTTTTTCCGGAAAGGCCAGCGCCTGTTTTTCTGAGGCATCACCGGCGATCCTGCACCACCCGCGCAGAAAGCCGCCACGCGGCGCATGCCAGAGGGCATGCCCCTGCCGCACGCAAAATGCACCGCACTCGGCCTGCGGTTAAAATGTCCATCCCCAACCCTGTCCAGCATTCATGGCCATATCCATAAAGTCCGCCCAAGACATCGACGAGATGCGGGTCGCCTGTCGCCTGGCGGGCGAAGTCCTCGACTATATCGAGCCCTACGTCAAGCCCGGCATCACCACGGCCGAGCTGGACCGACTCTGTCACGTCTATATGGTCGAGGTGCAGGGCTGCGTTGCGGCCCCGCTCAATTACGCGCCACCGGGCTATTCGCCCTACCCGAAATCGATCTGCGCCTCGGTCAATCACCAAGTCTGCCACGGCGTGCCCAACGATCGCGCGCTGAAAAAGGGCGACATCGTCAACCTCGACATCACCACTATCAAGGATGGCTGGCATGGCGACACCAGCCGCACGTTCTGTGTCGGCGAAACATCGATCCTGGCCAAACGCCTGGTGTCCATGACACATGAATGCATGTGGGTCGGCATCGCCCAGGTGCGGCCCGGCGTCCATCTGGGCACGATCGGCGCGGCAATCCAGAAACATGCCGAAGGTGCCGGCTATTCGGTGGTACGAGAATTCTGCGGCCATGGAATCGGACGCCACTTCCACGAAGAGCCCCAGGTATTGCACTACGGCAAGGCCAGCGATGGCCCGTTGCTGGTGCCGGGCATGGTGTTTACCATCGAACCGATGATCAACGCCGGCAAGGCCGCCATTTCTGAGCTCCCCGACGGCTGGACCATCGTCACCAAAGACCGCAGTCTTTCCGCCCAATGGGAGCATACGGTTCGCGTCACCGAGACCGGCGTCGAAGTGATGACCATGTCCGCCGGCGCCCCCCCCTGCCCGCCTCACATCCGCATCAATCCCTGAGCCCCATGGCTCAAGCCCCCGTTTCCGCCGAAGGCACCACTGAACTGCGCAGCCTGGCTGCTGTCGCGCGCCAGCGCCTGGTCGCCGGGCAACAGGCGCTGACAGCCGCCTGGCACCAGAATAAACAGGGCCCCGCCCTGCTCGGCGGCCGTTCCGCGCTGGTCGACGGGGTGCTGCAGGAAGTATGGGGGGCGCTCGCGATGCCAGCCAACTGCGCCCTGGTCGCGGTCGGCGGTTACGGGCACGGCGCGCTCTACCCGGGGTCCGACATTGACCTGCTGATCCTGGTACCCGATGAAGAACGCACCGCCAATGACCCCGCTGCGGCCCAGCAACTGGAACGCCTGATCGGCCTGTTGTGGGACATCGGACTCGACATCGGCCACAGCGTGCGCAGCGTCAACCAGTGCCTGGACGAAGGCGAACGCGACATCACGGTCAAGACCTCGCTGCTTGAAGCCCGCTACCTGACAGGCTCGCGCGAGGTCTACGAGGATTTCGAGCAGAGCTACAACGCGTCGCTGGAACCTGCGGTCTTCTTCCGCGCCAAGCAGCTGGAACAGGCCGAGCGCTACGCCAAGTTCAACGACACGCCCTACAGCCTCGAACCCAACTGCAAGGAGAGCCCCGGCGGACGTCGCGACCTGCAGATAATCCAGTGGGTGGCACGCGCGGCGGGCATCGGCGACGACTGGAAATCGCTGGCCAAAGCCGGACTGATCACACCGGCGGAGGTACGCCAGTTCGAGCGTGTCGACCGCCTGCTTTCCGACCTGCGCATCGAACTGCACCTGCTGGCCGGACGCCGCGAAGACCGCCTGCTGTTCGATCACCAGGAAAAGCTGGCCGGTGCCATGGGCCTCGCCGCGACCGATGCCAAGCGCGCCTCGGAAGTCCTGATGCAGCGCTACTACCAGAACGCCAAGCTGGTCACCCAGCTCAATTCTCTGGTAATGCAGGTCCTTGCCGACCGCCTGCTGCCAGCAAGGCAGGGGCCACCCATCATCATCGACACGCACTTCCAGATGGTGCGCGAGCAGCTCGACGTGCGCGAGGAAGACGTCTTCCGCAAGCATCCACGCGCCATGCTCGAATGCTTCCTGCTGCAAATGCAGCGTTCGGAACTCAAGGGCATGACGCCGCGCACCATGCGCGCCCTGTGGCGCGCGCAGGGCGGGATCGATGCTTCGTTTCGCCGCGATCCGGAAAACCGCGGGTTGTTCCTCAAACTGTTCCAGCAAAAACACCTGATCCACCCGATGCGACGCATGAACCAGTTCGACATCCTGGGCCGCTACCTGCCGGCTTTCGGCCACATCGTCGGCCAGATGCAGCACGACCTGTTCCACGTCTATACCGTCGACCAGCACATCCTGCAAGTGATGAGCAACCTGCGCCGCTTTGCCATGCCCGAGTTCGCCCACGAATACCCCTTCTGCTCGCGACTCATGACCGG